>NZ_JBFUAC010000008.1:0-247254 GCF_056406475.1 Massilia sp. P1_C10
TATACGTTCCGATATATTACTCACCCGTTCGCCACTCGCCGCCAGGTTGCCCCGCGCTGCCGTTCGACTTGCATGTGTAAGGCATGCCGCCAGCGTTCAATCTGAGCCAGGATCAAACTCTTCAGTTCAATCTCTGTTTAATGTCCTTGCGGACAGATCGCTCACTCAAAATACTGACAGGCCACTACTTTCGTAGCGCCTATATTTCTTTTTTGTGAACATTTGATAATTTAAGTATTCAGTGACCGAGGTCACTGGCACCTTCATCAAACGCCCACACTTATCGACTGTTAATTGTTAAAGAACTTATTCGGTACTGCTTGCCCTGCATGTCGATGAAGCGTTGTGTTCATCAGCAGAGAGGCGAGATTATGAAGCATTTCGCCGATCCTGTCACGCTCTTTTTTTTCGTGTGCCGCTTCGGTCCGAGACCTCCGCTGCACCCTTTAAAGCGCCCCGCGATTTGCGGGGAGGCGAACTATAGCAAGCCGCCCCGAACCGCGCAAGGCCTATTTGCTACAGTCCCTTGAAATCGGCGGGACGCTTGGCCAGGAATGCGGACATACCTTCCTTCTGCGCCGGCGTGCCGAATGCGGCGTGGAAGTAGCGGCGCTCGTAACGCACACCTTCGGTCAGCGTGGTTTCGAAGGCGCGGTTGACGCTGTCTTTGATGGCCATCGCCACGTTCACCGACATCGATGCGATTACCGTCGCCGCGGCGATCGCCTCTTCCATCAGCTTGTCGGCGGGGACCACGCGCGACACCAGGCCGGTGCGCTCGGCTTCGGCCGAGTCGATCATGCGCGCGGTCAGCAGCAAGTCCATCGCTTTCGATTTGCCGATCGTGCGCGGCAGGCGCTGGGTGCCACCGGCGCCGGGCGTGACGCCGACCTTGATTTCAGGCTGGCCGAAGCGCGCGCTGTCGGCGGCGATCAGGAAGTCGCACATCATCGCCAGCTCGCAACCGCCGCCGAGGCAGAATCCGGCTACCGCGCCGATCACCGGCTTGCGCACATTCAGGATGTGCTCCCAGTTGCGGCCGATGTAGTTGTCCGGGTAGGTGTCGGCGTAGGTGTACTCCGCCATCGCCGCGATGTCGGCGCCCGCCGCGAAGGCCTTCTCGCTGCCGGTCAGGACGATGCAGCCGATGTCCTTGTCGGCGTCGAACTTGTAGAGCGCGTTACCGAGCTCGTTCATCATGTTGTCGTTCAGGGCGTTCAGCGCCTTTGGACGGTTCAGGCGGATCACGGCCACGCGGCCGTGGGTTTCGATCAGCAGGTCTGTGTATTCCATGGACTACTCCTTTTTAGGATATTGGACACTTCGGTTCGCGATTGTAGCCGGTCAGGATCCCAAGTTGCTCGCTTGGAGGCCAGCTCAGTATTCCACCGTCAACATGATCGAAGCGGAATACTGTCCGGCCGGCAGCGCCTGGAAGTTCTGTGCGAATATCTTGGCGTAGAGGGTTACCGTATGCAGCTGGCCATCGCGGATGATGTCGAAGGACGCGCCCGGCGGTACAGTCGGCAAATCGTTGCTCGCGGCGCCGCTGATCAGGCTGAGGTTGAACGGCAGGCTGCGCGCGCCATTGCTCATCACGCGCGCCGTGTCGGAATATAGCCGCAGAGTTCCTGCGACACTGCTGTCGCAAGCGACCTTCAGGCTTTGCCCGGTGTCGGTGGTCTGGTTGCCGCTGCTCGCGAGCGCGACGACGACGGGAAAGGCAAGAGTCGCCCCAGGCGCCACAGTGCAGGACTGGGCGAGCGCGCCAGTACTCGCCAGCGCCAGCGCGGCGCCCGCCAGATGGGTTCGCACATGCCGCCATAGCGAATCGGCCGCGTCACCTGGCGCCATCGTGCTGCTCCTGGCAAATCAAGGGACCGACCTGGGTCTCGCCACTGCGCGCCGGACCGGCCGCGAGCGGCAGCGAACAGCTTCCCTCCGGCCAGCGCACGTCGATCCGGGTAGCGCCCCGAACATCCATCAGGTAGACCTTTCCGCGCTTGGCCACAACAAATTCCTTATTCTCCGGCGACACCGTCACCATCGCGCCGGCCGGCACCGGGGCGCCGCTCGCCTGGTTCAATGTCACGAGTATGTTGCGCGCCCGATGCACCGGAAAATCAATCAATACGCCGCTGCGCGCATACGGAACAACTTCTTTCCTGACGCTGCCGATGCTGACGTCCAATGGCAGTTTATCTGACTCCAGCGTTAACAGGTTCGCCTGATACGGCAGCAGGCCGGGCACAAAGGCGAGTCCACGGCTGTTGGTTGTCGCCACCACCTGACTGCTGCGCGAGACCGCGACGCCCTCGATATCGCCTACCCGAACCACGGCGAACGCACCCTGGTCGATACGCTTGGCTGCGAACGGTAAACCTTCGAACCAGCCGAGCGAACCGTCGGCGCTGACGCGAATTGCGTTGCTCCCGGCGCCGGCGTTGACATCGATCCCAAACAAGCCATAGGACGAACTACGTACCAGTCCCGCCTGCACCTGACGATCGGCAGCATCGGTGGCACGTAGATTCCAGCCCCATCCTTCGCCGGGCGGCGCCGAACGGCTGGCCTGCACGGTAGCAGCCGTCCCGCCGGCACTGGTGTGGCCAATAGTGGCGGCCAAGGTTGTTTGATTTCCGATCGGCACGATCAGATTCAGCCCAGCGCTGCGGGCCACCACGGGCTCGAACTGCTGGCTGGCATAGGCGGACAGGAAGGAGTGGCGCGGCAGTGCCACGCCGACATTAATTCCAGCCAGGCTGAAGCGCTCGCCGGACCAGCTGGTCTGGCGGACGTAGCTCGTTCCCGCCGACTTGCCGGCGCCGAGTGCGAGGCCGAGGTTGGCCTGGAGGCGATCCTTCGGCCGAATCTCGCCGCTGACGGCGCCAAACTGGGCGAAGCCGGCGTCGAAGTGCTCCCATCGGATCGCGCCGCCGCCGCGCGGGCTTGTTCGTTCTATTGCGGCAAGCCAGCGCGCGCCGCTGCGCGCCGGCGCGCCGTCTTCCGCGCTGCGCGACCAAGCCGCCCCCGCGCTCGCGACCGCAACGGTGCCGAGCAGCCCGGCGGCTTCGACGCCGAGGGCCTGGCGTGTCCTTTGCATTTCCGTCCGTGCGCCGACGGTCAGCGCGGGGTTCACGCCGTATCGATAGGATCCGGCAGCGAAGACTTGGTCATACCGATCGTTCGCGCCACCATAGTTTCGGCGTAAAGCGCCGCTTTCCGCCGAAAAATCCGACAGGCCCGGCGCCAGCAGCAGCGGAGATGAATAATAGCCCTGGGTCAGTAAGGTCACGACGCCGCGCAGATCGCGCACAACCAGATTGATTTCACCGGCGCCGCTGACGACCGGCACATTGGTCAGGTCGAAAGGTCCGGCCTTCACGCTGGCGCTCGACTGGCGCTGATTATTCACCAGCACATCCACCGTCGACGGCAGTGCGGCCGAACCGGTCACCGTCGGCAAAGGGTAAGCGATGTAACCGGGCGCAAGCGCGAAGTCGCGCCCATACCGGATTCCACCGAATCGTACCGGCCGGCTCCAGGCGCCGGAGCTGCCCACAGCATCGCCGATCACCAGCGCCTTCATCTGGTCCGGCCAATCGGTGCGCCAATAGGTATCGGTGCGTTTAGCGCTGCGGCCGGTGTGGTCGCTGCGGACCACGGCGCCGGCGACCAGCGCCCCGCCGCGCGTGAAAACCACTGCGTCGACAGCGCCGCCGAACGTTGGGCTTCCGATTGGTTGGCGCTCAGCGACCAGGCCGTAATTGAAATACACGCCCGACGCGGATCGGTCCGGCGTGCCGGCCTGCGCGCGGCGCAAGGACACAGAGGAGGCATCGAAAGCGGCCGCCGGCACGGTCAGCGCGAGAATCAGGCGTGCGCGGTCGATGCGATACACAAGGCCGGGCACCGACTCGAGCGCATAGCCTGTCTGCTTGCCGGGCAGCGTCACGGGCACGCCGGCCGGACGCAGTCCCGCGCGCTGCCAGGCTTCGAGCGGCAGGGCCAGGCGGCCATCAGCCAAGCGTTGCGCGAGGACGATGCCGGGCATCGGTTCATCGTTGACGGTCAGCTCGACGAGCAGGGTTTCAGGCTGCGGCTCGCTGCGATTTTTACTCCGGATGCCGGACTGGATGTTGGCGGGCTCGTGTTTCGCGCCGGGAGCCGCGGCGATAGCAGCCGCCGGGGCCGCGGGTGACAGCGTCATCAGGAGGTCGTTGCCATCCATCCGAAACACCGGCTGGACTGGTTCACGCAAAGACAGCACCACGCGCGTGCGCCCGGACGCGCCGATCAGCGCTGCTGATTGGATCGGACCCGCGACGAAGGAAAAGGTGCGGCGCCTGCTTTGCTCGATGCCCGCGAAATCGATCACCAGGCGTGCCGGCGCGTCCAGCATAAAAAATGTCGGCATCTGCAGCATCGGTGCGTGAAACGTGAATCGCGCAGTCGCTGAGCCGGGCTGTTGGACAACGGAGACATCCTCGATCGCCTGGTCGGCGCTATCGGCGCGCGCGGGCAGCGCCGGCGAACCTGCGGCAAGGATTAGGGTCGCGGCCAGAATTGTCCTGGCTGCCGGGGCGGAGAGAGCCGGCATTACGAATCACGCGGGCGGCGAACCAACACCGGTTTAACGCGGCATCGGGCGTAACTGGCCAGCAAACTCACCGGCCGAGGTGAGTGCCTTGACCGTGAGCGGTCCGGCAATACTGGACGGAAGATCGAAGTTCAACTCGCGCCAGGCGCCCGCAAGCAGCCGAGTGCCGAGGAGGACTTCCTTGTGCCAGGCGGCAGCATCGATGGTGAGTGTCTTCGCCGTTATATAGCGATCGCCGTCGTTGTACAGGCGGACACAACCCTTTCCGGCGGCCTCCGACGCGCATTCGGCGACACGCACCGCTGTGCCGGGCTTGCCAGATGGGGAGACGAACACCGGCAGGCTATGGCGCACCCGGATATTGACCGTGGCGGCATTGGCGGACACGGCAGTTTCGGCCGTCACGTCTTCCAGGATCAGGCGGTAGGCCCGCTCCTGGGGGCCGGGCGGAGTACGTGGTGTGATCCTGAATATCTGGCTGGCGCCGGCCGCAATGCTCGCAATCGGTGGCACCACCATGAGGTCGTCGGTTTCTTCGAAACGGTCCTTGCCGTCTGGCTGGCTCCATGCCAGAACATCGGATTGGAAGGTCACAGCGCGATCGGACGGATTCGTCACCGCAACCGAAACGATCCTTCGCGCTGGCGATAATTCGACGAGTACCGGTGTGATCGTCACGGCATTGACCGCACCGGCCCCGAGGGCGAGCAGCGTGCCCAGACTGCCCCACCCCAACAGCTTGAAAATCAGGGCGCGTGAGTGGGCTGCGCTGCGGCGCCAATGCGCATGGTCATTAGTAAGCAACATCCAGGGTCACATTGGTGGTGTAACTTCCCGCCGGCAACGCACCGAAGTCCGCCGACTGCACCGTTGCGAAAAGCGGCACCGTCTGCGGGGAACCATCCGGGGTGGTGAAGGAATCGCCAGCGGCGCTGTCAGTTGACAAGCTGGTTCCGGCGGAAGTCTGGCTCAGGCTGAATGGCAAAGTGTGGGTACCGCTACCGTCGGTCATGCTCATGATTCGAGGCGAGGCCGAGGAGATCGTCGGCGTCAAGCCGGTGGTGCAGGCGACCTTGAAGGTGCTGCCACTGTTGCCGGTCTGGGCAGCAGTGGAGGCCAGCGCAGTGAAGGAAGCGATAGTGATGGTGCCAGTGCTCACTGTGCAGCCCGCGGCGAGCGTTGCGTTCACCGTCACGACGCCCTGCGCGTTGTCCGCCACCGCGACGCCTGCCGATGCCATACCTGCTGCTGCCAGTACGATTGCGAGTGCTTTTGAATTGAATTTTAACATTGTAATTTCCCTGAGTTTGCTAATTGATAGCGATTGATATTTTCGAAGCGCCACCAGCGGACCGGCACGACGCCTCATTTTTTTTAAATCAGGAACGCTTACTTCAGAAAACTCAAGGTGTCAGGGAATCCATGAAAGATCGAAATTCATCGTTCTTTGTGATCCCACGGCGGCCCTGCTGTCATAGGGTATTACCCGTTAGACCAGAAGCTTTGCGTCCTTCGCCTTTCGACGAGTTTGCCATTTATCGTATTTACGAATTACTGCACGACAAGATCAAGTGTATTCCGGAACGCAAAAAAGTTCACCGAATATATTTCAGATTCGTGTCATAGATTTCGCTACAAAACAACACATTCTTTTAAATAAAAGCAAGAAATGCGCACATTAGTTGCTTATTAGCAATTAATATTAACCAAAAGAATGCTATTTTTGTAATGGATGTGCCGGCCCAGCCCCCGGTCTGTTAGCGGCCCGCGGCCTTCGGCAGCAGCACCCAGATCTGGCCGCGCTGCTTCATCAGGCCTGCGTTGTCGGCCGCTTCCTTGCCGAACCCGTAGAAGAAATCGGCCCGCACCGCGCCGCGGATCGCGCCGCCCGTGTCCTGGCCCATCATCAGGCGCTGCATCGGCGCCTCGCTCCCCGCGCGCGTGGTCGCCAGCCATACGGGCGCGCCCAGAGGCAGGAACTGCTGGTCGACCGCGACCGATCGCGCGGGGGTCAGCGGCACGCCCAGCGCGCCTTTCGGGCCGACCGAAGGATCGGGCAGGCGCTCCTCCTTGAAGAAGATGTAGCTCGGATTGGCGTTGAACAGTTCCTGGCGGCGCTCGGGGTGAGCCGCGATCCAGGCCTTGATGCTCTGGGCGGACACCTGCGCCGCCGGCAGCTGGCCCTGCTCGACCAGCCAGCGGCCGATCGCTTTGTATGGATGGCCGTTCTGGTCGGCGAACGCCACGCGCACAGTCTCCCCGGTGTCGGCCAGCCGCACGCGGCCCGATCCCTGCACCTCGAGGAAGAAGGCCTCGACCGGGTCGTCCACCCACAGCAGCTCCTTGCCCGGCATGACGGCGCGTTCGATTTCTGCGCGCGTGTCGTACGGGACGACCTTCTTGCCGACCAGGCGGCCGCGCAGGCGCATGTTCTTCAGTTCCGGATATACGCCGCCCAGGTCGACGGTGAGCAGATCGTCCGGCACCTTATATAGAGGGGTCTGGAACGCGCCGCCGCGCTTGCGGGCGCCCTGCAGCATCGGCTCGTAGTAACCGGTGATCAGGCCCGTGTCCGCGCCGTCGGCCGCGCGCACCTGGTTCGGCACGAAGCGGCTCTCGAAGAAGGCGCGGATCGCGGCGCCATCGGCCGGGTTCACGCCGCCGGCCGCCGTGCAGGCATCGCGCCAGTCATCCTTGCGCGCCAGGACCTTGCATGAGGCGAGGAAGGCCGGCCACGCTTCGCGCAGGTCGTCCTGCTGCCAGCCGGGGAGCGCTTCGAAGGTGGTCGGCGTCATCAGCGGCGTGGCGACAGGCTCCGGCGGCTTCGCCGGCACGAAGACCGGCCCGACCGGCGGCGGCATGATCACCGTGGGCCGCGGCTCCGGTTTCGGCGGCGCGGTGGTACAGGCGGACATCGCCAAGGCGACGGCGCCCAGCGAAACGAGTAGACTGCGGCGGGTTGAGTTCATAAGGATCGATATGTGGCTATTAATTCTGGAAGCAGGCGTGGCGATGTTCCTGCTGGTGTTTATCGTTTGGTGGACCATGTTCCAGGGCCGGAAGCCGGATCGGGACGACTCCGGGGACGACAAGCCCTGATCAGTGCAGCGTGTGCGGCATGGTCAGCACGAATTCCGGAACCTTCGCTTCGAACTGGTGGCCGTCTTCGGCCACGCAGAAGTATTCGCCGTACATCGAGCCCTGCGGCGTCGCCAGCTGGGTGCCGCTGGTGTACTCGAACTGTTCGCCCGGCTGCAGCAGCGGCTGATGGCCGACCACGCCGAGCCCGCGCACTTCCTGCACATGGTTGGCGGCGTCGGTGATGACCCAGTGGCGCGCGATCAGCTGCGCGGCCACGGTGCCGGTGTTCTTGATCGTGATCGAATAGGTGAACACGTAATTGGTGCGTTCCGGGTCGGACTGCTCCGGGATATATTGCGTCCTGACGGAAACAGTAAAGTCATAGGCGGCCATCGCGTTTCCTTCGTATTGTTGTTGACTGGATGAATCGACCGCAGGGCCGGGCATCCATCATACATTGCACAACAAAACCGTGAGCCGCGCAAGGCAAGTGGCGGCGACAGCGTAAAATAGCGCATTCCTATTTTTGCCTCGCACCTGCCATGACCAAATTCCAGATCGCCCCCAGCATCCTGTCCGCCGACTTCGCCCGCCTCGGCGAGGAAGTGCGCAATGTCGTCGCCGCCGGGGCCGACATCATCCACTTCGACGTGATGGACAACCATTACGTGCCGAACCTGACGATCGGCCCGCTGGTGTGCCAGGCGATCCGCCCGCACGTGCAGGTGCCGATCGACGTGCACCTGATGGTCAAGCCGGTCGACCGCATCATCCCGGACTTCGCCAAGGCCGGCGCCAACATCATCACCTTCCACCCTGAAGCGTCGGAGCACATTGACCGCACGCTGCAGCTGATCCGCGACAACGGCTGCAAGGCCGGCCTGGTGTTCAACCCGGGCACGCCGATGCACTACCTGAACCACGTGATGGACAAGATCGACATGATCCTCATCATGTCGGTCAACCCGGGCTTCGGCGGCCAGTCATTCATCGGCGAAGCGCTCAAGAAGCTGACCATCGCGCGCCGCATGATCACCGAGTCGGGCCGCGATATCCTGCTGGAAGTCGACGGCGGCATCAAGGTCGACAACATCGCCGCCGCCGCGGAAGCCGGCGCCGACACCTTCGTGGCCGGCTCGGCGATCTTCGGCCAGCCGGACTACAAGGGCGTGATCGACGCGATGCGCGCGGAACTGGCCAAAGCCGGCAAATAATGAAGGCCGGGCATGCGCCGATTCGCGGCGTGATCGTGGACCTGGACGGCACCATGCTCGACACGGTGCCGGACTTCCATGTCGCGATCAACCGCATGCGCGCCGACTTCGGCCTGGCCGAGATCAGCGCGCAGCGCATCGAACAGCTGGTCGGCAAGGGCTCGGAGAACCTGATCCGCGGCGTGCTGGCGATCGACTTCGATGCGGCCGGCGTCGAGCAGCGCATCGGTGACGCGATGACCGCCTACCAGCGCCACTACCTGGCGATCAACGGCGACCACAGCGCGCTGTACGACGGCGTGCTGGCCGGCCTCGATGCGATGCGCGCGATGGGCCTGCGCATGGCCTGCGTGACCAACAAGCCGATCGCATTCGCCGCGCCGCTGCTGGCGAAAAAGGGACTGGCGCCCTACTTCGAGGTGGTCTACGGCGGCGAATGCCTGCCTCGCAAAAAGCCGGACCCGATGCCACTGCTGCAGGTGTGCTCCGATTTCGCGCTGGCCCCAGGCCAGGTGGTCGCGATCGGGGACTCGTCGAACGACGCCGAAGCGGCGCGCGCGGCCGGCTGTTTCGTGCTCACTGTGCCATATGGTTATAACCACGGCCAGCCTGTACACGAAATCGAAAGCGATGGTATAGTTGAATCGCTGCTCGAAGCGGCAACCCTGATAAGTTCGCATAACCGCATCGCAAACTGACGCAAACACACATGTTTTTCACCAAAAAACACACTGTCAACCAAACCGGCGCCCTTGAGGCCTGGCTTTGGCGACGCTGGCAATCCTGGGCTAAGTAACCCACGTCGATTGCTGCCCGCGCCCGCGCGCCGGCAGGTTTTTTGAAACCCTACGCCGCCATCCCTCCCCCGGCGGCCTGGAGAAAAGCATGACCGAACTCGAATTCAAATCGTTGGCCAACGAAGGCTACAACCGCATTCCGCTCATTTCGGAAGCTTTCGCCGACCTCGAAACGCCGCTCACCCTGTACCTGAAGCTGGCCCAGACCCAGAACACCGGCAAGAACACCTTCCTGCTCGAATCGGTGGTCGGCGGCGAGCGCTTCGGGCGCTACTCGTTCATCGGCCTGCCCGCCAACACGGTGCTGCGCAACTTCGGCACGCGCACCGAGATCGTCAAGAACGGCAGCGTGATCGAGACGCACGAAGGCAATCCGCTCGACTTCATCGAACAATACCAGGCGCGCTTCAAGGTGGCCCTGCGTCCCGGCCTGCCGCGCTTCTGCGGCGGCCTGGCCGGCTACTTCGGCTACGACACCGTGCGCCACATCGAGCGCAAGCTGGCGGACGGCGCGCCGAAGGACGACTTGGGCCTGCCCGACATCCAACTGATGGTCACCGAGGAACTGGCGGTAATCGACAACCTGTCGGGCAAGCTGTACCTGATCGTCTACGCCGACCCGACCCAGCCCGAGGCCTATCCGAAAGCGCGCCAGCGCCTGAAGGACCTGCGCATGATGCTGCGGCGCGGCGTCGATGCCCCGGTCACTTCGAGCTCGGTGCGCACCGAAGCGATCCGCGACTTCGACAAGGACGCTTACCTGAAGGCGGTGGCGCGCGCCCACGAGTACGTGATGGCCGGGGACCTGATGCAGGTGCAGATCGGCCAGCGCATCCGCAAGCCCTACGTCGATTCGCCGCTGACGCTGTACCGCGCGCTGCGCTCGCTGAATCCGTCGCCATACATGTACTACTACAATTTCGGCGACATGCAGATCGTCGGCGCCTCGCCCGAGATTTTGGTGCGCAACGAGACCCTGCCTTCCGGCGGCAAGAAGGTCACGCTGCGCCCGATCGCCGGCACCCGCCCGCGCGGCTCGACGCCGGAGCGCGACGCCGAGCTGTCGAAGGAGCTGCTGGCCGACCCGAAGGAGATCGCCGAGCATGTGATGCTGATCGACCTGGCGCGCAACGACCTCGGACGCATCTCGCAAACGGGCAGCGTCAACGTCACCGAGCGGCTGGTGGTCGAGAAGTATTCGCACGTTCAGCACATCGTCTCGAACGTCGAGGGCAAGCTGAAGGACGGCATGTCGAACCTGGACGTGCTGCGCGCCACCTTCCCGGCGGGGACCCTGACCGGGGCGCCGAAGGTACGCGCGATGGAGATCATCGACGAACTCGAACTGACCAAGCGCGGCATCTACGGCGGCGCCTGCGGCTACCTGAGCTTCGGCGGCGAGATGGACGTGGCGATCGCGATCCGAACCGGCGTGATCAAGGACGGCATGCTGTACGTGCAGGCGGCAGCCGGCATCGTGGCCGATTCGATCCCCGAGATGGAATGGCAGGAAACCGAAAACAAGGCGCGCGCCGTGCTGCGCGCCGCCGAACAGGTCCAGGACGGCCTGGATGGGGAGCTCTGACATGCTGCTGATGATCGATAACTACGACTCGTTCACCTACAACCTGGTGCAGTACTTCGGGGAGCTGGGCGAGCATGTGCACACGGTGCGCAACGACGAAATCACGCTGGCCGACATCGCCGCGATGAATCCGGACCGGATCTGCATTTCGCCGGGACCGAAGACGCCGGCGCAGGCGGGTATCTCGGTCGACATCCTGCGCGAGTTCAAGGGCAAGGTGCCGATCCTGGGCGTGTGCCTCGGCCACCAGGCCATCGGCGCGGCGTTCGGCGGCAACGTGAT
This sequence comes from Massilia sp. P1_C10, assembly GCF_056406475.1. Taxonomy (NCBI): domain Bacteria; kingdom Pseudomonadati; phylum Pseudomonadota; class Betaproteobacteria; order Burkholderiales; family Oxalobacteraceae; genus Massilia; species Massilia sp. P1_C10. The sequence goes on from NZ_JBFUAC010000008.1 coordinate 11,560, forward strand.
CCGCGCCAAGCAGGTCATGCACGGCAAGACCTCGCTGATCGCGCACACCGGCGTGGGCGTATTCAAAGGGCTGCCAAGCCCGTTCACGGTGATCCGCTATCACTCGCTGGCGATCGAGCGTTCGTCGCTGCCGTCCTGCCTGGAAGTGACGGCGTGGACCGACGATGGCGAGATCATGGGCGTGCGGCACAAGGAATTCGACATCGAGGGCGTGCAGTTCCACCCCGAGTCGATCCTGTCCGAACACGGCCACAAGCTGCTGCAGAACTTCCTCGAACGCTGACACCACCGGACCCCGCCATGAAGATCACCCCACAAGAAGCCCTGCTGCGCTGTATCGAACACCGCGAGATTTTCCACGACGAGATGCTGCACCTGTTCCGCCAGATCATGTCGGGCGAGATGTCGCCGACCCTGATCGCGGCCATCACCATGGGCCTGCGCGTGAAGAAGGAAACCATCGGCGAGATCGCCGCGGCCGCGCAGGTGATGCGCGAGTTCTCGACCAAGGTGCCGATGGCCGACACCACCAACCTGCTCGACATCGTCGGCACCGGCGGCGACGGCGCGCACACCTTCAACATCTCGACCGCATCCATGTTCGTCGCCGCTGCGGCCGGCGCGCGCGTGGCCAAGCACGGCGGGCGCAGCGTGTCGTCGTCGTCCGGAAGCGCCGACGTGATCGAATCGCTCGGCGCCAACATCAACCTGAAGCCCGAACAGATCGCCCAGTCGATCGCGCAGACCGGCATCGGCTTCATGTTCGCGCCGAACCATCACGCGGCGATGAAGCACGCGGCGCCGGTGCGGCGCGAACTGGGCGTGCGCACCATCTTCAACATCCTCGGGCCGCTGACCAATCCGGCCGGCGCGCCGAATATCCTGATGGGCGTGTTCCACGCCGACCTGGTGGGCATCCAGGTGCGCGTGCTGCAGCGCCTCGGCGCCCAGCATGCGATGGTGGTGTACGGGCGCGACAACATGGATGAAGTCTCGCTCGGCGCGGCCACCATGGTCGGGGAACTGATCGACGGCGAGATCCGCGAATACGAAATTCATCCGGAGGATTTCGGCCTGCCGATGATCGCCAGCCGCAACCTGAAAGTCGCCGATTCGGCCGAGTCGAAGACGATGATGATGGAAGCGCTGACCGGCCAGCCGGGCGCCGCCTACGACATCGTCGCGCTGAACGCCGGCACCGCGCTGTATGCGGCCGGCGTGGCCGGCTCGATCGAGGACGGCTTGGCGAAGGCGCGCGCGACGATCCAGTCGGGCGCGGCGCGCGCCAAGCTCGATCAGTTCGTGCAGGTGACGCAGCAGCTCGGACAAAGCTAAATGTTCGGCATCCACGACTTGGGCATGTTCGTCGTGTCGGGCCTGCTGCTGAACATCATGCCGGGGCCGGACTCGCTGCTGATCATGACGCGCAGCGCCACCCAGGGCGCGCGCGCCGGCTGCATGGCGGCGCTGGGCATCGGCGCCGGCGTGTTCGTGCACATCTTCGCGGCGGCGCTCGGACTGTCGGCGGTGCTGGCGACGTCGGCGACCGCGTTCACGGTGGTCAAATACATCGGCGCGGCCTACATCCTGTACCTGGCGTTCGGCCTGTTGCGCAGCAAACCGCGCGACGCCGCGGCGCCCGTCGCGCTGGCGCCCCTGCCCTACCGGAAGATCTTCGCGCAGGGCTTCCTGACCAATGTACTGAATCCGAAAGTAGCGCTGTTCTTTCTCGCCTTTGTGCCGCAGTTTATCGACGCCGACGCGCCGCACAAGGCGGTCGCCTTCATCATCCTGGGCTGCATCTTCAACATCAACGGCATGTTGTGGTGTAACGGCCTGGCGCTGTTCGCCGCGCGGGCCAGCTCGCGCCTGAAACTCAATCCGCGCACCTCGCTGTGGCTCAATCGCGCCACCGGAGGCCTGTTCGCCTGGCTCGGCGTCAAGCTGGCCCTGTCCAAAATTACTTGAGTAGTCAACTATGTCCGATATCCTGAATAATATCCTCGCCGTGAAGGCTGACGAAGTGGCCGCCGCCAAAAAATACCGCGGCATGGCCAGCCTGCGCAGCGAAGTCGAAGGCGACGCCGCCTTGCGCGCCGGTTTGCGCGGCTTCGAGGCGAGCCTGCGGCGCCGGATCGCGGACGGCCACGCCGGCGTGATCGCCGAAGTGAAGAAGGCGTCGCCGTCGAAAGGCGTGTTGCGCGAAGACTTCCGGCCGGCGAACATCGCCGAGACCTACGCGCGTCACGGCGCGGCTTGTTTATCGGTGCTGACTGACCTAAACTTCTTTCAAGGCTCAGTCGATTATCTTCGGGCGGCGCGCGCCGCGGTCGACATCCCGGTGATCCGCAAGGACTTCATGATCGACATGTACCAGGTGTACGAAGCGCGCGCGATGGGCGCCGACGCGATCCTGCTGATCGTCGCCGCGCTCGATCATGGTCTGATGGCCGAATTGGAAGCCTGCGCGATGGAACTCGGAATGGATGTGCTGGTCGAAGTACATGATGGCGATGAATTGACGGCGGCGCTGAAAATGCGTTCGCCGCTGGTCGGCATCAACAACCGAAACCTGCGCACGTTCGAGACCTCGCTCGACACCACGATCGGCCTGCTGCCGCGCATTCCGGCGGACAGGCTGGTGGTGACCGAGTCGGGCATCATGGCGCGGGAAGACGTGCGGCGCATGCGCGACGCGAACGTGCATGCATTTTTGGTCGGTGAGGCCTTCATGCGCAAACCCGACCCGGGGATGGAACTTGCCAGGCTGTTCGACTGATCATGAAACCCGTATCGAAGTACCAGGCGGCATGCGCATGCATGCTGCTGTTGCTGGCCGCGTGCGGCCACCGTCTACCGGCCATCGCGCCTGCCCCGGCTTCGGCGCCGCAGGCGGAGTGGCGAGCGCCGGCGCCTGCCAGCAGCATCTTGCCGGGCCAGCGCACCTCGTTCGACAGCGTGGACACCTACAAGTCCGACGTCGCCGCGCAGATCATGCGGTCCAACGCCGACTACACCTTCAGCGGCAAGCTCCCGCCCATGCTGCCGGCGATCGTCGTTCTCAGCATCACGGTGGACCACACCGGCAAGCCGACCAAAGTCTCGGTGCAGCGCTCGCGCGACCATGATGCGTCGAAAGTCGCGCTGGCGTCGGTGGAACGGGCGGGGCCCTTGCCGAAGCCGTTCAACCTGGCCAGCGGGCCGGGCAAGTCGCTGACGTTTTCCGAGACCTTTCTGTTCAACGCCGATTATCGCTTCCAGCTGCGGACGCTGGCGCCGGTGCAGTAGGCGCGTCGCGACAGAAAATGGGGCCAGGTCCGGGGAACCAGGCCCCGGCTCGATTTGTTCGTGCTACATTAACAATTGGTTAATTGTTATAGCATTGGAACAAGAACGATGATCGACGCCACCGGCACTGCCAGCATCCCCGAAGCCGAGCTTCCCTCCGCCGTCGAACCCGATCGCTTCTACATTGTCGCGAAGCGCAAATTCACCATCCTGTTCGTCGCCACGCTGGGGCTGTATTCGATCTATTGGATGTACAAGCAGTGGTCGTGCTACAAGCGCAGTGCGCAGCCGGACGCGAAGGAGCGGAAATTCTGGCCTGTGGCGCGGGCGATTTTCGGGATCTTCTTTTTCCATTCGCTGTTCCGGCGGGTCAAGGCGCACGCCGGCGGATCACTGGACGAGTGGGAGAACGGCGCGCACGCGACCTTCCTGGTGATCCTGATCCTGGTCAGCAGCGTGCTCGATAAGCTGTCGCGTAAATCGATCGGCTCGCCGGTGACGGATTACCTGTCGATGGCGATGATCTTTCCATTGTGGTTTTTCTATTACAAGGCGCAGTGCCTGATCAACGAAAGCTGCGGCGATCCGGAAGGCACGCGTAACAGCAAACTGACGGGCGCGAATTACGCGTGGATCGCGGTCGGCTGCGTCGTGTGGATCCTGGCGGTGATTGGAGCGGTTGCGACGGCGGGTTGATGCGCCGCGGCCTACCCCCGGGGTCAGGTCCGCCGGACCTGACCCCGGCTGTTCGACGCCGCAGCTCGCATTCAAGCGCTCGGGCGTTTCAGCTTCTTGTCGCTGAGCGTCACTTCCATCGCGATGGCGGGAACGCGGTCGCCCTGCAGCTCGACGTTGAACGTCATCAGTTCGTCGCGCCGGAACGCGTGCACCTTGACCGAGTCGCCGACGCGGTAGCGCCCCAGCAGCGAATCGAGGTTCGACGGATTGCCGGACACGCGGACGCGGTCGAGCGCAACCAGCACGTCTCCGGCCGACAGTCCCGCGCGATGCGCCGCCCCGCCCTCGTGGACCTGCGTCAGCTTGCAGTCGCCGCCATCGCGGCCGGTGGCCACATCGAACGACGGCTTGGCGGCCTTGCGTTCGTCCGCCAGCTTCACGCCGAACGGCGCGTACAGCTTTGCCAGCGGCAGGTCGTCGGTGCCGCGCACGTAGCGTTCGAACAGCGGCTTGAGTTTCAGGCCGCTGATCTCGTCGAACAGCGCTTCGACTTCCGCCTCGGTCACGCCACGCGCCGCCGTTGCGTAGAACTCGCGGCCGTAGCGCTGCCACAGCGCCAGCATCACGTCGTCCAGCGTCTTCTTGCCGGCGGTCCTGGCGCGGATGGTCAGGTCGAACATCAGCGCCACCAGCGAACCTTTGGTGTAGTAGCTGACGATGGCGTTCGGCGCATTCTCGTCCTGGCGGTAGTACTTTCCCCAGGCGTCGAAGCTGGAATCGGCGACGCTCTGCTTGGTCCGTCCGCTGCCGCGCAGGACGCTGGCCACGGTTTTGGCCTGCAGCTTGAGATAGGCCTCTTCGCCAAGCAGGCCCGCGCGCACCAGCAGCAGGTCGTCGTAGTAGCTGGTGAAGCCTTCGAACAGCCAAAGCAGCGGCGTGTAGGTTTCGGCCTGCAGGTCGTACGGCGCAAATGCGGCCGGCTTGATGCGCTTGACGTTCCAGGTGTGGAAGTACTCGTGGCTGCACAGGCCGAGGAATTTCAAATAACCGTCGGTGGCCTCGAGCTTCTTCGGCGTGGTCGCCACCGGCAGGTCGGCGCGCGCGCAAATGAGCGCGGTCGAGGCGCGGTGCTCGAGACCGCCGTAGCCGTCGCCGACTGCCAGCGTGAGGAACACGTAGCGGTCCATCGGCGCTTTTTTCGATTTCGGCTCGAAGAAAGCGATCTGGGTTTCGCATATCGCCTTCAGGTCGGCCTGCAGGCGCGCCATGTCGAGGTTCGGCACGCGGCCGGTGATGACGATGTCGTGCGGGATGCCGTGCGCCTTGAAGGTGGCCAGCGCGAAGTCGCCCATTTCGACCGGGTGGTCGATCAGGTCGTCGTAGTCCGCGGCGACATAGGTTCCGAAACCGTAGCGCCTGGCGCCCTGCTCCGGCAGCGAAGTCGCCACGCGCCACGACTTGGCGGCTGGGTCATGCGGACGCTGGATGTCGACCTGGTGCGGCATGTGCTCCTGTCCGAGAACGCGCAGGTAGACGCTGGTGCCGTTGAAGAAGCCGTGGGTCTGGTCGAGGTGGGCGGCGCGCACCGACAGGTCCCAGGCGTAGACCTCGTAGCTGACGGTCAGGGGACCGTCGACGGGCGCCGCGCGCCACGAATGCTTGTCCACCTTGGCCAGCGCAACCGGCTTGCCGTGCGCTTCGGCGCGGATTTGGACGATATTGCGCGCGAACTCGCGGATCATGTAGCTGCCCGGGATCCACGCCGGCAGCGCGAACTCCTGACCTTCGGGCGCCGGCGAGGCGACCGTGACGGTCACATCGAACAGGTGGCCGGCCAGGTCCTTCGGCACAATGGTGTACTGGATGGCGGGCTGCTTTTTTGGGTTTGTTTTTTTCATGGTGTGTTATCTCCCGCTGAGGAGTCGCTAGTGTAGCCGGATTTTCCTGGCCGCTACAGATCGGACGGCAGGTCAATGTCGGCGAAGATGCCGGGATCGTTCACTGTCACTTCTGTCACTGGATGCAGGCCGAGCACGCCGCGCGCGCCCTGATCGCCTTCCAGCGCCAGCAAGTGCCGGAGGCATGCATGGCCGAAGGCGACCGGGTTGCCGCGGCGTCCCGCGTTCATCGGCGCCGCGATTGTCGCTCCATCGGCCACCGCATCGGCCAGCGCCCTGATGGTCGCCTCGCGCACGTGCGGCATGTCGCCTAGGGCGATCAGCCAGGACTGCGCGGGCAGCGAGTGGCGCACCGCGTGGACCAGCGACCTCGCCATGCCTTCGTCGGCATCGGGGCAAACCGTGACGTCGCAGCCGATTGCGCGCAGGAGCAAAGCGACGTCGGCATCGCGCACGACCGCGATAACCTTCGGCAGCACCGCCAGCAGCGTCCGCGCGCTGGCGACGACCACCGGCTCTCCGCCAGCGAATGGCTGGAGCAGTTTGTTGCGTTGTCCTGTGGGGTCGAAACGGCGGCCCCTGCCCGCTGCGAGCAGGATGCCGACGGGGAGAGTTTCGGTCATGGCAGGGTCTGGATGTACACCGGGGTCCGACCCCGCGGGGTCAGACCTTGACAGCCGGGTTATTTGAGGCTGGAGAACTTCGCTTCGAGCGTCTTCAGGTCGACCGCGCCCGGAATGCGGCTCCCGTCGGCGAAGAAGATCGCCGGCGTGCCCTGGATGCGCAGGCGATGGCCAAGCTCCACGATCTTGTCGTTCGGCGTCGTACAGTTCGCGGGCGCCGCGGGTGCTGCCTTGCCGGACACCATCCAGTCGTCCCATGCCTTGTTGCGGTCGGCCGCGCACCAGATGTTCTTCGACTTGACGAAGGAATCGTCCGACAGGATGTTGTACATAAAGGTGTAGACGGTGACGTTGTCGATTTCCTTCATCGTGGTCTGGCGGAAGCGCTTGCAGTAGCCGCAGTTCGGGTCTTCGAACACCGCCATCACGCGCTTGCCGTCGCCCTTGACGGTCTTCAGCGCCATCTCGACCGGCAGGTCGGAGAACTTGATCTTGTTGATCTCGTCGATGCGCGCTTTGGTCAGGTCTTCGGTCGTCTTGGCGTTGTAGACGTGGCCGATGATCAGGTACTCGCCCTTCTTGTCGGTGTAGAGGATGTCGCCGGCGGCGCGCACCTCGTACAGGCCGGCGTAAGGGGTCTCCTTGACCGAATCGATCTTCACGCCAGGACCGAGACGCGGTTCGACGACCTTCTTGATGTTCGCTTCGACCGGCGACTCGGCGCCGGCGCAAGCTGCCACCAGGGCGGCCGCCAACAGCACCGCGATTTGTGATTTACTCATTATGTTCCTGTCTTGATTACTAAAATGTTCACTTGCCCATCGCGTGGGCCATCAGCCGACGCTTGAGCATGGGCAACTTATCCAGCAAGTTTAGCCCCAAATTGCGCACCACGCGCACCGGTTCGAGATCCGTGCCGAACAAGCGCGCCAGGCCGTCGGTGGCCAGTTGCATCAACAGCACGTCTTCCTTGCGCGCGCGGGCGTAGCGCGCCAGCACGCGCTCGTCGCCGATGCTGCGGTGGCCTTCGCGCGCGGCGACGGTGTCGAGCAGCGCGGCGACGTCGGCAAAACCGAGGTTCATGCCGTGGCCGGCCAGCGGATGCACCACGTGCGCGGCGTCGCCCACCAGCGCCACGCGCGGCGCGGTGATCGCGTGCGGGCGGATCAGCGCCAGCGGCAGGTCCTTGACGCACTCCGGCTGCAGCGGCCGCAGCGCGCCCAGCTTGTCCTCGCACAGCAGCGCCAGGCGCACCGCCATCTCGGACAGCGTTTCGCGCATCAGCGTCTCGGCCAGCGCATCGGGCGCCGACCACACCAGCGATACGCGGTTGCCGGGCAGCGGCAGCAGCGCGACGATGCCTTCGTGGCAGGTGAACCACTGATAGGCGACGCCGTGGTGCGGCTTCTCGCAGCTGAAATTGGCGACCACCGCGCGCTGGTGGTAGGAGCGGTAATCGAGGCCGATGTCGCACTGGCCGCGCACCCACGACTGGCCGCCGTCGGCGCCGACGATCAGCGCGCAGGCGATGACGGCGCCATCGTCGAGCGTCACGGTGGCGCCGTCGGCATGGTTGGCCAGGGAGGCGGCGCGGCCGCTGACGATATTAACGTTCGGCGCGAACTTGAGCGCGGCGTCGAGCGCCTGGCCCAGGTTGCGGTCCTCGACGATCCATGCGAGCGAGCCGACGTGGGCGCCGAAGGCGTCGAACGCCAGGTCGCCTGGCTGCTTGCCGTCGCCGTTGACGACCATCGCCTCGACCGGCGCCACGCGGGCCGCATCAAGCGCGCCCCACACTTTAAGTGAGGACAGCAGCGTGTGTGCGGTGTGGTTGACGGCGTAGACCCGCACGTCCCACGGCTGTTCGGAGCCCGGAGGCGGCGCGGCCGGTTGCGGCGCCGATGGCGGCACCAGCAAGGTGACGCGATGGCCGGCCTGGGCGAATCCGAGCGCGGTGGTCTTGGCGATCGCGCCGTTGCCGACGATGCAGACATCGCTGTCGTGCCGCGCGGTAGAGGTAGGTTGGCTGTTCATCCGTCGCATTATAGCGGCTTGAAAGGCGACAGTTTTGCGCCGCGCGGCAGCAATTTCTGAAAGAAGTTGTCGGCCGACACTTGCAAAGCTGGGTTGGGGTGTCTATAATCATGCCTCTTGGCCTGGTAGCTCAGTCGGTAGAGCAGAGGATTGAAAATCCTTGTGTCGGTGGTTCGATTCCGCCCCGGGCCACCAAGAATTATGTTCAGTCCGTCTCAGATGAACGCAAAAACCGCATTTCTCATAGGAGAATGCGGTTTTTTTACGTCCGCCAGAGTCCGCCACAGTGCGCCAACTTCCAGTCACTTTTTGGGGCAACATCAAGAGCAGTTGCCCCAGCCCGGATAAAGTTGCCCCAACCTGGAGGTGTGACATGCCCCTGAACGACCTGGCGATACGTGCAGCAAAGGCTGCGAACAAGAATTACCGGCTGTCCGACAGCCCCGGACTCTATCTGGAAGTGGCCGCAAGCGGCGGCAAATGGTGGCGGTTCCGTTACCACTTCGACGGCAAGGAGAAGCGCCTGTCCCTCGGCGTATATCCGAAGGTCGGCCTCAAGGCAGCGCGCATGAAACGCGATGAGGCCCGCCAGCTGTTGGACGATGGCGTCGATCCCGGCGCGCAGCGCAAAGCGAAGAACCAAGTGACTTGCAGGGACGGCGATCCTGACAGCTTCGAATCCGTCGCACGCGAATGGTTCGCGAAGTTTTCCCCGAGCTGGGCGGAGTCACATTCAGTGCGCATCATTCGGAGGCTGGAACGCGATGTATTTCCCTGGGTCGGATCGAAGAACGTGGGCCACGTCGGACCCGCGATGGTGTTGGCCGTCCTGCGCCGCATCGAGGAACGCGGCGCCATCGAAACGGCCCACAGGGCGCGCGAGAACTGCAGCCAGGTGTTTCGCTATGCAGTCGCCACGCAGCGTGCGGAGCGCGATCCTACCGTCGATCTGCGCGGCGCGATCCCGCCGGCAAAGGTCCGTCACTTCCCCGCAGTGATCGAACCAGACGAAGTCGCCCTACTCCTGCGGACCCTGCACGGTTACCAGGGAAGCTTTATCGTGTCGTCCGCCATGCGCCTTGCGCCGCTGGTGTTCGTCCGGCCGGGCGAGCTGCGCACGGCGAAGTGGGCTGACGTCGACCTGGCCAATGGCCTGTGGCGCTTCACCTCCAGTAAGACAAAGACTCCCCACATTGTGCCGCTGTCACGCCAGGCGATCGCCATCCTCACCGAACTCCACCCGCTTACCGGAGCGGGGAACTACGTGTTCCCCTGCGGTCGAACGATGGAACGGCCAATGAGCGACAACGCCATCCTCGCAGCCATGCGTCGCATGGGTATCGAGCGTGACGTGATGACCGGGCATGGCTTTCGCGCGATGGCGCGGACGATCCTGGACGAAGTGCTCGGGATTCGTCCCGATTTAATCGAACACCAGCTGGCGCACGCCGTGCGCGATCCGCATGGCCGTGCTTACAACCGCACTGCGCATCTTCCCGAAAGAACGGCGATGATGCAACAGTGGGCGGACTACTTGGATAAGTTGCGATTGGGTGGGACCGCCGGAATTTAAGCAAGAGGACGCCGTACGTACTTTACAGGCCAAAACCCGGTCATGTTTGGTCTCCGGGAAGTAACGCAGCCTAGCACCGAAGGCTCCTTCCAGTCGCGTGCCGTGATGTGCTAAATTGTGCATTAATCAAAGTAGTGTAGTCACTAACCTGGAAGCCTGATTTGCAAAAAAAGACAATCGCCGTGGTGCTCTTACTTTCCTCTGTGGGCGCTATGGGTTCGTACCAGCTATGGGACAAGCGCGGAAACAAGGACCTAGTAGAAGCGCGCCATTTTGCAGCCAGCTACGAGCGCGACACCGATGAAGGAGATCGCTGTGCATCCTCAGACCTAGCGGCGATGTATTATCGCCGCGGAGGGGAGATCGCGGAATTCGAAGTTTGGAAAGCGAAGGCACAGCAGCACTGTCCTGCCGGCTTTCCTTATGCGTACCGCCTCGTACGCGCGCCTGGAGATAGCTGATGAGTAAGAAGATGTCGTACGCGCTTCAGGAAGCAGGCGTCGATGTAAAAGCACCGCTGATCTACATGTGGGAGATTGCCGACTTAAGCGGGAAAGTTATCGGCCGTTACGTTGGTAAGGCCAACGGTGGCGAGAAACGGCCGCGGCAACATTACAGTCGCAACGTGGATAAATTACTGAAGGGGGTGCCGTACAAAAAAGGCCGCGATTACCGTCGCGTGCATGTCGCGCTTGCCGACGCCGTGGACTCGGGTCACTCAATCTCGCTGCACTACCTGTGCAACGTCCCAGACGATCAGAACATTTTTGCGGTGGAGATGAATTACATACGCCAGTACGGCTGCAATATCCGCGATGGTATTGGTCTAAACGGGCCGGGTGCAGTCGTGCAAAGGCCCCGCACTCCGGCCAGCCAGTTGCGGGAGCTGCAGCAAACATCAGGACTGGCGGAGGAAACGAACCTATCCGATCTCGAAGACTTCGTTGAATGCATCGAGCACTTCGTGGCTAGCGCGGCACACCGCTACCTAGAACGTTTTGAAGTGCGCGCAGGCACTAAGCGCTATTCCTTATGGCTGGGAGACCAACGGCTGATCCGCGCAGAGCAGTCCGGTCCGCGCGGGCGGGTGCGGTTAAAACTGCCGCGCGCACGCGCCGACGGCGCAGCTGTCGAATTTGTATGGGGAGGCAGCGACGAGCAGTTGATCGAGGCAGTTGAGAGGCAGCTGCAGCGCCACAAAAAATCATCATGCGCGAAGGTTGAGTCTTCGCATTCCGATTGAATCCACAGTCGATTGTCACCAGTACTCTGGCGCCATGCTTCTAATCAGAACGGAGGGCCCAAATCATCTCGATGGTCCGCGTTCGCGCTGAAGGTTGCGATCCACTATGTGACGCTCGATAGGTTCGTTCGGCTTCTCTTCGGGAGCTGCAGCGACTCGGTTGTAGCTCTCCTTAATAGCGTCGATTAGCTGTTTTCCGCTTTTCGCGACGGCGCCATCCGCCGTGCGCTCAATCACAAATCTGCTCGGGCCGCGGCCCCTCAATGCCGCAGTGTGATTCGTCATGCCAGCAAGGTAACCATACGCGTAGATATCGCCGCGGGTCTCAGGAAATTTGAGGTGTTGTTTTGCGCCGGCCAAAATGGCAGACCGTATGCTATCCGCTATTGGCGTTTCGGATAGCTTGATCCACGCCTCGAATTCCTGTGGACTGGTCTCCAGGGTGACCGCCGGCGAGAGCCCCAAGGCTTGCACCTTCACCAGCCTTGCTCGATCGAGATTCGAGATCAGGATTAGCCCATGCGGGTCCGAAGGCCGGATCCCAACATCATGACCTAACGCGTTCATCCGCTTAAGCCAAGGAACGCTTCGCCGCAGCTCCTTCGGCGACCAATTCCGTTCCATTTCAGTTCCTCGCGCGAGGTTCCGGATTCGAACATCAAATCGCTCGCCTCCCATCGCCGCTATTTGCCTCTCGATGGCTTCAAGGCTGCGATCTCTGGCTTTAACTGGCGCACGATCTCCCCCACGTCCACCTGGTTGTTGATCATCGGCGGGGCCAGCCAAAGCCAAAATAAGCTCACGAGGATCGCGCTCATCACTCCTGTCGCGAGCGCAATCAGATGGATGCTCCAGATCGATCTGCGGCTCTCCTGGGCCAAGCGGGCCGCCGCGAAGTGCGCCATCGTCGAAGCCTTCTCCAGGGACGCCGTCGCGGCTTGCGTCTCTATCTGAAATTGCTCGCCCAACTGACGGCTGCGCTGCCCGATTGTCGACAACGTCTCGCTCGTCTCGACCGCAAGCGCGGCCATCGATCGCGCCAACGGCTCGAGCATTTCCGCCAATTGCTCCGCGCTCTCGATGCGCGCCCTCCGCAATGCCGCGATCTGCTGCCCCATTTCTGCCAATCGCGCTGCGTTCGATGCTGCGGCTAACTGCTTCAAGGTCTCGCTCTTTGACATACCCTACTCCTAGCTTCGATAGTCCGGCCGGGCTGTAGCGCTTGCCCAGATCGCTCCCTTTCATCATGACGCCGTCGAGGCGATACGAAATGCCCGACAATTTCGATCCTTCTAACTGCGTCACCGGCAAGAGATCCACGCCCGCTGCTTCCAGTCGCGAGGCGTATTCCGTGAAGCTTGGGCAGTCCCGCGCCGCGACATCGCAAAGCTGCTGCAACTGCTGGCGTGTCGAGGGTATGCCGGTGCGCAGTCCCTCCTCTATCTCGCCACGTGTCGCCGCATGTCGCTCCGCATAGAACGACAACGCAACCTGGCGCAATCCCATGTCTCGCTCTACTTCGCGCATGACCAACTGTTGGCGGCGGTAGTCGTGACTGTCGCTCGTGACGTCGCCGTTGAATTGAATGCGATTGACGATCAGGTGAATATGCTCATGGTCCGTATCGACGTGACGCGTGGCGACATACTGATTCTTGTCCAGCCCCATTCCGGCCAAATAGCGGTGGGCTATTTGCGTCCATTGCGTGTCATCCAGATGTTCGCCAGGTGCGGCAGACAACGAGACGTGCAGCACCGCTTTGCCAAGCCCTGGGCGCAGCTTCCTGATCTCGCCAAACTCCGCGGCCAGGTCGCGTGCATTGCGGCCTTCCATGTTGCTGTCGATGATTCGGCTCTGGTCCTTCTCCAGGTCGTATTGAAGGACGCCGCGAAATCCAGTTCCCTTCACTGCCTTAGCGATCATGGCCAACTCCGATCCCGAGCAGCGCCAGGCGCAATCGCTTGGTCTCTGCGCCGATGGCCATGAGGAGAGACTTTGCAACGGTGACCCTCGCACCTTCGTTGGCAAGCTTGGCCAGCTGATTGAGGTTCGCTGACAGCCGCGCGAGTTCAGCGTATTGCTCGCGGTTGATGGCGGCAACAGGCGGTGATGGCAGTCGCCGTGCAAGGGCCGCCTCGCGCAGCCACTGCGCTGGCGCCATTTGCATCTGTGCGGCTTTGGCCCGAAGCATCGCATACTCGCCGGCTGAAACGCGCACGCCGATGGTTGCGCTGCGAAGGGCTGCCGGATCGCCCTTGGGACGACCGCCAGCGGATCTGGGCGTGGAAACATCGGGCGGCATGATGCGCAGGTGGATGGTTTTGACTTTGGGTTGTGGCGAGCGCAGCGAGAGAAGGCCCCGCAGGGCAAGCCGTTTGAGCGAAGCGAAAACATGGCTTGCTCCTAACCAGCGACTCGCCGACCACCACTGTAATCGGATTGCACCGGTTGCCGATGAGCTGCATCAAGCGGCGTTAGCAATTCCACAACGGCAAAATTCCCGCGGGCGATAACTTGCGCCATTGACACCGCCGAAAGAAAATCACGCGACGGCCTCAACACGAAGCCGGGTTCAACAGCCAGCAATGATCACATCACATGTGATCTCGCCAAGCTGTCCTTTCTCCCGCAGCGCATGCGAACGCAAACGCATATCTATTCAGCGGGCTAACGAACACCATGTGCCGTCCGGCACCGCCTCAGCGAACGGTGCTCTTGAGGAGCACCGTGATACGCGGGGGTGCGCCCTAGCGGGCTTCCTCGCCTGCGCTCGGCTCGAATCGCCCCCGCCGGCAGATTTACCGGTACAAGAGACGGCAAAGTCGACTACAGCAGATCGCCTGCCTGCTGAATCATTTGTCGCCAGCGCTTACGCCCTTCCCGCCAACGGAATCGAAACAGCGAACGCGTCCCGGCGTGGACTGTAAGAAGTGCGGGGCGATAAACATCGTTTTGCCGCCATTTCGCGGAATCGCCCCAAGTCAAAATCGCCGAACGGCAATACGTGATAAAGTTTAAAATCGAATCTTACTGGAGCTCGTATGGCCGCGCCGATTGTTTTTATTTCTTATTCTCACGACTCTCCAGAACACAAGCGGTGGGTGTTGGATTTCGCGATAAGGTTGAGGACAAGCGGAGTAGACGCGATCCTCGACCAGTGGGATCTCGGCCCGGGCAGCGACTTGCCGCAGTTCATGGAACAAAATATCAAACGGGCAACGCGTGTAATTATGATCTGCACGGAGAGATATGTGCAAAAAGCTGATTCCGGCACCGGGGGTGTTGGCTATGAGCGAATGATAGTTACAGCCGACTTAATGAAAACTATCGGCTCGACCACTATAATTCCTGTAATCCGTCAGAAAGGATTGGAAAAGGTTACTCCGGCTTTCCTGGCTACCAAGAAATACATCGACTTATCGAACGCGGATGTTTTTGAATCCGGCATGGACGAGCTGCTTCGCGATATCTTAGCGGCACCGCTCTACATTAAACCGCCACTCGGGAACGATCCTTTCAGCGTATCGCTCGAACCTCCTAAGCAGAAAGCTCCAGGACCCGTAGAAAAATTTATGTCGGCGGTAGGTGCGTTGTACGAACAAGCGGACGATAGCGGCCTGATGGGAGCAGGCTGGATAAAAAATGAAATGAACACTTCCAATCTTTTATACGCGTTCGCGCGAGACCAAGCGATTGCACAAGGCCTAGTAAGGAAAGGGGGCGCTAACACCGAATATCTATGGGTAACGGACCAAGGCCGCGCGTACTTAGTCCAGAACGGATCGAAAGGTGAATAGTAGGCGGTGTGAGATTCTTACCTATCGCAGGGTTGGGGATAATGGTCGTCAACCGTTAAATTCAATGTGGTCGCGCCCCACCAGAAGATGCTCGCCAAGGTGGTATTTTTCCCAAAAAGCCCAATAGGAAGAGGAGCGAATTGCGACTTGAAAAATCTCCCCGTATCACCTAACATTCGTATGGATTCGACAGAAGTTGGAAGATGAATTTCGTGAATCGAATCCGCTAGAGAGTTGGTAATTTGGGCAACTTATGGGGCAACTCGAAATGGAATACGCTCGTAGCCTTAGAGCGGGCTTGCGTTCGGTTGCGCCCCGGGCCACCAAGAATATAGTTCACGCAACGCCAACCCTCACCGGTTTGCGTTTTCGTTTGTGGTATGCGTAGTCCTCGTGTCCGGTCAATTTCCGGTCCAGAGCGCACGCCCTCTGCAGAATGATGCCGAACGCACGACCAACCCACAACTCCCCATCCGATTGAGTACATGGTATCTTCATGTACGTCGCAGCAGCGTCGCTGATCGGCGTCGTTCAGACGTTCCGCCGCAGGTTTATGCTCTTCAATTATCTGGATGATTGTCCCTCACCAGGAGGCGACCGTACAGGAGGATTGTGCAATGGCTCTCTACCTTACCCGCTTTAGCTACACCCCAGAAACTTGGGCTCGGTTAATGAAGAACCCTGAAGACCGTCGGAAAGCAGCCAGTGAGTACATCGAGTCGGTTGGCGGCAAGTTGCATGGCTTCTGGTACGCATTCGGCACCTACGACGGCTACAATCTCTGGGAGGCACCCGACAGCGTCTCGATGGCGGCGGTCGCGATAGCGATTGGCGGCGGTGGGGCGGTGTCAAAGTTTGAGACAACCGCACTGCTCACAGTCGAGGATACGCTGGACGCTCTCGCCCGCGCGCGAACCATCGCCTACCAGCTACCCGGTGGGCAGGCGGGCTCACATTCGAGCAGCGGCTCAGGATGAGCGGACCGGAATGCCGGGCCAAGCTGATCTGACTCAAGTCTACACCCCTTGCTTACCGCATCCCGATAAGCGATCGCCGGGACAATCTCGGGTAACGCCTAGGTCGCTGACGTGCTATCCCGGGTGGTCGGCGTCCTTGTGGCCGGCGCCCATCGCCATGCCCATGCCCATTCCCATGCCGCCGCCGCCCTCGGCGTTGCCGCCGCCCCCGCCCTTGCCGCCGGCGCGCTCGCCTTCAGCTTTGCCGCGCCCGCCGCCACTGCCCTGAGCGCGCGTCGGCCCCTGCAGCGGTATCACCACGTCGCCGGGAATCGGCCCCAGGTCGAGCGCGGCGCGGATGAAACCGCGCAGCGAGATCACCAGGTCCGCCGTGTGGATGGGACGCCCGGCGGCCAGGTCGCTCGCCGCCTGCCCGGCCAACCGGCAATGCTCCTCGGTGCCGAGCAGCAGGATGTCGGCCAGCGCCGCCTCGACGGCATCTCGGATGCGGCGCGACCGGTCCGAACTCGCGCTCTCCTCCACGCGCCGTTCCTCGGCCGCCGGCTGCCCCGCCGCGCGCAAGTCGCGCAGATGCGTCGGATCGACCGTTAACTGGCCCGTGAAGGATCCTCCCAGGGTGCGGTAGGCGGAAATGAGCGTCTTCAGCCGCTCGTTGATCTGGCGGTTCATGCGCTCGCGGCGCTGCTGCACCGTCTGCATCATGACCACGCGGATGCCCACGCCGAGCAAGGTGAAAATCGCCAGCCCGATCACCGTCGTCATCGCCCCCTGCCAAGAACTGAAATCGATATACCGCATGCCGTCCTCAACCACTATTGCCAATGTCGGCCAGTGTACTTGCCTTCCCCCATGCACGATTGCTACAATTGCCACCATTTCAATTGGGCAACTTTTAGAGAGGCGTTCCGCATGACCCCGATCCGATACCTGAAGCACCCGATAATGCTGGCCGCCTTGTGCGGCGCGATGTCGCCCGCGCTGGCCGCCCAAGGCGCCTTGAGCGCCGGCGAGCATCAGGTGGTGATCGACGGCGTGCGTTACTGGTACAAGGTCGGCGGCGCCGCGGTCAAGGGCGCCCCGCCGCTGATCTTCCTGCACGGCGGGCCCGGCTACAACAGCCACAGCTTCTCGGTGCTGGCCGGCCCGGCGCTCGAGCGCAGCCAGCGCGTGGTGTATTACGACCAGCGCGGCAGCGGCCGTTCCGAGCGGCCGTGGACCGGCGGCTACACCCTGCCCCAGCTGGTCGAAGACCTCGAGGGCTTGCGCCGCGTGCTTGGCGTGCCGCAGGTTGCCCTGATGGGCCATTCGTTCGGCGGCGCGCTGGCGCTAGAATACGCGGCCAAATATCCGCAGCACGTCTCGCGCGTCGTGCTGGTGAGCGCGGCGACCGACATCCCGGCCGCATGCCGGGCGCGCGTCGACTACCTGGCGGCGCACTATCCGGCCGCGCTGGAACGCGCCCGCGCCGATACATCGGGCAACGGCGGCCAGCCGCGCAACGACTGCGACCTGGCCTTCAACGCGCTCGACGACAACGATCGCGCCCGCGCCAACGACGAGGTGATGTTCCCGGACATGCGGCTCGCCAGGCAGCAGGCCGGCGTGGACGAAGCCAGCGGATTGCGCAATACCGGCGAGATGTCCGGCACCTTCTTCGGCGGCGGCTTTACCAGCTACCGCTTCGCCGCGCCGCAGAAGCTGTCGATGCCGGTGCTGGTGTTGGCGGGCACCGAGGATTACGCCATCGGCATGCCGTCGCAGCGCGCGATCGCACGTGCTTTGCCGAAGGCGAAACTGGTCGAGTTCGACCGCGCCGGACATTTCCTCTTTCTCGACGACCCGGCACGGTTCACCCGCGTCGTTACCGACTTTCTGAGATAATCCGGCCCGCCTGCGACCGCGCCCAAAAAAAACAATAGCAGCTCCCTAACAGCTGCTGCATGCGCGCTCGCTACGAGCGACTGTCGATCCATCCAAGGAAGCAACCAAGAATCCATCGATGTCGGAGATTTCCCACAAGAGACCCCTGTATAATCTGCGGGATTGTCGCTGGGATCTATCCGATGCATGGCGACAATACAACCCTGCCGCGACCGGAAAGGTCCAATTTGAAATACCTGCCCCTGAAGACTGCCGCCCCGCATGTCGCCCGACATCGCCCGGTGCATCGCCTGGGAACTTCCGCAACCGCGGCGCCGATCTTCAGCGCCGCCGCCGTCATCGACGACGGCGCCGCGCCCGCGTTTGCCATCCTGAGCATCGGGATCAAGAGCGAGCATGACGTCTTCGCCTCGCGCCAGCGCGCCCAACAGATCGCATCCCTGCTGGGGTTTGCGACGGTGGACCAGTCGCGCATTTCGACGGTGGTCTCCGAACTGGCGCGCAACGTCTTTCAATACGCCGGCAAGGGCACGGTCGGCTTTTCGCTGGCCCAGCGCCCCGGCATCCAGCAGCTGGTCGTGACCGTGCACGATGAAGGACCGGGCATCGCCGATCTCGACGAGATCATCGAGGGACGCTACCGTTCCGCCGCGGGACTGGGCGTGGGCATCCTGTCGGCGCGGCGCCTGATGGACCGCTTCGAGATCAAGACCGAGTCCGGCGTGGGCACGCAGATCACCGCCGCCAAGACGCTGGCGCCGAACGCGCCGCGCATGACGGCGCGCACCATCGACTACCTGCTGACGCAGCTGGAAGAACTGCCCAACACCCTGGCGCTGTCGGATGCGCGCAAATACAATCGCGAGCTCGAAACGGCGCTCGGAGAACTGAATACGCGCCAGGAAGAACTGCTGGTCATCTCGGAACGCCTCGAAGAGACCAACCTGCGCATTGAAACGGTCAACGCGGTGCTGGCGCAAAAAGCGCGCATGCTGGTGGCCGCGGACGACAGCAAGAACGAGTTCATGTCGATCCTCAGCCACGAGCTGCGCGGCCCCCTGTCGGCCGCCGGCATGGCCGCGGAGGTCCTGCTGACCGGGCCGTCGGCGGAGCGCGCCATCCAGGTCGGCAAGATCGTCGCGCGCCAGGTCGGGCACATGACGCGCCTGGTCGAAGACCTGCTCGACATCTCGCGCATCAGCCGCGGCCAGGTGCTGATCGAACGCGCCGCCATCGATGTCAACGAAGTGATCAACGACGCCATCGAGCAGCTCGCGCCATTCGCCGGCCGCAAGGGCCATGCCGTCTCCGTGGCGGTCCCCGCGACGCCATCGATCGTGCATGGCGACCGCACGCGCCTGCTGCAGGTGGTCGGCAACCTGCTGACCAACGCTGTGCGCTACACCCCCGACGGCGGCAAAATTTCGCTGGACCTTCAGGTGATCGACCGCGTGGTGGTCATCACCGTCACCGACAACGGCATCGGCATCGCGCCCGAGCTGGTGCCGAACCTGTTCGAGCTGTACGTCCAGGCCGAGCGGCCGAAAAACGGCCGCGAAGGCGGCCTCGGTCTCGGCCTGGCGCTGGTGAAGAACCTGGTGGAGGCGCACGAGGGCACGGTGACGGCCGCAAGCGCCGGGGAAAACCTCGGCAGCATGTTTTCGGTGCGCCTGCCGATGCCGTCGGTCTAGGCTGCGAATCAGTGGAAAATGCCGACCGCAAGTTCCACCCACACCACCAGCAGGACCGCCGCCAGCGCCAGGCCCAGCATGGTGCGGTTGCGCGGGCTGCGCATCCGGCTCGCGCCGATCACGTACAGCAGGCCGGTCCCGGCCAGTAATCCCCCGGCCACGACGAAATCGCTCAGTGTCCAGTTGACTTCGCGGGTGAACTGCATCGCCACCAAGGGAATCAGCAAAAGCAGTGCGGTCCCCACCAGGACCTTGATGACGGGACGGTGCAAGCTGTTGCCGTTAGTTGCGGGCATGGCGTTTCCTCCAAAGCGTTGATTGAGATGCGACCGACCGATTCTGCTACAGGAGTGTGAAGCCAGTATGCAGCCGGCGTGAATTTTTACGCCCGCATCGCGGTCGAATACGGCGCCAGCACCTGCCAACCCAGGCTCTCGTACAGCGCCCTCCCCTCGCCGGTCGCCACCAGCAGGCGCTCGGATACGCCCGCACGCTCCGCCAGCGCGTCCAGCGCGGACATCAATGCGCTGCCCAGCCCCTTGCGGCGATGGGCCTCGAGCGTCTCGATGCGGTCGAATACGGCGGTGACCCCATTGATGAGGACGAATCCGGACGCCGCAGTCTGGCCGGCCGCGTCGGCGATGCGCACAAAATAAACCGGACCTACGGCGTCCACCCTGGCGGCGTAACCGGCGGGAAGCGCGGCCGGCCGGTCCATCGCCGCCGGGCGGGCCATGACATAGCGTGGCGCTTCGATCGTCCACTGCGCGGGCAGCGCGCGCCGCATCGCATCGGCATCGACCGCCGCTTTCAGATGGATGAAGGGCGCGTGTATCCGCGACGCGCAGTCCTGCAGCGCGCGGCCGGCGTCGGCGAACACGTGGCGCCGCAATTGATCCGGCCATCCCACTTCGACGGTCAAGCCGCCATCTGCGTGCGCCGGCGGCGGCAAACCGCGCGCCAGGCTCCAGCCGGCCAGCCAGCGCGCGAGCAGGTCAAGGTCAACGCTCATCGCGCGCCTCCTTGGCCGACAGCCGCCGTTGCCAGTCGCTGGACCACTGCAGCAACGGCGTCATCGCTTCCAGCAGCGCCTTTCCGGACCGGCTCAAGGTGTAGCCGCCCGGCTCCGCCACTTCCACGATGTCGGTTTCCCGAAGTTCGTGCAGGCGCCGGTTCAGCACCGTGGGCGACATCGCGTCGCAGCGCTCGCGCAATTCGCGAAACGTCAGCGGCGTGTCGCGCAGTTCCCAGATGATGCGCATCGCCCAACGGCGGCCGAGCAGGTCGAGCAGCGCCATGATCGGACGGCCAGTGGGCGAGCCGCGCACCGGCGCACCGGGTTTTGGAATAGCCATGAATATCCTTTTGCTACGGAAAGCGTAGCACTGTGCTACATTATCCGTAGCAGCCACCATAGTAGCAAGAAAAGGAGAACCGAATGCCGCCGATCACAAGCCGCCATCCCGAAGCTGCGCTGTACATGCTGGTCGCCGACGGCGAAGTCAAAGGCGTCGAAGGCGCGCGCGCGATCGCATGGTTCGACCGGCACGAGCTGGCGTTATCGGACGACGAGACCTACTGGGTGCGTCTCGGCTCGCTCGATGGGCGCGACCGCTATGCCGCGATCCGGATTGGCGTGGCGCGCGCGGCGGAAGCTGCGCCGTTCCGGCCGGCGCGGCAAACCGGCTTTCTAGGCCTGTTCCAGCTTGGGCGCTCCTCGCCGGCCGAACTGCAGCATGCCGCCCGCGCCCTGCACATGGGCGCATGGCTGCACCGGAGCGGATTTTGCGGCACCTGCGGCGCACCGTCCGCTTACCTGACGGACCTGAACAAACGGGTGTGCGCAAACGAGGCCTGCGGCCATGAGTCGTACCCGCGGGTCGAACCGGCCATCATCACGCTGGTGACCGACGGCGCGCGATGCCTGCTGGCGCGACAGGCCGCGTTCCCGAAAGGGTACTACGCGCCGCTGGCCGGCTTTGTCGAAGCCGGCGAAACGCCCGAGCAGGCGGTCAGCCGCGAGGTGGTGGAAGAGGTCGGACTGGCCGTGCAGTCATCGGCCTACGTGACGGCGCAGCCCTGGCCTTATCCCAATTCGCTCATGCTCGGATTCATCGCGCATGTGGAGCCGGATCAGCCCATCCTCGCGTCGGGCGAAATCGAGGATGCGATCTGGGTCGACCGCGAATCGCTCGCCGACCCCGGCGCCGGAACCCTCCTGCTGCCGCCGCCAGGTGTGATCGGCCGCCTGCTTATTGAGCGCTGGTTGAACGCACCCGCAGCACCTTGTCACGCGCCGCCGCGCTGAAAATCACATACGCGGTGAGCGCGATCTCGAAGCCGTAGGCCACCCGTTCGGCGATCAGCAGCGCAGCCGGGCCCGCGGCAGGTTCGATGTTCGAGTAGATCTTGCTGAGGTTCAGGAGCATGTGCAGGATGATGGTCAGCCACAGGCTGCCGGTACCGTAGCGCACCGCAGCGAACATCGCGCCGGACAGGCAGGTCGCCGCCGCCCACCACATCGCGTGGTTCCAGTCGCCGTCCATGAAGCCGTGAATCAGGTGCATGGCGCCGAACAGGATGCCCGAGATGGCGATCGCCTGCCAGCGCGGCAGGGTCAGGAGGATCGCGAAGATCACGCCGCGGAACAGCAGCTCCTCGCCGAATGCATTGATGAACTGGATCAGCAGCTCCGGCAGGAAGGGACGCTTCTCCATCGGATGCACGCCCATCGCAAGGAACATCACGCACAGCAGCATGCTGGCGAAGAAAACGTGGCCCGGCTTGGCCTTGCCGAGTTCCAGCCCGACCTGGCGCCAAAGCCCGAGAACTTGCACCAGCACCAGCGGCAGGATCACGGTCGACGCGAAGGCGACCAGCTTGATCTTGCCGAATGCCGCCGGCGGCGCGAACGCGACGCCCGCTTTCAGGATCAGCGTGGTAATCAGGAACTGCAGGCCGGCACACAGCACGGCGGCGAGGATGGGGCGCTGCGCGGCCATTTCACGGAGAGACATGAGGTTCACCTTTTATTGTTGTAGTTGATGAGCGATATTCTGACGCTGCCCGCGATTTTTTTCCCGCGACGTGCGACAGATTGCAGAATTCACGGAATAGGCCGTCGATGGCATGAAATTTTCCAAAAACCGCCCCAGCCGCCATAATCGTTGTTCCGAATTCGATGGAGTCGACCATGATCGTGCGTGACCGCCCTTCCGGGCTGAGGCTGTTCCTGACGATGCGCGGCTCTATCCTGGGGCGGATCTGGAAAAGCCTGCTGGTGACCACGCTGCTGGCGATCGCCGTGACCTGGAGCGGCGGCGCGCTGCTGCACCACAAGATCACGCTGACCACGATCCCGTTCACCCTGATCGGACTGCCGCTGGCGATCTTCCTGGGTTTCCGCAGCAGCTCCGCCTACGACCGGTATTGGGAGGGCCGCAAGCAGTGGGGCGAAATGGTCCTGCGAAGCCGCAGCCTCGCGCGCCAGTGTCTGAGCCTGATCGACACCGGCCAGCCGGTCGAGCGCGCGCTCAGCGATGTTCGCGCGCGCATGATCTACCGCGCCATCGGCTACGCCCACGCGCTGCGCCACCACCTGCGCGACACGGATGCCGCCGGCGACCTGAAGCCCTTGCTGCGCGCCGGCGAGTGGCAGGACCTGCAGCGCGCGTCGAACAGGCCGCATTTCCTGATGCTGCAAATGGGCTCCGACCTGGGCGACTGCATCCGCGCCGGCCAGGTCGACTGCTGCCTGGCCGCGTCGATCGACGCCACCATGACGGGGATGGTGGGCGCCAGCGCCGCGTGCGAGCGCATCAAGAATACGCCCGTCCCGTTCTCATACCGGCTGCTGCTGCACCGCACGTCCTACATGTATTGTTTTTTGCTGCCGTTCGGGCTGGTCGACACGATCGGGCTGATGACACCCTTTGTGGTGGCGATCATCACGTACACGGTGTTCGGGCTGGATGCGCTGGGCGATGAAATCGAAGAGCCGTTCGGCACCTCGGCCAACGACCTGGCGCTGGACGCCGTGTGCCGCACCATCGAAATCGATTTGCGCGAAGCGCTGGGCGATCCCGAGGTGCCGGCGCCGCTGTCACCGGTGGATCACTTGCTGACGTAGCGGCAGGGACTTACCACATCAGGTCATCGGGGATCTGGAATGCGGCGTACGGATCGTCCTCTTCCACCGCGGTGGCGGCCTTCTTGACCCGCACCACCAGCGCGGGATCGCGTTCGGCGATCTTGTCGGCGATCACGCGCGGCACCAGTTCGGTGGCGCCGCCCAGGCAGACGATCACCAGCCGCCCGGCTTTCAGGTGCTCCTGCACCGCCGCCGACACGTAGATCCGTTCGATCTTCGTTCCATGCGTGAAGTTGTAGGCGATGTCGCCATTGCCCTTGCTTTGGCGGTTCTTCTGCACCATCTGCGCGATTTGCGCGGCGATCGCCTTCTGATTGGCGGCCGCGTCGCGCTGGGCGTTTGCTTCCCGGGCGCGCTCGGCGTTCTTGCGCTGAATCTCGAGCGCGGCCAGGCGCGATTCCTCGACGGTCTCGGTGCCGGTGCGGCGCTCGACCTTCTTCTGCTTGCTCTTTTCCTGGTTGGCCTGCTTGACCTTGTTCTTGTCGACCAGGCCGGCCTTCAGAAACTGCTCTTGTAACGAAACCATTTTGCTACTCCGTGATGGGACTTTTCGACAGCATAGCAAAGATGGGGTCAGGTCCGCCGGACCCGACCCCGTACCTCTGTTACCAGAAGATGACGCGCTGCTCCGGCGCCAGGTACATCTTGTCGCCCGGCTTGACGTCGAACGCCTCGTAGAAGCCCGGATGGTTGCGCAGGCTGCCGTTGACGCGGAATTCGGCCGGCGAATGCGGGTCCGACTTCACCTGGGCGATCAGCGCCGGATCGCGCGCCTTGCCGCGGCGCGCCTGCGCCAGCCCCATGAAAAGGCGCTGCTCGGCGGTGAAGCCGTCGATCACCGGCGCCGGCTTGCCGTGCAGGGAGATCTTGTAGGCGCGCGTGGCCATGATGGCGCCGGCGTTGTCGGCGATGTTTTCGCCCAGCGTCAGTTCGCCGTTCAGGGTGTAGCCAGGCAGCGGGCTGTACGCGCCGTACTGTCCCACCAGCACCTTGCCGCGCGCGGCGAACTGCTTGCGGTCTTCGTCGCTCCACCAGTTGCGCAGGTTGCCGTCGCCGTCGAACTGCGCGCCCTGGTCGTCGAACGCATGGCTGATCTCGTGCCCGATCGAGATGCCGACCGCGCCGTAATTGATCGCCGGCTCGGCGTCGGCGTCGTACAGCGGCGACTGCAGGCGCGCCGCCGGGAACACCACTTCGTTCATCTCCGGGTTGTAGTAGGCGTTGACGGTCTGCGGCGTCATGCCCCACTCGTCGCGGTCGACCGGCTTGCCCAGCTTGCCGGTCTCGAAGCGGTGCCCGAACTCGCGCGCGCGCATCACGTTGCCGACCAGATCGTCGCGCGCGATCGTCAGCGCGGAGTAGTCGCGCCAGCGGTTCGGATAGCCGACCTTCACCTTGATCTTGGACAGCTTGACCTGGGCCTGCTTCTTGGTCGCCTCGGTCATCCAGTCCAGCGTCTCGATGCCTTCCTTGAACGCGGCCAGGAAGTTCTGCACCATCAGCTCGACCTGCTGCTTGCGCTCGGCCGGGAAGTGATGCTCGACGTAGACCTTGCCGACCACCTCGCCCAGCGAGCGATTGACTTCGGCGATGGCGCGCTTTTGCAGCGGGCGATTGACCTTGGCGCCCGACAGCACCGCGCCGCGGAACGCGAAGCTCTCGTCGACGAACGGCTGCGACAGGTACGGCGCGTAGGCGCTGATCAGGCGGAACTCGAAGTACGACTTCCATGCGGCCAGCGGGGTCGCCTTGACGACGGCGTCGAGGCGCTGCAGGTAGGTCGGCTGGCTGACGATCAGCGAATCGATCTTGCCCGCCACGCCGGCGCCCTTGAGGTAGCCGGTCCAGTCGATGCTCGGCGCCAGCGCCTTCAGTTGCGCGATGCTGACCTTGTTGTAGGCCTTGACCGGATCGCGGTTCTCGACCGCGCTCCAATGCGCCCTGGCGATGTCGGTTTCGAGCGCGACGATCTGCGCGGCTTCGGCGGCGGCGTCGGCGTGGCCGGCCAGCGCCAGCATCTTCTCGACGTGCGCCTGGTACCTGGCGCGGGTGTCGGCCAGCTTGGCGTCGTCCGGCGTGATGTAGTAATCGCGGTTCGGCATGCCCAGGCCCGACTGCGCGATGTCGACGATGTAGCGGGTCGACGCCTTGTTATCCTGGTGGACGCCCATCTCGAACGGAGCGCCGGCGCCGATCCGGCCGAAGCGGGCGACCAGCGCGCCGATGTCCTTCTTGTCGCGCAGCGCGGCCACGCGCGCCAGCTCGCCCTTCAGCGGCGCGATGCCCTGTTCATTGCGGCGCTGCTCGTTCATGTAGCTGGCGTAGAAGTCGCCCATTTTCTGCGCGTCCGAGCCGGCCTTCTTGTTCTTGTCCTGGTCGGCCTGCTCGATCAGCGTGCGAATCTGGCTCTCGACCTTGTCCTGCGCGATGTTGAAGGCGCCCCAGCTGGCGCGGTCCGACGGGATCTCGACGTCGTGCAGCCATTTGCCCTGCGAATAGCGGAAGAAATCGTCCTGGGAGCGCACGCCGCGGTCGATCGATCCGACGTCGACGCCGGAAATCGGGGCGGCGGCGCTGGCCGCGACGGTCGCCGATGGTTCGGCCGCGTTGGCGCATGCCATGCCGGCCAGCAGGGCTACGATCGCGCTGCTGCACAAGGTTCTTTTCATGATGTTTTCTCCAATATTGTTCGGGACACGGCGCCCAGCGAGCGACGCACTGTAACGGATCGGGCGCCGGCCGGCCAGTTTCGGGCGACAGAACGCAAATTGATGGGAATGGATGGCGATATTCAACTAAATGGTTGAATGAATTGTTCGGACGGCCTATAATTCAACCATTCAGTTGAGGATCGGAATGGCAACAAGCAATCAGGATGCGGCATTGGACCTGGTGTTCATGGCACTGGCGGACGCAACCCGGCGCGACATCGTGCGCCGGCTGTCCGAGCGCGAGCACACGGTCGGCGAGCTGGCGTCGCATTTCGAGATGTCGCTGGCCGCGGTGTCGAAGCACATCAAGGTGCTGGAGCACGCGAAGATCGTCAGCCGGCGGGTGGTGGGACGCACCCACCACCTGACGCTGGCGCCGCACGAACTAACGATCGCCCTCGACTGGATCAGCATCTATCGCAACTTCTGGCGCCAGCGTCTCGACGCACTGGGCGCCGCCATCGAAAAACCGGAGTAAAACATGCACCAATTAGAACTGAGCCAAGACTTCAATGCGCCGGTCAGCCGGCTGTTCGCGGCCTGGACCAAGCCGGACCTGATGCGCACCTGGTTCGCCCCGGGAGAGCTGACCGTGCTCGAAGCCGACGTCGATTTCCGCGTCGGCGGGCGCTATCGACTGGTGATGCAGGAGCCGGGCGGCGAGCGCCACGTGGTGGGCGGCGAGTATCTCGAAATCGCGCAGGACGAAAAGCTGGCGTTCAGCTGGAAGTTCGAAACCAGCCCGCACACCACGCGCGTCGCGCTCGATTTCACCCCGCTCGGCGAGGCGCAGTCGCGCCTGCAGCTGGTTCACACCGAGTTCGTCGACGAGGCGAGCTGCGAGCATCACAAGCAAGGCTGGCTGGGCTGCCTGGCAAACCTGGGCCTCAAGGGCCTGAATTAAACTTTATAAGGAACACCATGAACAACACCATCGCCGTCATCATCCTGGTCGCGCTGCTGCAGTACACCTACTTCACTTTCCGCGTCGGCCTCCTGCGCGGCAAATACGGCGTGCCGGCGCCGAAATGCACCGGCCATGAAACATGGGAACGGATGTTCCGCGTCCAGCAGAACACCATGGAACAGCTGGTGATCTTCATTCCCGCGCTGATCCTGTTCGGGCACTTCGTCAGCGCGCGCTGGGCGATCCTGCCTGGCGTCCTGTTCATCGCCGGACGGGCGCTTTACTCGCACCTGTACATCAAGAATCCTGAGAGCCGTCCGGCAGGCGTCGCGCTGACCCTGTTCACGAATCTGGCGATGGTGATCGGCGGCCTGATCGGCGCCGGCATGACCCTGGCCGTGTAAAAAAAGGGCAGGTCCGCCGGACCTGCCCTCCGTCTTTGCCGGCGCCGCGTGCTTACTTGCGCTGCGCCGAAGTCTCATCCCGCTTCGCGCGGAACTCCGAATCCTGCGACCAATTCGGCCATGCCTTCGAATTGGCGATGTCCGCGCCGACCGCGTACAGCAGCTCCAGGTCGCGCGCCATGCCGGTGAAGCTCCACTTCTCGTTCCACTGGTCCGACGGCTGATGGTAGTTGTTGGTGGTGTAGCTTTCGGCCCAGCCCTTGCCCGCCTTGATGCCCCCATCCACCCAATCGTTACCGCCTTTGAACGAAATCGCCGGCACGCCGCGCTTGGCCATCGGGAAGTGGTCGGAGCGGAAGAAGTAGCCCGCTTCCGGTTTCGGATCAGCCGAATACACCATGTCCCATTGCTTCGCCTTCGCCGTCAGCTGGTCGAGCAGGTCCAGCTTCGCATTGCCGGAGATGGTGAAATTGCGCGCCAGTCCTTCAGGATTCAAAGCGTCCATGTTGATCATGGCAGCCGTCGCGGCCAGCGGATACAGCGCATTGGACGCGTAGTATTCCGACCCGAGCAGGCCTTTTTCTTCGGCCGTCACCGCGAGGAACACCACGCTGCGCTGCGGCGCCGGCTGCTTCGCGTACGCGCGCCCCAGTTCCAGCAGCGCCGCCACGCCGGTCGCATTGTCGACCGCGCCGTTGTAGATCTTGTCGCCCTTCGCGTCGGGCAGCCCGACGCCGAGGTGGTCCCAGTGCGCGCTGTACAGCACGTACTCGTTCGGCCGCTCGCTGCCTTCGCGCAGCGCCGCAACGTTCTTCGACTTGATCACCTTCGCATCGACCGCGTAGTGCGCCGACAAGGTGACACCCTTGAGTTCGACCGGCTTGAAGTCGCGGCTTTGCGCCTGCTTCTTGGCGGCGTCGAAATCGAGGCCGGCGCGCTTGAACAGGTCCGCCGCGGCATCGCGCTGGATCCAGGCTTCCATCGCGCCGTGCGCCTTGGCCGGCTCCTTGCGCACGATGTCGTACATGACGTTGGTGTTGGAGTTCTTCACCGTCGGCCAGCCGTACGAGGCCGGCGCCGTTTCGTGCACGATGATCGTGCCGAGCGCGCCGCGGCGGGCCAGTTCCTCGTACTTGTAGGTCCAGCGGCCGTAGTAGGTCATCGCCTTGCCGCCGAATTCGCCCTCGCCGGTTTCGAAATCCGGATCGTTGATCAGGACCACCGCCAGCTTTCCTTTCAGGTCGACGCCCTTGAAATCGTCCCACTTGCGCTCGGGCGCGGTGACGCCGTAACCGACGAACACCAGCGGGGCGCTCTTGAAGTCGACCATGCGCGAGCCGTTCATCGCGGCGCGCACCGCCATCTCGACGCCCTGCGCGTACGACTGGCTGCCCTTGCCGTCGTGCACGGTCAGCCTGACCGGCCCCTTGATCTCGAAGCGGCCCAGCGGCACGTCCTGGGTCCAGCCACGCTTGCCGCCGGCCAGGTCGCCGCCCGGCTTCAGCCCGGCCGCCTTGAACTGTTCGATCAGGTAGGCGACGGTCTTGGTTTCGCCCGGCGTGTTCGGGCCGCGGCCCTCGAATTCATCGGAGGCGAGGACCTTGACGTCCTGCGACAGGCGATGGGCGTCGAACTTGGGCGCGTCTGCGGCGCTGGCGCTGGCTGCGGCACAAGCCAGCAGAACGAGGGTGGCGTTTTTCAATGCGTGTCTCCGTTGCGTTATTTTTAGGATCGAACCGGCGCGCGCGGATCGGCGATCCGGCGCGGCTCCGCAACAGTATCATCACAAACCGCGCCATGGTCAAACAGGCGGACTCGCATCGGGCGCCTGCGCGGCCGCGCGCGTCAAACAGAAAAATTCTTGTCGGACATTTCCGATCGGCTTTACATGTTACTATTAAGTAATGAAAACGTGACGCCGGGTGACTCTTGGTCACCATGCAACGGTGCGGACCGCGCTTCGATGTATCGTATGGCGCGTGAGAAAAACGGAAAAAATGTATTCATGAAAAATCGAGGATCGCACTGGATGCGCCGCTACGCGCTGGCGATCGAGTGGTTCATCCCGCCCGCGGCGCGCGCTACGCCCGAGGCGCACAACCGCGCGCAAAACCTGGTCAACGCCGCGGTGCTCGCGGTGCTCGCGAGCCCCGCCTATGCGGCGTTCTATTACGCGCTGGGCGACCCGGCGGGCTGCGTGTCGCTTCTGCTGTGCTGCGCCGGCACGCTGTCGGCGCCGTTCCTGCTGCGCGCCCGCGGCAGCATCTTCCTCGCGCGCGAAGTCTTCGTCGGCACTGCGTTTTTCACTTTCGTCTACCTGAACTATCACCTGGGCGGCGTCAGCTCCCCCGCCACCGGCTGGCTGATTACGCCGCCGGTGGCGGCGATGCTGATCGGCGGGATCGCGACCGCGATGTTCTGGCTTGCCATGAGCGGCATCACGCTGGCCTTGCTATATGCGCTGCCGCTGATGGGAGTCGCGCTGCCGGCGCCGCCGATCGCCAACATGTCGCTGTTGTACTTCGTGGTGGAACTGGGCCTGTTCGTGGTCGTTGTGTTTTTCGTGCTGATGTTCGAAGTGACCAAGACGCGCGGCTTCATCAAGCTTGAGAAGGCGCTCGACTACATCAATGCGCTGGCCATTCGCGACGAACTGACCGGCAGCCATAACCGCCGCCACCTGCTCGAACTGATCGAACGCGAGCAGCACCGCAACGCGCGCGCCGGCCGCGCGTTTTGCGTCTGCCTGCTCGACATCGACTACTTCAAGCGCGTCAACGACACCTTCGGCCACTCCGCCGGCGACACCGTCCTGCGCACCTTCGCCCATGCGGTCGCGCGCCAGGTGCGCGACATCGACGCGTTCGGGCGCTACGGCGGCGAGGAATTCCTGCTGATGCTGCCCGAAACCCGGATCGAAGCGGCTGCCGTGCTGGTCGAGCGCATCCGCGCGCACGTCGAGACGCTGAAGTTCACCGATATCTGCGCCGACCTTGGCCTGTCGGTGTCGATCGGCGTTGCCCAATACCGCGACGGCGAGACCATTGCACAGCTGATCGCGCGCGCCGACGCGGCGCTGTACATGGCCAAGTCGGGTGGGCGCAACCGCGTGGTGTGCGACAGCGACCACCTGGCCTACTCAGGTCCCGCGGGCAGGCCAGCGCCCGAATTCATCATTTGACCTAAATAATCGGCTGGAATTCCCGGAAGGCCGATCGATGACGCGTTCGAACAAACTGCAATCGCTGCTGCTGGCCGAGCTGCGCCACCTGATCACCTTTGACCCGAGCGAACGCGTTTGGCAAATGCCGTTCGCCGCGGGCTTACGTCAGGACTGCCGCTGCTGTTCGGCGCCTGGTTCGACAACATGAGTTACGGACTGGTCCGGGTAGAACCGGCAGCTGCATCTTTCGCGCGAGCCGGCTAGCTCGCGCTGGCGCGATCGGCCTGCGGCGGCGGCGTGGCGTCGCCGTGGTGCTTTTTTCCACCGGCGGGCTTCTCGAACAGCGCCATCAAACTCTCCCAGCGACGTTCGATCCCTTCTCCGACATGCAGCATCTCCAGAGCGATCGGAAACAGCACATATTCGATCCAGACCAGAGGACCGAGCCTGAGCCAGTAGTAGCTAACGAAGATCAGCGCGCCGATAATGGCCAGGCCGATCGCGCCCGCAATCAGCCGAGGTTTGAGCCAGGCTCGCAGCGCCGGGCCAAGCACGCCCAGCCGCCCCCGCCGGTTCGCCATGGGCCCGCCCAGCTCCGCCCAATGATCCGCGAATGGCGTGCGCTTCCGCAGCGAATTAAGCGCGAGGAAGGCGGAGATCACCACCACCGCAAACGTAATGAACAAGGTCGCCGCGCCCCACCACGGGTGGCCGAATTCTCCTGCCGCTTTCGGTTTACCCTTGAACGAAAGCAGGTTATCGAGCGCCATCGCATGAAGAAAGGCGCCGGCGATCCGCCCGTGATACGGCGAGACGATCAGGTCGGCGGTGCTTTGCAGGTTGGTGCCGTAGATGATGTACTTGCCCTCGATCGCTGCGCGCAGGTCCCCGCCACTCAAGCCGTGATTGCCCTTCAGTGTGCGCAGCGGCAACAACTGCTGGTACGGACAAAGCGGCGGCCCCACCTTGCCGACCGGGAGCACCCGATACCAGTGCCAGGTCGACGCGCACGGCACGCCTTTGCGTTCGGCGCCGGAGTCGCTATTGAGCCACTCGAGGTTGAGCGGGTCGGGCGCCGTACCCCACACCAGCGCCAGCGGCTCGTGCAATTCCGCGGCGTCGAGCTGATGCTCGACCGAGTACAGGCGCGCCGCCGGCGACAGGTATTGCGGCGCGCCGTCATGGGCCGCGTCGTGGTGCGCGCCGATCGCGAGGTCGTATTCCCACACGGACTGGTCGAAACCGTCGATCCGCAGATTCAGATAGGCCGGCTCGACGCAGGGCAAACTGCGCCCGCCCACCTCGACCTGGCGCGTCATCATTGCACGTTCGGTGCGCGATTGCGTAATGCCGGCGCTTGTCAGCGATCCGACGAAAATCGGCACGCCGGCCACCCTGGCGCGACACGCCGCGTCGATGAAGCCTTCCAGGTCCGGATCCTTGCGATCGTCGAGGAACACGATATCGAAGAACACCGCCTTCGGCCGAAACTTCAGCAGCTCCTGCAGGCGGCGCTGATGAAATCCCAGCGACACCGGCCACACCTCTCCGTATTCGCGCAGATCGTCATCGTCAGCTACCAGCACCGTGATCTGTTCGCGCCCCGTCGCCGGATAATCGGCGGTCAGCACCGGTCCCCACACGCGCGTCAAAACGCGCTTAGCGCCTTCGCTGACCGGCAGCCAGTCCGACATATAGGCAAGCGTCAGCCCGACCAGCAGGTACAAGCCGAACGTCCACCAGAACTTGCGCGGCCCGCCCATCTTGTCGGTTTCCTGGCCGCTCATTGGGCTTTGGCCGCGTTCCGGCATTCGTCGCGCATGTCCATGTAGCGCGTCTCGCACAGCGTGGCCAGCTCGGACGAGCGTTCCGGCTTCCCCGCCTGGCGGTAAAACGCGATGGTCTTGGGCAGCGTGCTGCGCGCCAGATCGAACTTCTTGTCGGTCTTGGTCAACAGCTCAAGCGCCTGCGCGCGGTTGCCCGCCTTGAGCGCGATTTTGATGCTGTCCTCGTAAGGCTTGAAGCTCATCGCCGCCTCGCCACTGGTCAGGGCCAGGTCCAGTTCTTCCTGCTTCAGGCCGGGCGCTTCGCGGGGCGCCTGCACCGGCGCCGCTTTCCCCTTCTTGCCCGGCTTCGCGGGCGCCACCGCTACCGGCGCCGGCGCTTCGGCCACGCTGGCCGACGGCGCCAGTTCGGCGGCGAAACGCATCGCACGCGCGTATTCGTAGAACAGCAGCCAGTTGTTGCGGTCGACATTCTTCAGCCCGATCTTGCGCGTCAGCTTGTCGCCGTCGGCAACCGCCTTGCGGATCTTGTCGGGATCGAGCGTTGCGAACTGGTTCTCCAGTTCGAACGCCTTGTTGTACATCTCGAACAGCTCGGCGTTCTGCGTCGTCTTGGCCTCGCGAAGGTACTCCTTCGACGGCGCCGGCTCCGCATCTTCGTACCAGTCGGACTTGTGGTACTTGGCGACGTACTCGCCCAGCTTCGCGGTGCGCGCGACCGGATCGGGATGGGTCGCGCCGAGCATCGATTTCATCTGGTCGCCAAGCTGCTTGCCGACGCCGTTGATGGCGGCGTCGAGGTTGCCCGCCTTGAGCGAGGCGTCGACATCAGACTGCATCGCGGTCAGGCGCTGCTTCTCGCGCTCCTGCTGCGCCTGCGCGGCGCTGTTGTTAATCTCGAGGAAGCGCTTCACGCCTTCCTGGTAGGTGTAGCCGGCCGCTTTGGTCACGTCGACCGCGAACGCATCGGCCTCCTCCTCCTGTCCGCGCTTCCAGGCCGGATGCAGCATCTTGTCCATCACCTCCACCATCAACTGCATCTTCTTCACGTTCTGCACCGCGCCCGCGGGCAGCGCCACGGCGCCATTCGATTTCTGTTCGAGCGCGGTCTTGATGGCGATCGCCTGGGTGTAATAGCGCTGCGCCCATTTGGCGGCAATCGAGAACATGTCGCTGTTGTGATGGCCCAGCGCGATGTGCCCCAGTTCGTGCGCCAGCAATCCCGCCAGCGTGTCTTCCTGCCCCACCGCGTAGGTCGACTGGTTCAGGTTTTCGAACCAGCGGTAGCTGATGTAGATGTTGCCGTCGGCCGTAGTGACGGCCGCCAGGTCGTCGGTTGCGAGCAGGTACACCGAGCCAGGCAGGCCCGGAATGCCGGCCGCCTGTTTGAGCTTGTCAAGCACGCGGTTCGCGTATTTCTCAAGGCCGTCCGCGCTGACCAGGCCATAGGCGGATGCGCGCTGGTTCAGGAGGTCGCGCTCGACCCCGATCGCCTGGTTCGAGGGCTGGTACGGTTTGGCGCGCAGCCGCTCAAGCTGAGGCCGGGTGTCGGTGCCGAACATCTTGCTGAAGAAATTGCCCTGGCTGGCCGGCGCCGGCTCTTCCTGGGCAAGCGCCGCCGACATGCACACGCAGCACACGGCGATGGCGGCGATGGCGCCGGCGCGCGTCATTTGGCGCAGCCGCGGTTGGCGCCGCGGATGCCGCCGGTTTCGGTCGGCGCGGCGGCTGCGGCCAGGCAGCCGGTGGTGACGGCGCGCAGCACATCGACCTGCACCTTGCGCACCCAGTAGCGGTCGCCATCGAGCTCGATCCGCAGGAAACGTTCGCCTTCGCCCACGTCCGACACCTTCAACGGCATCTGGACGGTGTCCTTCGGCAGTTCCTTGACCTTGCTGTCGACCGTCGTCCCCGAATACAAACTCAGGCGCGGACTGCTGATCGCGCTGATGGCGACGATGGTACCAACCGGTTCGGCGGCGCCGGCGCTCAGGCCGACCGTAGCGAGGGCGACGGCGACGCCGCATGTCAAGGTACGCAATCTCATGAATCGATTCCTTTGAAATATTGTTATGGAATTAATGAAAAGTTAGTCTATTTCAACTATGCATATTTGTGAAGATAATAATTATTTTTCGGCAATTTTTCGATGCTGCCACGGCTGATCGTTGCCGCGCCGCCACTTCCGTGGCACGATGCGCTCCAGACTTTTCGGGAGTGACGCAATGCGATTCTGCGGCAAACTGGTTTTCCTGGCGTCGGTCATCGGCGCCAACGCGATGGCGCAAGCGCCGTCGCCCGAAGTGCGCAAGTTCATCCGGTTCGACCAGCCGCTGATCGCGCTGACCGACGTGAAGGTGATCGACGGCACCGGCGGCCCGGCGCAGGAACATCGCACTGTCATCGTCAGGAATGGCCGCATCGCAGCGATCACCGACGCGGCCAAGGCGCCGCCGCCCGGCGCCCACGTGGTCGAGCTGGCCGGGCGCAGCGTGATGCCAGGACTGGTCGGCATGCACAACCACCTGATGTACACGGCGTCGATCAACATGGACGAAGACGACAAGATCCCGCCGCCCGGCTTTTTCGTCACCGAGCTGGCGTTCAGCGCGCCCCGCATGTACCTGGCGGCCGGCGTGACCACCATGCGCACCACCGGGAGCATCGAGCCGTACACCGACCTGAATATCCGCCGCATGATCGACGCGCAGCAGATTCCCGGCCCGCACATCGACGTCACCGGCCCTTACCTCGAAGGCAAGGACAGCTTCTTTCCGCAGCTGGCACTGATGGAACAGACCGGCCAGGTGCGCAAGACCGTCGCGTTCTGGGCCAGCGAGGGCATGACCTCGTTCAAGGCCTACATGAACATCTCTGCGCCGGTGCTGGGCGCGGCGATCGACGAGGCGCACAAGCACGGCACCAAGGTGACCGGCCACCTGTGCGCGGTCGACTGGCGCCAGGCCGCGGCGCTCGGCATCGACAACCTCGAACACGGGCCGATTTTCACCGACAGTGAATTTGTCCCGAACCGCAAGCAGGACGTGTGCCCGTCGGGCGCCGCGATCGCCGCGTCGTGGGAGTCGCGCGACATCGCCAGCGAACCGGTGCAGGCGCTGATCCGCGATCTGGTCGCGCGCAAGGTCGCCGTCACTTCCACCTTGCCGGTGTTCGAATCGTTCGTCGCGACGCGGCCGCTGCTGTCGCGCCGGCAGATGGCGATGATGTCGTCCGAATCGCTGCGCAGCCACCTGGCCGCGCGCGCCGCCGCCGCCACCACGCCCGAGCGCGCGGCCAAGCTGGAAGCGGCGCTGAAGAAGGAGATGGCGTTCGAACTGGCGTTCGTGCGCGCCGGCGGCCTGCTGATGGCAGGCCCCGACCCGACCGGCAATGGCGGCGTGCTGCCTGGCTTCGGCGACCAGCGCGAGCTGCAGCTGCTGGTGGAAGCCGGCTTCACGCCGGTCGAGGCGATCCGCATCGCCACCGCCAACGGCGCGCGCTACCTGGGCCGGCTGGACCGGATCGGCACCATCGAGGCGGGCAAGCAGGCCGACATCGTCGTGCTGAAGGGCGATCCGACCCGCCGCATCGCCGACGTCGAGAACGTCGAAATCGTCTTCAAGGACGGCGTGGGCTTCGACCCGGTCAAGCTGAATGCCTCGGTGCGCGGGATGGTGGGCATCCGCTGAAATTTCGAGAGTTGAAGAGGAGTCCAAATTGGGGTCAGGTCCGGCGGACCTGACCCCAGCTCTTGGTCCGCGGCTTGAACTATGTGGCGGGCAGTCCCAATGCCGCGAAATGCAGCACCCATTGGCGCTTCGGGTCGACGCCGATCAGCGCGGCTGCCTCGTCGTCGTAGAACGCGCCCACCGGGCACGCCGCCAGCCCGCGCGCGGCCGCGCCGAGCAGCCAGCGCTCGCCCACCATGCCCGCTTCCAGGTAGCCCTGCCGATAGCCGCGCGCGCCTTCGCCCAGCATCGGCCCACGTTCGGCCGACAGCACCAGCACCACCGCCGCCCCGCCGATCACTTCCTGCGACAGCGCGGCCGATTGCGCCGCGGCGGCAAAGTCGCCCGCGCGCACCCGTTCGAGCGCGTGGCGCGCGAGGTAGCGGTAGACCCCGGGCGCCAGCCCGTCGACGCGGTTGACCACGATGTGGATGCGGACCGCGTCGGACAGCTGCGGCGCTTGCGCCATGCCGGCCAGGATGGACGACAGCGCCGCCAGCGGCACCGGATCGGCGTGAAAGCGACGCTGGCTGCGGCGCTCGCCGATCACGCGCTTCAACGCCATGGCGGCCGGCTGCGGCGCCGGCAGTGCGATGGCGACAGCAGCATCCGGTTCTGCGGCCATGCGCAGCGATGTGGCCTGCTGCACGGCGCTGGTAACGCCCAGCGCACCGGCGCCTGGCGCCATCGTCCCCACCAGCCGCGGCGCCGGCGTGCGCGCCTCGCCGCGCCGCAGCGTCATCGCCGCCAGCACGCCCTCCTCCACGCCATCGACGCCGATCGCGCGCGCCAGTTGCGCCTCGTCGAAGCGCGCGGCCAGCTCCGCCTGCATTCCCGCCGCGCGGCCGGCCAGGCGCATGTTCTCCAGCAGGTGCCCGGTGTCGGCAGTCACGTATCGATAGGCGCGGTCGCGATATTTGTAGCCGGTGCGCCGAAACACCGAGGTGGCCACGATCGTCGCGTCGGCATCGGACAACGCAGGCGCCGGACCGATGATGTCGAGGCGGTGAAGGTCGGGGTCGTAGTGATACACGCCGGCGGGCAGGCCATCGATCTCGCGCGCCAGCACATACAGTTCGCTGGAAAACAGCGCGCCCGACGACGGCGCGGCGCGCAGCGCATTGCCGCCGCGGCGCGCCGTGACGCCGGCCGACAGGAACAGGATGTCGCCGAGTTCGGCCAGCCGCAGCGGGGCCGAGCGAGGCCGCACCGCACGCCACGCCTCGCCCAGCGACACCGTGCCGACTTCATCTCGCGGCAGCGCGACGTGGCGCGCATTTGGATACGCCTTGAATACCGGCGGCGGCGCGCCCCAGTCGATGCCGGGCGCGCGCGCGAACACGCTGCGGCGCGAATCGGACGACAGCTCGTGATAGCGCACCATGGCGTCGGCCACCGGCAGCGGCGCCGCGACTTCGCCGCCCTGGCGCGTGCCGAGCAAAAACGCCGCAGCCAGCGCGGCGGCGACGCCAAGTGGCTTGAATACGCCGGGGGGCGCCGCATGCGACGCGCGCTTCGGCCCGCGCAGCCAGCGCCATGCGATCGGGAAGTTGAACCACAGGTGGATCGAGACCAGCAGCACCGTGCAGTAGCCGAACAGGTAGTGCCAGTCGAACACGGGCAGCTGCTGGTTGGCCACCCAAAAAATCCCCAGCCCCGCCGTGGTGAGCAGGTAGGCCATCAGCAGCACGCTGGTTTGCACGTTGAACGCCTGGCGCGAAGGCAGCCGCCCGCGCGCGGCCGCAATCGCCAGCAGCACGCCAAACACCATCAGCGGCGCGAGCACCCAGGCGATTTTCGGGACCATGGCCGGCCGATCCCGAAATCGACGCCGCCGTCTACAGGTCGACCATCGACTCGAAGCCGCCGTAGATCATGCGCTTGCCGTCGAACGGCATCGATTCGGGCTTCATGAAGTCGGCGAGGCGCGGGTCCTTCATCACCTTCTCGTTGATGTCGTCGCGTTCCGCGCGGTTGTTATATTCGATCCACGAGAACACCACCACTTCGTTCTCTTCGAGCTTGACGCTTTGCGGGAACGAAGTCCACTGGCCCGGCTTCACGTCGTCGGCGACACACTCGCGAAAACGCAGCGCGCCGTACTCCTTCCAGATCGCACCGCACTTCTGCGACATGGTGCGATAGGCATCCAGTTTTTCCCGCGGCACGGGGACCACAAATCCGTCTACGTAAGACATGGCGATTCTCCTTGTTGGTTCTCTCATCGAATTGGAAGGTCTAGATTAGCAGCCCTTGGTGAAAAGGCAAGTGAGCGCTGCCGTGCGCACGTTGGGAGTACGATTTGCCTTTTCACCAACCTCGCAAAGGACCGCCATGTTCACCTCCCTGCACCAGGAAATCGAGTTCGCCGCGCCGCCGGAAAAAGTTTATTCCACCCTGACCGATGCGGCGCAATTCCAGTCGATGACGGGCGCGCCGGCCGAGATCGACGCCAGGGCGGGCGGCGCGCTGTCGCTGTTCGGCGGCATGATCACCGGGCACATCCTGGAACTGGTGCCGAACCAGCGCATGGTGCAGGCCTGGCGCGCCGGCAACTGGCCGGCCGGGATGTTTTCGATCGCGCGCTTCGACTTCACGCCGTCGGGCGCGGGCACCAAACTGGTGTTCGACCACAGCGGCATCGGCGAGGACATGAAGCCCCACCTGGAGGCCGGCTGGCACAAGATGTATTGGGAACCGCTGGCCAAGGCGCTGGGATAGTCCTCCAACGGTGTTTCCCTTGAGATTTTTGTGGATTGGTAGCATGATGACATTTCACTATCATGTTCAACCACCACGGGAAAACACCATGAAACGACTGTTTATCGCTTGTCTCGCACTGTCGATGTCCGCCGCAGCATTCGCCGCGGCGCCGGCCGCGCAGACCGCGCAGCAAACCAGGATGGCGACCTGCAACCACGACGCCACCGGCAAGAAAGGCGACGAGCGCAAGACCTTCATGAAGGAATGCCTGAGCGCCAAGCCCGAGATGACGGCGCAGCAGTCGAAAATGAAGACTTGCAATGCGGATGCAGCCGGCAAGAAAGGCGACGAGCGCAAGGCGTTCATGAAGACGTGCCTGAGCGCCGCGGCACCGATGACGCAGCAGGACAAGATGAAGGTTTGCAATACCGAAGCCACGGGCAAAAAGGGCGACGACCGCAAAGCCTTCATGAAGACCTGCCTGAGCGCGAAGTGATGCAGGGGGGCAGGTCCGCAGGACCTGGCCCCATTTTCTGATCGCCGCCATGAATGCACGCACTCTGTTCCACATGCTCACCGCCAGCCTGGCGCTGACAATCGCGCCATCCACGCCTGCCGCCACAGGCCAGCAAGCGCACACCGTCGCCGTGCATTCGAAGGTCCCCTACCTGGCCTTCCTCCCGAAAACATACTCCGCCAACGGCGCCCCCGTCCCGCTGATCATTTTCCTGCACGGCTCGGGCGAACGCGGCACCGACCTGAACAAGGTAAAGGCCTGGGGCCCGCCCGCGCTGGCGGAAAAGGATCCCGGCTTCCCGTTCATGGTGGTGTCGCCGCAGGCGCCCGACGGCGAGTGGTTTCACGCCAACCTGCTCAAGGGGATGATCGACGAGGTGCTGGCCAGGTACAACGTCGATCGCAGCCGCGTCTACCTGACGGGCCTGTCGATGGGCGGCTACGGCGCCTGGGACCTCGCGATCCGCTACCCCGACTATTTTGCCGCGGTGGCGCCGATTTGCGGCGGCGGCAACGCGGTCATGGCCGGTGAGATGAAGCGCGTGCCGACCTGGGCCTTCCACGGCGCCAAGGACGACGCGGTGCCGGAGGGGGAATCGGCGCGCATGGTGGCGGCGCTGAAGGCCGCGGGCGGAAACGTGAAGTATACCGTGCTGCCGGACGCAGGCCACGTGGACGCCTGGGTGTATGCGTACGGTCCCGACGCGGGGCTGTTCGACTGGTTTCTCAAGCACCGCAAACCATGAATGTCGCTCCTGCGAAGGCAGGAGCCCATGCTGAACATGAGCATACTCAGCATGGGTTCCGGCCTTCGCCGGAACGACAGGCGATTAGCGTCCCATGGCGGCTTGCGCGGCCAACGTACCCAGCTGCCCGTATAGCGGCAAGATATTCGCCTTGTCATCCGGGTAGACGCGGTTCGACAGGAACACGTAGAAGGTGCGCGAGGTCGGATCGACCCACAGGATGCAGCCGGTGAAGCCGGTGTGGCCGTAGCTGCCGATCGGGAACAGCGTGCCGCGCGGACGCGCGAACGGCGAGTTGATGTCCATGCCCATGCCGCGCAGCTGCGCGATGCCCGGCGGCGACTGCACCGTGGTCAGCAAGCGCACGCTCTCGGGCGACAGCACGCGCACGCCGTCCAGCTCGCCGCCGGCCAGCAGCATGCGGGCATAGCGCGCCAAGTCGTGCACGGTGGTGAACACGCCGGCCGAACCGGCCACGCCGCCCATCCGGCGCGAGGTCGGGTCGTGCACCACGCCCTGCAGCACCTCGCCATGCTCGAGCTCGGGATGCAGCGCCTTGTCCTCGTCCTTCAGCGGCGACACGTGGGTCGGCGCAATCCGGCCCAGCGGGAAGCGCGCCAGCGGCAGGTAGCCGGTCTCGGTCATTTTCAGCGGCTTGAAGATGTGCTGCTGGGCGAACTCGTCGAGCGGCATGCCGGACACCTTCTGCACCAGCTGGCCCAGCAGGATGAAGTTGACGTCCGAGTAACGGAAGGCGGCGCCCGGCGGGTCGGTGATGTCGCGCGCGCAGGCCAGCGCGTGCGCGGCCGCCTGGCCCTCCCACGCCGGCAGCGCCGGGATGCCCGCCGGCAGGCCGGAGCTGTGCGTCAGCAGGTGGCGGATCGTCATGCCGTCCTTGCCCTTGCCGCCGCATTCGGGGAAGTAGCGGATCAGCGGCGCTTCGAGGTCGATCTTGCCCTGCTCGGCCAGCAACAGGATGGAGGGCGCGGTCGACACGATCTTCGACAGCGACGCGGCGTCGTAGATGGTGTCGATGTGCACTTTCGGCGCATTCTTGTCGTAGGTGAACGACCCGTACGCTTTCTCGTACGACTCGCCGTTGCGCTCCAGGTGGAACACCGCTCCCGGCATGCGCTTGTCGGCGATCACCGTCTCGATCGCCCGGTCGATCTCGGCGAAGCGCGCGTGGTCGAGCTGCGGGCCGGGCAGCGTCGCGCAGCCGGCGGCCAGCAGGGTGGTCGAGACGCTAGCAATCATGAGCGCGCGTTTGGCAAAGGGCGTACATACAGTCATCGTGGAATAGCCTGAGTTCTTCAAGCGTTGTACTTTAGCAGACCTGTTCGATTGCAACACCATTCCTGCCCGTGGTAAATTTCCCCACCCTCAACCGCCCCGCTCCCATGAAAACCACTCTGATCGCCTGTGCCTGCCTGCTGCTGGCCGCCTGCGCCGCCCCGCCCAGGCTCTCCGAACGCACCGTCGCTTCCGGCGCCGAGCGCGCGCCCGAGCAGCTTGCCGTCGTGTTCGACAAGGCCGACCTGGCGCTGCGCATCGAGCCGAACTCGCGCACCATCCGCGGCGACGCTACGTTGACGTTCCAGGCGACGGCGCCGCTGTCGCGCTTCGTGCTCGACCTCGACAACAATTTCACCATCGACGCGGTGACGGTCGAC
This sequence comes from Massilia sp. P1_C10, assembly GCF_056406475.1. Taxonomy (NCBI): domain Bacteria; kingdom Pseudomonadati; phylum Pseudomonadota; class Betaproteobacteria; order Burkholderiales; family Oxalobacteraceae; genus Massilia; species Massilia sp. P1_C10. The sequence goes on from NZ_JBFUAC010000008.1 coordinate 53,728, forward strand.
GGCGCCGCTGCCGCGTACAGCAATCCGGACGGACGCCTCGCCATCACGCTGCCGAAGCCGGTCGCGGCCGGCGCCCAGTTCGGCGTGCGGGTGCGCTGGCACGGCGCGCCGCACGTGGCGAAGAAGGCGCCGTGGGACGGCGGCTTCGTCTGGTCGACCACGCCGGACGGCCAGCCGTGGGTGGCCAGCGCCGTGCAGGGCGAAGGCTGCGACCTGTTCTGGCCGTGCATCGACCATCCGATGGGCAAGGCGCGCGTGATCGACCAGCACTTCACCGTGCCGGCGCCGCTGGTGGCGGCCGGCGCCGGCGTCGCGATGGGCATGGACGAAGCCGACGGCTGGCGCACCTGGCACTGGCGCGCCAGGAATCCGAGCACCTACGGCATCTCGGTCAACGTCGGCCCGTACAAGCTGCTGTCGGAGGACTATCGCAGCCGCTTCGGCAACACCATCCCGCTGCGCTTCTGGTACCTGCCGAGCAGCGAAGCAAAGGCCAGGGAGCTGATCAAGGAATTCACGCTGGTGCTCGACTTCTTCGAGAGCAGCATCGGCCCCTACCCGTTCGGCGACGAAAAGATGGGCGTGGTCGAAACGCCGCACCTGGGCATGGAGCACCAGACCATCAACGCCTACGGCAACGGCTACGCCAAGACCATGTACGGCTACGACGAGCTGCTGCAGCACGAATTCGCCCACGAGTATTTCGGCAACCAGGTAACCAACGCCAACTGGGACGACATGTGGATCCACGAAGGCCTGGGCAGCTACATGCAGCCGCTATACATGCAGTACCTGCGCGGCGACCAGGAATTCTTTTCGACGCTGATGAAGATGCGCTCGACCATCTCGAACAAGGCGCCGATGGTGTCGGGCAAGCCGCGCGCCGAGGAAGACGTGTACGACCAGAAGCGCGGCGGCCCTGGACAGGACATCTACGTCAAGGGCGCGCTGGTGATGCACACATTGCGCGGACTGGTCGGCGACGACGTGTTCTTCCGCGCGGTGCGCGAGCTGGTGTACGGCACCGATGCGCCGGCGCCGGGCAAGAACCCGCCGCGCTACGGCAGCACGCGCGAGTTCATCGGCTTCGTCAACCAGGCCAGCGGGCGCGACCTGACCTGGTTCTTCGACGTCTACATGTACCAGAAGGAACTGCCGGAGCTGGTGGCGACGCCGCGCGACGGCAAGCTGGCGCTGCGCTGGAAGACCGAGGGCGACAAGCCGTTCCCGATGCCGGTCGAGGTGCGCGTGGGTGGCCAGGTGCAGACGGTCGAGATGAAGGATGGCCAGGGCAGCGTGGCGTTGCCGGCGGGCGCGACGTGGACCCTCGATCCGCATTCGAAAGTGCTGCGCAGGCTGCAGCATATCGAGCAGTTCCAGGAGTACGAAAAGGCGAAGAAGAAAAAGGCGAGCTGACCGTTGGCGCCTGACGCTTACGCCAATGCCAGCATGTCGGCCAGGGCGTGAGCGACGACCGCGGGCCACAACTGGCGCGTGCGCCAATACGCGGCGCCGAGGACCAGTCCGAATACCACGACGGAAACCGCGCCATTTGGTCCCTGGTAGAGATGGTAGAGCAGCCGTATCAGCACGCTCAGCCCCAATGCAAACGACGCACCGGACGGCGCGAAGCCGCGCACCAGGTAGCCGAGCAGGAACGTCTCCTCATAGAGTCCGTTCAGCATCGACATGACGATCACCATGCCAAGGGAAGGTTTGGCGTTGGCGACGATTTGGGCGATCGGTTGAACCATGTCGCGATTGGACGGGATCAGCTGTGCAACCGCGATGCATGCCGCCAGCGCCACAGCACACACGGCCACGCCGTCCACGCATCCCCGCCAGCTTGGCGATGGCAGCAGCTCCTGTAACCGGTAGCCGCGCAAGTGCAGGAACGCCAGCGCCATCGCGCCGAACACGAGTTCCGTCAGCAGCATCACGGTCAGGGCGGCGTCCGAAAACGACTGCGACGACGGAAAGCCGTTCATGACGGCCATCACGGACAAACCTATAAACCACCCGAAGCTGATCGTGATCAGCAGGGCTGCTTCTTTCATTGGTGGGCTAGTTGACGACAAGATGTTCCCGGACTGTTCAAGAATGGGTCAGTGCCAGCGGACCTGGCCCCGTGTTCAGATAAACCAGATCAATCGTAGTTCGGCAGGTTTTATGGACAAGCGCTCGGCGCGCTAACAGCTAGAAAGACGCGAGTGTCAGCCCGCGTCCTGTGGCATTCGATGGTATCAAGGGCAATCAGGTATCCATTCGAGCAGATCGGTCACGCCGATTTCAACGTCCGATTGCGCCAACAGCGTACTTGCTTGGCCACGGTGATGCGTCTGATGATTGAACAGGTGAAGCAGCAAGCTTCCAAAATTCTTCCGGAAGTTTCCGACTGAATTCTTGTATGCAAGGGGCTGTGCTAAATCTTCGTTTGATACTTCTGCCGCCAATGTCGTGATGATCGCGTCGAGCTTCGCGCGATACGCTACAAGCCCGTCGAGGTCGTCGCTGTACATATGCGCAAGACTCGTGGGGGGCCGGATGTCGGCCATCGCCATCAGCGACGAAAAGTCAGAAGGATGTGCCATGAACCGGCGTAGCCAGATGATATCGCCAACGACGATATGATTCAGGGTGCCCAAAACGGAGCCAAAAAACGCCCCTCGGTCGGCGTTTAGCACGTCCTTGGGCAAGGTGGCGGCGGCAGCATACAGCCTGGTGTTCATGGACGCGTTATAGCGCGCCAATAGCGCGATGTCTTCCCGGGTTGGCATTCTTAGGTATATCCCTTTAGCAAAAACTTCCCTGAGGGTTGAAAAACTGCCACCGTCCGCTTTGGACAGCAGACAGCTGCATGTCGCCGATCGCAGCCGCGTCAGGTACGCTCACGCATATAACTGTTGATTTCCTTGCCGTTCAGCTCAGTTTTCATTTCGTACGTCATTCCCAGGCGCTCGGCAACGCGTCGCGATGATTCATTGCCAGAAGCGACCAGTGCGCGAACCTTTGGCTCACGCCGAACTTCAAACGCATAATTCAAGACTGCCCTCGCCGCTTCGTTCGCAATTCCTTTTCCCCAGAATGCTCGATAGGTATTCCATCCCATCTCCATTACAGTTGATTCGTGGCGGAAGAAAGCGCCTACGCTGCCAACCAGCTGACCTGTCTGCCGGTCCTCGATTGACCACCAGCCAGCCCCGCTCAGAAGCCAAAATCCAGCATGTGAGTTGAAGATGCGCCAAGCGGTCTGACGGTCGGCCGAACCTAAATGAGCCGAGCTTTCGGCATTCGACAAATGGTCAGCAAATAATTCGAAGTCTTCAACACGATATTCCCGAAGCGTAAGCCGATCTGTATGAAGGCGAGGCACGGAAATCGAAAAGGCGTGATCCATGAGAAGCGCATCCTAAAAGTTTAAATGGTTCCACCGTCCCCATTCGGCCGATTGCAGCAGTTGCTGGGCGACCGCTTCCGACCCGAAGCGGACGTTCGCAAAAGCCAGAACAACTGAAATGTCGCCGGCACAGTGCTCGCGGAGCGGCTAGCTACAAGCCGAATCCAAACGAGAGCAGCAGTGCAAGCGCATTGTTGGTCGCATGCGCAGTCGCCGTTAGTCCGTAGGCAGGCACGAAGCCACGTTGTAGATTAGCAGCGAAGATGCTGGAAAAACACAGGCCCGCTATTAACGTCACGACACCCTGCCCTATACCGCCACCAGAAGCCACATGGCCGGCGGAAAACAATATGGCGCTAACGAGGATCGCCGTCAGAGGCCGAGCACCGCACGACGTCAAAACGGCGACCGGGATCATCTGACCGATAAGCGTCTCCCACAGCGGCGCCCAAATTACCGCGGCAAAGAAGGTGGGTATCCAGCCGCTATCGAAGATTGCGCCTCCTGCGAGGCCCCCCATATTGGGGCGGCCCAGCAACGCAAACAATAGATAAGAGAGCAGCAACGTCAACACCGCAGTGAGTGCGCCAGCGCCGGCAGCCCGTGAAAGGCTTCTGGTCAGGGGTTTGTCATCCCAGCACAGATGCGCAGCGATCGTGGCGATGTTCATTTGTAGGTTTTTTGGGTCAATAGCATAACCACATCATTCAGAATAGCGTCGACTGTCTGCTCCTGGCCCATTGCGGGCGTCCGGACTCAATCCTGCGCCGGACTCACGAGAGATGTCAGGCCCACAGGGCCGGGCCCCTTGCGCTGCTTGCGCCGCGGACCAAAGTTCGGGGTCAGGTCCGACGGACCTGACTCCGGGGATTGGGCCGCGGCTGCCGCAGCCTTCAGTTACTGCGTGACGTTGCCGTCAGCGTCGATCTTGCGCACTTCGCCCAGCTTCAGGTCGCGAATGCCCGATTCGACCTTGCTCATGTCGCCCACCACCAACCACACCAGCTTGCCCGGCATGAACGACTTGGCCGCCAGCGCGTTGGTCTGCTCAGGCGTCATCGCCATTACCGTGCCGGTAAAGGTGTTGTAGTAAGTCTCCGGCAGCTTGTACTGCAGGATGGTCGAGTACGCGTTGCTCAGCTGCGATGCCGACTCGAACTGGCCCGGCAAACCCAGCGTCTCGTTGGTCTGCGCATCCATCAGCTCCGCCGCGGTGATCGGCTTGGCGCCGGCGATGTAGCCATACTCCGACACCAGCTCATGCAATGCTTCCTTGGTCTTGTCGGTCTGCACCGGCGAGCTGCTCAGGAACAGGCGCTGGCCCACCGCCGGCGGCAACTGCGAGCGCACGCCATACGACCAGTGCTTGTCTTCGCGCAGGTTCATGTTGATGCGCGAACTGAAGGTGCCGCCGAAGATATTGTTCACCACGCCCAGCTGCACCGCGTCCGGCGAGTTGCGTGGCGGCGCCAGCTGCACGCCGTAGATCACGCTTTGCAGCGCGCCCGGACGGTCCATCAGGTACACGACCGTCTTGGCCGGCTGCTGCACTTCGACCACGTTCTTCTTCGGCACGTCGCCCGCCTTCCAGCCGGCAAACGCCTTCTCCAGCAGCGGGGTCAGCTCGGCCATCGTGGTGTCGCCCACCACCAGCAAGGTCGCGTTGTTCGGCTTGAACCAGGTGTGGTGATACGCCACCAGGTCGTCGCGCTTGATCTTCGCGACCGCCGCTTCGGTGCCCGTGCCGCTCATCGGCAGCGAGTAGGCGTGGCCCTTGCCGTACAACAGGCCAGGAATCACGCGCAGCGCCATCGCGTTCGGATTGACCTTCTCGCGCTGGATCGCCGCCAGCTGGTCCTTCTTCAGGCGATCGATTTCGTTCTGCGCGAACGCCGGATGCAGGATGATGTCGGCGTACACGTCGAGCGCCTTCGGCATCGTTGCCTTCAGCACGTCCATGCGCACCGAGGCGCCGTCGAGGTTGCTGCTCGACGAATAATTCGCACCCAGCGATTCGAACTCTTCACCGATCTTCAGCGAATTGCGGCTCGCCGTGCCTTCGCCCAGCATGCGCATCGACAGGCTGGCCACGCCAGGCAGGTCGTTCGAATCGGACGCGTAGCCGCTGTCGATCATCATGTTGAAGTTGACGATCGGCGCCGCATGGCGTTCGGCCAGCACCACTGTCAGGCCGTTCGACAGCGTGGCGCGCTGCATTGCCGGCAGGTTCAGCGATTCGGGCTTGCCCATCGCCGGTTCCTTGCTGCGGTCCAGTTTGGCGGAAGTGGCCAGGCCGGTCGGGAACGGCTGCACGTCGAGCAGGAAATCGCCGTCGCTGAGCCACTCGTTCATCGCCTGCTTGATCTGCGCCGGGGTGGCCGCCTTGATCGCCTTCAGGTAATCCTTGTAGCAGGTCGGATTGCCGGTGTAGGTCTGGCACGACGCCAGCAGGTCGCTCTTGCCGCCGAAGCCGCCGATGCGCTCGACGATGCGCACGTAGCGCGCCAGCGACGCGGTCTTGGCCAGCTCCAGTTCGGCCGCGGTCGGGCCGGTCTTCATCAGCGCGCGCAGTTCCTCGTCGGCCGCCGTTTCCAGCTTCTTCAGGTCGACGCCCGGACGCGCGGTCAGGACCAGGTCGAACTGGCCGGCGATTTCGTTCGAGTCGTTGCTCGCGGTCGCGCTGGTGGCCAACTGTTCCTTGTAGACCAGGCGCTTGTAGAAGCGCGAAGTCTTGCCGCCGCCCAGGATGTGCGCCGCCAGGTCCAGCAGCGGCTCGGTCGCGGTGTGCGCTCCCGGCACGTTCCATACGCGATACAGGCGCGCCTGCGGCACGCGGTCCTGCACGGTGGTGCGATGGGTGCCGGTGCGCTTGGCGATCCACGCCTCGTGCTTGGCCAGCGGCGGGCCGGCCGGGATGTCGCCGAAGTACTTCTCGACCTTCTCGCGCGCCTGTTCCGGCGTGATGTCGCCGGCCAGCACGATGGTCGTGTTGTTCGGGCCGTAGTTGGTCTTGAACCATTCCTGCACGTCGCTCATCGAGGCCGCGTCCAGGTCTTTCATCGAACCGATCACGGTCCAGGAGTACGGGTGGCCGACCGGATAGGTGTTCTCGGTCAGCAGCTGGTAGGCGACGCCGTACGGCTGGTTCTCGCCCTGGCGCTTCTCGTTCTGCACCACGCCGCGCTGCAGGTCCAGCTTCTTCTGGTCGACCACGCCGAGCAGGTGGCCCATGCGGTCGCTCTCGGCGAACAGCGCGTAGTCCAGCATCGAGGTCGGCACGTTCTCGAAGTAATTGGTGCGGTCGTTGTTGGTGGTGCCGTTCAGGTTGGTCGCGCCGATGCGCTCCATCGCGTTGATGTAAGTCTTGTTGAAGTTCTCGCTGCCGCTGAACATCAGGTGTTCGAACAGGTGCGCGAAGCCGGTCTTGCCGACCTTCTCGTTCTTCGAGCCGACGTGATACCAGGTGTTGACCGCGACGATCGGCGCCTTGTGGTCTTCGTGCACCAGCAGGGTCAGGCCGTTCTTCAGCACGAACTTGGTGTAAGGGATATCGGGAATTGCGATGTCGACCTTGCTGGAGGCCGGTGCCGCTGCCTGGGCCAAAGGCAACATGGCGAGGGACGCCGCGATAACGCCGGCGCGGATAAACGTGGTCATGCTTTACCTCCGAAATGAACAAATGGTGTCGGCCAATGCCGTGCCGCCATTTTATTGCTATTTCGTGTAGGCAACTAGGAAATCTTTATATATGCATACGTCGGGCGGTTGGCGGCCAACCCGGCGGACCCGCCCCCTCATGCCGCTCAGTAAAGCAGTCGTTCCTGCGAAGGCAGGAACCCATGCTGGGCGGACACAAATGGTTCTGCGCGCTCAGCATCGGTACCAGGCCTGCGCTGGTACGTCGGCTTCCAGGCTCAGACGCTGCCGTCGCGCACTTGCGCCGCAATCTCGAACGAGCGCAGGCGCTTTGCATGATCATAGATTTGCGACGTGATCATCAGTTCGTCCGCCCCGGTGCGCTTGACGAACGCCTCCATCGCCGTGCGCACGGTTTCGGGCGATCCGATCGCCGAACACGACAGCACTTGTTCCAGCATCGCATACGCCTGCGGATCCAGACTCTCCAGGTAGCCCGGCTTGGGCGGCTGCAGCTTGCCCGGCCGCCCGGTGCGCAGGTTGACGAACGCCTGCTGCATCGACGTCGCCAGCACCCGCGCCTCCTCGTCGGTATCGGCGGCGAACACGTTAAAGCCCAACATCACGTACGGTTTGGCCAGTTGCGCCGACGGCCGGAACGTCGCGCGGTACAGCTCGATCGCCTGCATCATCTGCTGCGGCGCGAAGTGCGACGCGAACGCATAGGGCAAGCCCAGCGCCGCCGCCAATTGCGCGCCGAACAGGCTCGACCCCAGTATCCACAGCGGCACCTTCAGCCCGGTCCCGGGCACTGCCTTCACCTGCTGGCGCGGCGCGTCGGAGAAATAATCCTGCAGCTCGACCACGTCCTGGGGAAACTCGTCGGCGTCCGATCCGAGGTTGCGGCGAAGTGCGCGCGCGGTCACCTGGTCCGAGCCTGGCGCGCGGCCCAGCCCAAGCTCGATGCGGCCCGGATACAGCGACGCCAGCGTGCCGAACTGCTCGGCGATGACCAGCGGCGAATGGTTCGGCAGCATGATGCCGCCGGCGCCGACGCGAATCGTCCTGGTGCCGCCGGCCACGTGCCCGATCAGCACGGCGGTCGCGGCGCTCGCGATGCCCGGCATGCCGTGGTGCTCGGCCAGCCAGAAGCGCTGGTAGCCCCAGCGTTCGGCGTGCTGCGCCAGGTCGAGCGAATTGCGAAACGACTGGGCGGCGTCGCTGCCCTCGGCGATGGGGGCCAGGTCGAGTACGGACAAAGGGATCATGGATGGCTCGCTGCGGAAAAGTAGATCGGCCATTCTATGCCCATCCGTTCATTCGCGCCGGCGAAGCCAAAATCGCACCGCGCCTGTGTTTACGGGCGTTTCCTCACGGACACGCCCTGCGCCAAACCGCTATTCGCGGTATACTTGAAGTCAAGCGAACAAGCGCGATAGGAGTTATCCATGTCAATGAACCAACGTCGCTCATTCCTGAAAAGTTCCGCCGTGCTGGCTTCGGCCCTGACCGTCCCGGCAATCGGCCGGGCCGCGGATCTCGCGATACCCAACGAGCGCACCCTGCGGATGTACAACACGCACACCGGCGAGACGCTGAAAAGCACCTTCTGGGCCGAGGGCAAGTTCATCCCCGACGCGATGAAGGACATCAACAAGCTCCTGCGCGATCACCGCAACAACAAAGTGGCCGAGATGGATCCGAAGCTGCTGTTCCTGCTCGACCAGGTCAGCCGCCAGGTCGCCGGCAGCCACGGCATCCTGCACATCATTTCTGGCTACCGCTCGCCGGAAACCAATCAGCTGCTGGCCGAAACCACCAACGGCGTGGCCAAGCACAGCATGCACCTGGACGGCAAGGCGATCGACGTCCGCATGCCCGGCACTGACCTGGCGATGCTGCACAAGGCCGCGCTGCACGCCGGCGGCGGCGGCGTCGGCTACTATCCCGACTCACAATTCGTCCATATGGACACCGGCCGCCTGCGCCACTGGTAAGCCAACCGTTCAGTGGTGCGTCGATCCTTCCGCGATCGGCGTACCATTCGAACATGATTTCAATTTCGCTACGATCCCTGTGCGCCTTCGCGCTCGCCGCGTGCTGCGGCGCGCCGGCCTTCGCGCAATCCAGCACTGCCCCCATCCCCAGCGTCACCGTGTCCGCCACCCGCGACCCGGTCGACAAGTCGTATCGCCGCATGATCAAGGGCATGGACCGCTTCGAACGCGAGCATGCGCTGGCGCCGAACGCCACGCTGCGCTTCACGCTGCTGCCGCGCATTTCGAAAACGAAGATGACCGGCATCACCCTGCGCGTGGCGGGCGACAACATCACAATTCCCGTACCGGTGGCGGAGGACAACAGCTTTGTCCTGCCGCGCAACGACCAGGCGCTGCGCGAGGACGCCGCCGTGCTGGCCAACCGCAAGACCAACACCATGACCTGGCGCGTGTCGGTGCGCACGCCCGGTGTGCCCGAGGGCGCGCGCCGGCTTGGCGACCTGCGCCTCGAGTGCAAGGTCGGCATGGACGCGGGGCTGATCTCGAACAGCGCGCCGATTTTCGGCTGGCTGTCGAACATGCTGACCGATACCGACAAGGTATGCGCGGACCCCGAGGGTAACTATCTGTTCTTCGCCGAACGCCCGATCTTCGGCGTCACCCTGCGCCATGGCGAACGCACGCTGGCGTTGCCGTATGCGCTGCTGTATGCGGCCGGCCAGCAGACCGCCGAGTCGCTGCCGTTCTGCGATTGCCAGGTGCTGCTCGACCGCAGCTACTACGCGCCGGTCTGGGACAAGTCCTGGCCCGACGACACCCTGGTCGAATTCGACTACATCGACAAGCCGCCGGGAGAAGCGCCATGAAGCGGCTCGCATTTGTGGTGATCGCGCTGCTGGCCGGCTGCGCGGTGACGCCGCAGGCGCCCCCCGGCACCGTGCTCAAGGCGCCCAACGCCGACCAGGCGGTGCAGCCGGGCGTGACCACCAAGGCCCAGCTGCTGGCGCAACTGGGGTCCACCACCTCGATCCGCTTCGACAGCGGCGTCGAGGTGTGGCGCTACCTGACGCCTGGCGCTGGCGGCCATTATGGCGAGTTCGTCGTCGTCATCGATCCGCGCGGCGTCGTGTCCAGGACCCGTCGCGCCGACCTGGTCTACCAGTGGCCGCCCCAAAAATAGCAGCCGGCGGCGACAAACCCGGGAAGCAGGTCCGGCGGACCTGACCCCGACCTTGGTCCGCGCCGCCAAATTCCTCGCATGCGCGTAGAATTAAGAAACCGAACCGATCCCGTTGTGTCTAACAGCTTATGGGCGCACACATCGTACAGTTCTACGAGGACGACACTTTCCTCATCAAGGGCCTGGTGGACTTTGTCGGCTCCGCACTCAAGGCCGGCGACACGGCAATCGCGATTGCCACCGGCGACCATTTGGCGCGCCTGGAAAAGGCCCTGCGCGGCCGCGACCTGCTCGACGGCGACCGGATCGCAACCCACGGCCAGTACATGCGCCTCGAAGCCGACATGGCGCTGCCGCTGTTCATGCAGGACGGCCACCCCGACGAGGCGCGCTTCCGCGACACCATCGGCAACGTCATCCTCGACGCCAGCGAATCGCACGCCGGCAAGCTCTATGTGTTCGGCGAAATGGTGGCGCTGCTGCGCACCCAGCCGCGCTGTCAGCTGTGCCCGCCGGTCAAGCACGACGCCGCGGTCCACGTCGAACGCTACTTCAACAACCTGCTGCGCCATTTCGATTTCACGCTGCTGTGCGCCTACCCGCTGTCGGCCTTCCCGACCGCCGACGACATGGCCACCTTCCACGAAGTGTGCACGCTGCACACCGACGTCCTGCCGGCCGAAAGCTACGATCCGCACATCGAGCGCTCCTCGCTTCGGCGCACTATCGCGGCCCTGCAGCAGCAGGCGCACGCGCTGAGCCACGAGGTGCACGACCGCCGGCAGGTCGAGCAGGCGCTGCGCGAAGTGAACGTCGACCGCCTGACCGGCCTGGCCAACCGCAACGTGTTCCAGGACCGGCTCGAGATCGACATCAAGAAATCGCAGCGCAGCGGGCTGCCGCTCGCGCTGCTGTTCATCGACCTCGACCACTTCAAGGAAATCAACGACACCCGCGGCCACGAGGCCGGCGACATGCTGCTCAAGGCGGTTGGCCAGCGCCTGCAGGGCCACGTGCGCGACAGCGACACGGTGGCGCGCCTGGGCGGCGACGAATTCACCATCACGCTGGCTGGCCTGCACGAAGTCGCGTCGGTCACCGACATCGCCCAAAAGCTGTGCGAGGACCTGGCGCGGCCCTTCATGGTCGGCGACGAACTGGCCTACATCTCGGCCAGCATCGGCATCACCATCTTCCCGCGCGACGCCGGCAACGCCGGCGACCTGCTGCGCAACGCCGACCAGGCCATGTACCGCTCCAAGGAGCGCGGGCGCAACCGCTTCACCTACTTCAAGAGCAGCATGCAGGACGCGGCGCAAAGCCGGATGGCGCTCTCCAACGAGCTGCGCCGCGCGGTGGAGACCGGACAGCTCGAGGTCTACTACCAGCCGATCGTCGACATGAACACCGGCACAATCCGCAAGGCCGAAGCACTGGTGCGCTGGCACAATCCGGAGCGCGGCGAGATCAGCCCGGTCGAGTTCATCCCGATCGCCGAGCACACCGGCCTGATCTCGATCATCGGCGACTGGGTCTACCAGCAGGCGCTGGTCAAGGCCCGCGACTGGCGCCAGCGCGAGCCGCAGCTGACCATCAACGTCAACGTGTCGCCGGTGCAGTTCTACGAAGGCAATGGCCAGAACTGCCGGAAGTGGCTGTCCAACGGCCATGCGCCCGGCACCGCGGCAACGGTGCCCGAGATGGGGCTGGAAATCACCGAGGGACTGCTGCTGGCGTCGGATGCCGACGTGCTCAAGCAGCTGCTCGCGTTCCAGCAGGCCGGCATCAAGATTTCGCTCGACGATTTCGGCACCGGCTACTCGTCGCTGTCCTACCTGCGCAAGTTCGCGCTCGACTTCCTCAAGATCGACAAGTCCTTCGTCTACAACCTCGAATACGACGCCGCCAATGTCGCGCTGTGCGAGGCGATCATCGTGATGGCGCACAAGCTGGGCCTGCGCGTGATCGCCGAGGGCGTCGAGACGCGCCAGCAGGCGGCGATGCTGCGCGAAGCCGGCTGCGACTTCGCCCAGGGCTTCCTGTTCGGGCACGCGGTGCCGGCTGAGGATTTCGGGGCCATGCTGCCGGCGTAGACGTTTCTGCGGTGGCAGCACTCGCGGCGGCGACAAACCCGGGGGCAGGTCCGCCGGAGCGACGGGGACGCCTAGTCCCCAGCCCTTGGGCCGCGGCGCATAAAAGTCGTACAATCGGCGGGCGATAAACTCTTGCCCAACCGACACGATGACCAACCAAGCTTCCCCCGACGCCGTCGTCCAGCGCCAGCTCGACGCCTACAACGCCCGCGACATCGACGCCCTGCTCGCCACCTACGCGCCCGACGCGCGCCAGTACGGCCATCCCGCCACCTTGATCGCCAGTGGCCACGCCGAAATGCGCGAGCGCATGGCGGGCCGCCTGGCCGAGCCGAACCTGCATGCGCGCCTGCGCCAGCGCGTGGTCATGGGCAACATCGTGATCGACCATGAGGAAGTCACCCGCACGTTCCCGGAAGGCACGGGCAAGGTCGACATGGTGGCGATCTACGAAGTGGTGGATGGCCTGATCCAGACCGCCTCGGTCCAGGTGAGCAACAAGCGGCTGGACGCGGCATGATGCGCGCGCCGATCGCCGCCCTCCTGCTAGCGCTGGCCGGCGCCGGCCACGCCGCCGAACTGACGCCGGCCGAGCAGCGCATCGTCGCCGAAGTGAAGGCGCAATCGGCCGACGCCCTCGCCCTGCTCGAACGCAGCGTGAACATCAACAGCGGCACCATGAACCCGGCCGGCGTGCGCGCGGTGGGCGACCTGTTCCGCAAGGAATTCGACCAGCTCGGCTTCCGCACCCGCTGGATCGACATGCCGCCGGCAATGCGCCGCGCCGGCCACCTGCTGGCCACCCGCGAGGGCGGCCAGGGCAAGCGCGTGCTGCTGCTCGGCCACCTCGACACCGTGTTCGAAGCCGACAGCCCGGTGCAGAAATGGGCGCGCGACGGCGACCGCGTGCGCGGCCAGGGCGTCAGCGACATGAAGGGCGGCGACGTGGTGGTGATCCAGGCGCTGCGGGCCCTCCAGCGCGCCGGCGTGCTCGACGGCGCGCGCATCACCGTGCTGTTCACCGGCGACGAGGAAAACGCCGGCGACCCGAAATCGGTGTCGCGCGGGGACCTGGTCGAGCTGGCCAAGCGCAGCGACGTCGCGCTCAGCTTCGAGGGCACGATCCCCACCGCCGACGGCCGCGCCACCGGCACCGTCGGGCGGCGCGCCTCGTCGGGCTTCGAACTCGAAGTCACCGGCAAGCAAGGCCACTCGTCCGGAATTTTCAGCGCCGGCTCCGGCTACGGCGCGGTGTACGAAGCGGCGCGCATCCTCGACGGCTTCCGCCAGCAGGTGATCGAGCCCGGCCTGACCTTCAATCCCGGCGTCATCCTGGGCGGCACCGACGTCGGCTATGACGCGGCGATGTCGCGCGGCACCGCGTTCGGCAAGACCAACGTGATCGCCAACCGCGTCATCGTCAAGGGCGACCTGCGCTACCTCGACTACGCCCAGCGCGACCGCGCCCACGCCAAAATGCGCGCGATCGTCGCGCAGAGCCTGCCCGGTGCCGGCGCCAGCGTGCGCTTCACCGAATCGTATCCGCCGATGGCCGTCACCCCGGGCAACCTGAAGCTGCTGGATCTGTACTCGCAGGCCAGCGCCGACGCCGGCCTGGGCCTGGTCGACGCGGTGCCGGCCGAGGCGCGCGGCGCCGGCGACGTGCAGTTCGCGGCGCCGTATGTCGACAGCCTGGACGGGCTGGGCGCGAGCGGACGCGGCATGCACTCGCCGGAGGAAGACCTCGATCCCGCCTCGGTCGAGCGGGCCGCGATCCGCACCGCACTGCTGCTGTACCGCCTGACCCGCTAGCGCGCGCCGCCCACCATCGCGGCGCGTAAAATCCGACAGTAAAAGGTCGTCGGGGAGGCTGTGATGCTGATCGATTGCGCGCGCAAGTTGCTGTTGATAGCCACGCTGCTGCTCGCGGCCTGCGGCGGCGGCGGTGGCGGCTCCGGCGTGACCGGGCCGGACGCACCCGCACCGCCGGCCCCGGCGCCGACGCCGCTCACCTTGTCGCTGAGCACCTTCGTCAGCGGCCTCGACAGCCCGATATTCATGGTATCGCCGCCCGGCGACCCGCGCCAGTTCATCGTCGAGCGGGCCGGCCGCATCCGCATCCGCCAGAACGGCGCGGTACTGGCCATTCCCTTCCTCGACATGAGCGCCAGGGTGACCGTGGCCGGCGAAGGCGGCCTGCTGTCGATGGCCTTCGACCCTCAGTTCGCCAGCAACGGCCGCTTCTACGTGTATTACACCGACGCCGCCACCAACATCATCGTCGAGCGGCGCACCGTCTCGGGCAACCCCAACCTGGCTGATTCAACCTCGGCGCTGGAAATCCTGCGCATCGCGCACCCGAATTTCACCAACCACGTCGGCGGCCTGCTGGCGTTCGGTCCGGACGGCTACCTGTACCTGGGCACCGGCGACGGCGGCAGCGCGGGCGATCCGCCGCGCAACGCCCAGAATCTCGGCAGCGCGCTCGGCAAGCTGCTGCGCATCGACGTCAGCGGAGCGACGGCCGGCGCCCCGTATGCCATTCCGCCATCCAACCCGTTCGCCGGCCAGGCCGGGAAGCGCGCCGAAATCTGGGCCTACGGCCTGCGCAACCCATGGCGCTTCGCGTTCGACGCCGGCCAGCTGTACATCGCCGACGTCGGCCAGGGGCAGCGCGAGGAGGTCGACATCAGCGCGGCGACGCTGGCGGGCCTGAACTGCGGCTGGAACGTCTTCGAAGGCGCGATCTGCTACAACGCGACCACCTGCAGCAGCGCCGGCCTGACCGCGCCGGCGTTCGACTATGACCATGGCGCGGGCGCCTGCGCGATCATCGGTGGCTACGTCTACCGCGGCAAGGCGATTCCGGAACTGGCCGGACGCTACTTCTACTCCGACTACTGCAGCGGCTTCCTGAAAAGCGTGCTGTATTCGAGCGCCGGCGTGTCCGAGCAGACCAATTGGCCGGTGGCCAGGATCGGCAACGTCGTCTCGTTCGGGACCGACGCCGATGGCGAGCTGTATGTGATCGCGGCCAACGGCACGATCTACAAAATCGTTCGGGCCGGCGGATGACGAGGTAAAATCGCTGCCATGGCACGCTTACACCTCGACTTCCCCGAAGACCAATACGTCTACTCCACGCCCATGACGGTCCGCGTTACGGACATCAACGGCGCCAACCACCTCGGCAACGACTCGATGATCTCGATGATCTCCGAGGCGCGCGCGCGCTTCCTGTTCGAATTCGGCGTCCCCGAAACGGAGCGCGACGGCAGCGGCATCATCGTCACCGACCTGGCCACGACCTACCGCGCCGAAGCGCACGCGCACGACCAGCTGCTGTTCGAGGTCGGCGTCATGGACTTCAACAAGTACGGCGGCGATATCACCTTCCGCATCACCCGGCCGCGCGACAAGAAACTGATCGCCATGGCCAAATCCGGCTTCGTCTTCTTCAACTACAAGGCCGGCCAGGTGGTCGCCATGACCGACGACTTCCGCTCCAAGTTCCCCCGCGTGAACTGGCTCGATTAGCCCCGTCCAAAAATAGTTGGAACTTTTCGGCGTGCAGATGGGAATACCATTGAGAGCCACGCCATGACGACCACTACCGACCCTTCCGACACCGAACTGCTGCGCCAGGCGCGCGCGGGCGCTGCCGCCTCCTTCGAGGCGCTGTACCTGCGCCACCAGGGCCCGCTGTTCCGCTACTGCGTGCTGCGCTGCGGCTCGTCCGACGCCGCCGCCGACATCGTCCAGGAAGTGTTCATGGGCCTGCTCACCGGCAGCCTGCGCTTCGATCCGCTGCGCGGCGCGCTGCAAAACTTCCTGTTCGGCGTCGCGCGCAACCTGGCGATGAAGCAGGACCGCGCGGTCGCCGCGCCCGACGACGAGGACGACACCGCCGCCGGCGAGGACGCCGAACCTTTGTACCGCATGCTGTGCGACGAGCAGGCCGCCGACGTGCGGCGCGCGCTGGCGCAGCTGCCGCCCCATTACCGCGACGTGCTGATCCTGTTCGAGATGCACGACCGCTCCTATAGCGAGATCGCCGCCATTTGCGGCATCGACATCGGCACCGTCCGGTCGCGCCTGTCGCGCGGACGCGCCGCCCTGGCCAGGCGCCTGGGCGCCCACCGACCCGCCATGCATACCGCCGCCTGAGAGGCCCGCCATGAACGATACCGACACCCGCGACACCGCCCTTCCCTCCCCGTTCGACGCATTGCGCGCCGAGATGGCCGGCCTCGATGCGCCGCGCGGCGTGCGCAAGGAGCTGATGGCCGCATTCGCCGCACATCACAAGCCGCGCCGCTGGTACGCGATCGCGCCGTGGCGCATCGCCGGCGTCTTCGGCACGGCGGCCGCCGTGCTGCTGGCGGTGCTGGCGGTGCCGCGCGCGCCGTTCCAGCCGGCGAGCGACGACAGCGCCTTCATCGCCCTCGACTCTTACGAGCGCATCACCCACGACCCGGCGCCGCGCATGCTCGAAACCACCGTGCCGCGCTCTTCGCTGGCCGCGCTGGGCGTGGCGGTCAATCCGGAAAACGCCGGCGACATGGTGAAGGCCGAAATGCTGATCGGCTTCGACGGCCATCCACTGGCGCTGCGCCTGGCGTCCGAATAACACCCACCCAACCAAGAGGAACGACATGAAACGCACTAACTTCATTCTGGCCGCACTGCTATCCACGCTGTTTGTCCCTGCCCTTGCCGCCGAATCCGAGGGCGAGCGACAAGAGAATCGGGTCGTCGCCCGCGAAGTGCGCGAGGTGCGGGCTTTCGACGCCAACGCCTTTGCCGGTATAGGCATGCGCTTCGCCGGCAGGCCGGTAAAGAACCTGCCGTACACCGCGGAGGTCATCACCGAGCGCGTGCAGAACCTCGCCGACGGCAACCAGATCACCCACAAGACCACCTCGATGACCTACCGCGACGGCGCCGGCCGCACGCGCCAGGAGATGCGCGACCCCAAGGGCGAAGTGCGCCACATCACGATCCACGATCCGGTCAGCGGCACGACCTACATCCTCAACCCGCGCGAGAAGACGGCGACGCAGATCGCGCCGAACAAGCAGCTGAACGCCGCTGCGGCCGAAGCGGCGCGCGCCCGCATCGAAGCGCTGCGCAAGGAAGGCAAGCTGCCGGAGATGAGGGAGCGCCGCGAGATCATCATTCGCCATGCCGGCGACCAGGGCGACGACGTCAAGATCGAGATCGACAAGGCGGAACGGATGAAGATCGAGGGGCGCCACCATATGCTGCTCGCACCTGGCGGCGACCTCCAGGTTCGTCTCGGCGCATTGGCCGGCGCCTTCGGTGATTCGAAATGGTCGTCCAAGGCGACCACGAAGGACCTTGGCACGCGCGACATCGACGGCATCAAGGCCGAAGGCAAGATGCGCAGCTACGAGATTCCGGCCGGTGAGGTGGGCAACCGCAACGCGATCGTGGTGTCGGACGAGACCTGGTTCTCGCCGGAGCTGCAGGTGACGGTGCTGACGAAGCACAGCGACCCGCGCACGGGGGACAACATCTATCGCCTCGGCAGCATCAAGCGCGAAGAGCCGGCCGCGTCGCTGTTCGCGGTGCCGTCCGACTATGCGGTCAAGGACGTGATGGCGAACGTGCAGCGCCGCATCGAGAAGAAGGCGCAGTAAACCATGTTGGGGTCTGGTCCCGCGGACCTGACCCCATTTGCATCAGCCGCGGCGGCGGATGCCGAACTTCTCCTTGAACCAGTCGTCGATCATGCGCTTCTCGTAGCGCAGCGGCTCGCCGTCGAAATACGGATTGCTGCGGTCCATGTACATCATGTCGCGCAGCTGGTCCTCGCCGCTGTTGATCACCTGGCCGTTCGACTCGACGCTGTACCTGATCACCATGCGCGGCCAGTCGGCCCCGCCGCGCAGCACGCGGATGTCGTTGCCCATCCGGCCATGCCGCATCTGGCCAGCCAGGTCCAGGTCGAGCACCTCGATGCGCAGATCCTGCCCCGGCGGCAGCTTGCGCCCCAGCAGCGCAAAGTGGTCGCCCAGCTCTTTCAGGACTTGCTCGCGATCCCACGGCGAAAACGGCATGTCCCGGAATTCTTCGGGATGGTTAAACGTCACCGTCACGCCGGCCGACGCGCCGCCCGCCGCCAACGCTAACAGGCCCGCCAGGGCCACGCTCTTGAATGTGGTGCTCATGTCCGATTCCTTCACTCGCTGTGGAGGGATTCCCCCGACTGCAAATATACGCCGATTCCGCCCGCGCGTTTGTTCCTGACAACGCAGGTTTGTATCGAAATGTTAAGCCGCGCACGGGCGGATTCTGCGAACCGTTCCAGAATGGCGAAAAGGAGGAGCGCCATGCCGGAAGGACCATCGATCGTCATCCTGAAAGAAGAAACCGCCCGCTTCGAGGGCCAGCACATCGTCAGCGCCAAGGGCAATACCACCGCGGTCGACCCGGCCGGGCTGGTCGGACAGCCGATCCTGTCGCTGCGCTCGTTCGGCAAGCAGTTCATCATCGAACTGCCGGAAATCGTGCTGCGGGTCCACTTCATGCTGTTCGGCAGCTATCGCATCGACGAGGAGAAGGACCGCCCGCCGCGCCTGGCGCTGGGCATGGAAGACGGCGGCGCGATCAATTTCTACGGCTGCTCGATCAAGGAAGTCGATCCGGACCTGGACGCGGTGTACGACTGGAGCGCCGACGTGATGTCCGACACCTGGAGCGCGGCCAGGGCGCTGAAGAAGCTGCGCGCCGCGCCCGATACGCTGGCCTGCGACGCCCTGCTGGACCAGACCATTTTCGCCGGCGTCGGCAACATCATCAAGAACGAGGTGCTGTTCCGCATCCGGGTGCATCCGCTGTCGACGGTCGGCGCGCTGCCGCCGGCCAAGCTGCGTCAGCTGGTGGCCGAAGCGCGCAACTACAGCTTCGATTTCCTCGAATGGAAGAAGGCCTTCGTGCTGCGCCAGCACTGGCTGGCGCACAAGAAAGTCACCTGTCCGCGCTGCGACATCCCCTTCAAAAAGGCCCACCTCGGGCACACCAAGCGCCGCAGCTTCTTTTGCGAACGTTGCCAGAAGCGCTATCCCGCAGCCTAGGGCCTGTTGTGACCCGGAATCCAATTTAACAATGTTTGTTGTTATCAGGCATTTCTCATACTACAATCGTCGCAAAGCCTGCTATTAAGCAATGTAATCTTGTTGCATTGACATCCTACGGTATCGGAATTCGCCCCATGTCTTTTCTGTCGTCCGCCGCGCCCAAGCTCGCCCCATGGAAAGTCCTGCTCGTCGACGACGAACCCGATATCCATGACGTCACCAAGCTGACGCTGTCGCGCTTCCGGCTCGACGACCGCGCCCTGACCTTCCTGCACGCCTACAGCGGCGCCGAAGCCAAGGAAATCCTGGCGCGCGAGACCGACATCGCGCTGGTGTTCCTCGACGTGGTGATGGAGAAGGAAGACAGCGGCCTGGAAGTGGCGCGCTGGATGCGCAAGGACCAGGACAACCAGTTCACCCGCATCGTGCTGCGCACCGGCCAGCCGGGCCAGGCGCCGGAAGAGCGCGTGATCGTCGACTACGACATCAACGACTACAAGGAAAAGACCGAGCTCGATCGCACCAAGCTGTTCACGACGACGTTCGCAGCGCTGCGCGCCTACCGCGACATCATGAAGGTCGAGGACGCGCGCCGCGCCCAGCACAATTATCGCGAAGGCCTCGAGCGCGTGATCGCCGCCTCGGCCCACATTTTCCAGCAGCGTAACCTGAAGGACTTCGCCAGCGGCCTGCTGCAGCAAGTCGTCGCGCTGCTGCGCCTCGAGCAGAGCATGCTGCTGCGCCTGTCCGGCGCCAGCCTGATCACGGGCGAGACCGAATACGAAGTGCTGGCGAAAATCGGCGACATCGACGGCGACGTCATTTCGCCGGAGCTGATCGCCCAGCTGGACGACGCGCGCCGCAACCGCATCTCGCGCCTGCACGGCGACACCTACGTCGGCTTCTTCCCCAACAGCAGCGGCAAGGCCTCGCTGCTGGTGCTCAAGGGCGTCGAAGAGATCTCGGACATCGACGCGCAGCTGCTCGAAGTGTTCTGCTCCGGCGTCGCCATCGCCTTCGACAACATCCTGCTGAACCAGGAGATCACCGATACCCAGGCCGAACTGATCCTGCGCCTGGGCGACGTGGTGGAATCGCGCTCGCACGAAGCGGGCAACCACGTGCGCCGCATGTCGCAGGTGTGCCATTTGCTGGCGCAGGCGTCGGGCATGAGCGACGACGAAACTGCGGTGCTGATGCACGCGGCGCCGATGCACGACATCGGCAAGATCGCCACTCCCGATTCGGTGCTGCTCAAGCCGGGCAAGCTCGATGAAGGCGAGTGGGAGATCATGAAGCAGCATCCGAACGTCGGGCTGTCGATCCTGGACGGCTCGTCGCGCCCGATCCTCAAGGCCGCCGCGGTGATCGCGCACCAGCACCACGAAAAATTCGACGGCACCGGCTACCCGCAAGGCTTGAAGGGTCACGACATCCACCTGTACGCGCGCATCGTCGCGGTCGCCGACGTGTTCGACGCGCTGTGCCACAAGCGCTGCTACAAGGAGGCGTGGCCGATCGACCAGGTCACCGGCCACCTGCGCGAAGTCGCGGGGCGCCATCTCGATCCGAAGTTCGTCGAGCTGCTGATTGCGAATATCGACAAGGCGGTGGACATCAACCGCCGCTGGCCGGATTAGGGATACGCCGCGGACCAATTGCCGGGGTCAGGTCCGTCGGACCTGACCCCGGTTTTGTCGGAGCCGCGTAACGAAGGAACAGCTTCGTTTACGCCGCGCGCCGCTCCTTGCGCCGGCTGCGCGGAAACCGCAGGTGATACTTCAGCCCCTGCCCAGGCGCGCTCTCCACCTTCACCGTCCCGCCCAGCGACCCGGTCACCAGGTTGAACAGGATGTGCGCACCCAGACCGCTGCCGCCGCTGCCGCGCCGCGTGGTGAAGAAGGGATCGAACAGCTTGGCCAGCGTGTCGGCATCCATGCCGGCGCCGTCGTCGGCGTAGTCGAACACCACCATGTCGTCGTCCTCCAGCGCCGCGCGAATCGCGATCGACCCGGGCCGCCCATCCTCGAAGCCGTGCACCAGCGAATTCATCACCATGTTGGTGACGATCTGCGACACCGCGCCGGGGAAGCTCTCCATCAGGATCTCGGCCGGGCAGTCGATCTCCACCTTCACCGGCCGGCCCTTGAGCTTCGGCTGCAGCGACAGCAGCACTTCGTGCAGGTAGGTCCTCAGGTTGAAATTGCGGATGTCGTCGGACGACTGGTCCACCGCCACCTGCTTGAAGCTGCGCACCAGCGCCGCCGCGCGCTGCGTGTTGGTGGTCATGATGCGCAGCGACTGGTCGACGATGTCGAGGAAGGAGTCCAGGCTCTCGGCGGTCATGACGCCGGCCGCCAGGTCCTCGCGCGTGAGCTTGAGTTCCTGCACCAGGTGGCTGGTCGCGGTCACGCAGATGCCCAGCGGCGTGTTGATCTCGTGCGCCACGCCGGCCACCAGGCGGCCCAGCGACGCCAGCTTCTCCTGGCGCACCAGCTCCGACTGCGCTTCCTGCAGCGCCGCGTTCTTCTGCTCGAGCGCCGCGGTGCGCTCGTGCACCGCCTTCTCCAGCCGGTCCATGCTTTGCAGGCCTTGCAGCGCGTTCGACACGTGGTTCGCCAGCAGCGCGAACAGCGCCTGGTCTTCTTCGCTGAAAGTGTGATCCGGCGTATAGCTCTGGATGACGATGGCGCCCAGCGCCTGGTGCTGCTGGTCGAGCAGCGCGCAGCCCATCCACTGTTCGGCGGTGCTGCCGATGCCCCAGCCGACGCGCTCGGGATGAGCGACGGGGTCGTCCCCCGCCGACATGAACAGGTTCTTGCGGTTCAGGATCACCCACGCCGTCGGCGACTGGTTGGGCGACGCGAGCGTGATGACTTTGTCGGGGTCGATGGTCTCGTCCACCTCGTCGACGAAGTAGACGAAGCGCACGCCGCCTTCGTCGTTCTCCTTGAGCGCGACGTAGAAGTTGGCGGCATACATGATGCGCCCGAGCGAACGGTGCACGGCGCGGATGAATTCGGTGATATCGCTGCAGGTGGTGGACATCTGCCCCAGTTCGAGCAGCATCGCCTGCACAGTCTCCAGTCGATTGAGACGGCTTTCTTCCATCGTGATCCTCTTGTTAGTGCATCGGGGAAATATTAGCAGTTCCCCGGCCGGATCGGCTCCGGCCGTTTAACAAAAGGACGGAAAGTGTGGCTTTTAGGCGCGCGGCGCCGGGAAATCCTTCTCGACCCAGTCCGAGGCGCTCGACGGCGACAGCTTGAAGTCCGGCCTCACCTTGACCTGGGCGATGCGCTCGCCCATCTCGTCGGTGGCGGACAGCAGCGCGTACGGATGCTCGTCGTCCGGGATGATGTCCAGCGTGACCTTCAGCTCGCCGCCGTTGGCAAACACGATGACGCTCTTGTGCAGCTGCGCGTGCAGCTGCTGCTCGTGGCGCCGCAGCACTTCGGCCGCGGTCTTGACCAGCGTGTTGAAGGCGTTGGTGTCGAGCGGCTTCGGGTTCTTCTTGTCGCGGCCCATGGTCCAGGGGCCGACCAGCGCCGGCTCCGGCTCGCCGTCCTTGATCATCGCCACCGCCCAGCCCTCGTCGTCCTCATTCTTGATGACCTTCGCGGTCCAGCCGTTGCCCTTCCACAGGCGCGGTTCCTGCACCGGTTCGTCGTCGTCCGGCTGGTGTTCTTCTGCGTGGTCGTTCATGTGTGCGCTTTCAAATTCTCAAGGCGCCATTCTACAGCTACGGGGTCAGGTCCGGCGGACCTGACCGCATCTTTGCGCGCCGCACAAATGGAAAACCCGCGGCGCACCGCGCAATTCATCGCCCCTTTGGCCGCGCCCGACCCGCCGAAATTGCAGTCTGTCGCAATCCGATGGCTCGCCCCGGGCCGCATCGCTACAGTGCATGCATACCCACTCGAATCGTTCACCACACAAAGAGGCCCTGGCATGAAAAAAATCGCCCCCTTCGTCATCCTGTTCCTGTTCGCCCTGCTGGCCTGGAATTTGTTCGGACATGGATCCGGCATGACCTTCGACATCGACGGCGAGGAGGTCGGCGGCCCGCTCGGCGCCGTGCTGGGACTGCTGTTCGCCGGCGGCGGCATGATCATCGCGGCGCTGGTGATGCTGTTCGTCGGGGCGGTGCTGGCAGTGGTGTTCGCCGGCGTCGGCGTGATCGTGGTGTTCGCCCTCGCGCTGGCCGCGCTGGTGGTCGCCGCCGCGATCTCGCCGCTGCTGCTGCCGATCCTGATCCCGGTCGCGATTATCTGGTTCTTCATGGGCCGTTCGCGCCGCAACCGCCTCAAGGCGCAGACCGTTTAAGCGCGCTTCAAATGCCTTCGATCAGGCGCATCGCGAACACGATCGGCAGGCCGGAGGCGATCACCCGGCGCGCCGCGGCGCCGTGGTCGTAAGGCACCCGGAAGTAGGACAGCTCGCGCGTGACATCGTCGTACAAGGCGTAGCACGCGCTGCAGTTGCCGTCGCGCGGCTGGCCCACGGCGCCCGGGATGACCAGGTGCTGGTGCTGCGGCTTGATCGCGATGCGGGCGCCCGGCGCCGGCGTATGGCTGCCCATGCGGCCGTCGTCGGCGCGGCGAAACAGCGAGGGCTTGTGCACGTGGCCCGAGAACACCATCTTGCAATGCGTGGCGCGCAGGCTGCGCTCGGCCTCTTCGATGCCGGTGACGTATTCCCACTTGATCGGATCGGAAGCGCTGGCGTGCACGAACAGCATGTTGCCGCGTTCCTCGGTCAGCGGCAGCGCGCCCAGGAAGGCCATCTGCTCGGCGTTCAGCTGGCCGCGCGTCCATTCGATCACCTCGCGCGCCTCGGCGTGCATCTGCGGGCGCGTCTCGCGCGTGACCGAGTAGTCGTGGTTGCCCTGCACCGCCACCGCGCCGCGCGCGACGTACTGCATCACCGTGTCCACCACCCATGCCGGATCGGCGCCGTAGCCGACGAAGTCGCCGGTGAACGCGTACTGGTCGGCTTTTTGCTGCTCGGCGTGCGCCAGGCAGGCGCTCATCGCTTCGCGATTGGCGTGCAGGTCGGTGAGGAGGGCGAGGCGCATGGAGGGCGTGGCATACGGTGATGGCGCCGCGGCGCAACAACGCCATGGCTGGGGCTGAATCATACCACGGCGGCGGCGCCGGCCGGCCGCGACAGCCCGCTTTGATCGACCACCTCTAACTCGACAATCCCGGCAATCGTGTGCCGCCGCCGAGAGAACGCTGGCATATTGAAGGGAGTGCGAAACGCCTCCGTGCGCGACGTTCTTATTCGATTTCCTCGCTACATTTCCATACGGGAGTGATCATGCGGACAATCAATCTATTGCTGGCCCTGCTGGTGGCCGCGCTGATGACAGCATGCGGCGGCAGCCACAGCGACAGCGATCAGCCAAAGCGCAATCACTACAGTGCACAGGTGACCTTCGGCGACAGTCTGTCCGACGTCGGTACCTACGCGGTCGGCGCGGTGGCCGCGGCGCGCGGCGGCAAGTACACCATCAACGGCGACAACACCGCAATCAATCCCACCCTCACCGGCAAGAACTGGACCGAAGTCATCGCCGCGCAACTGGGCCTGCCGGCTCCCTGCGCCGCGCAGACCGGACTCGACGGCGACGCCAGCCTGGGCTTCTCGGTGCCGGTCACCGACCATCCCGGCTGCTTCGGCTATGCCCAGGGCGGCGCGCGCGTGAACAATCCCGTCGGCCCGCGCAACAAGCTGACCGGCTCGCCGCTGGGGCAGCTCACCGTGCCGGTGGCGACGCAGATCGCCAACCACCTGGCGCGCTCCGGCGGCAAATTCAAGGGTGACGAACTGGTGTTCGTGTCGGGGGGCGGCAACGATGCCCTGTCCCTGCTCGACCAGCTCGCGGCCGATGCCGCCGCGGCCGGCCAGGCGGCGGGCGCCGCGAAGTTCGGCAGCTCGCTGACGGCGCAGCTTGCGGCCGGCGCCAGCGATCCCGCGGCGGCGGCGGCGGCGATCGGCGCGGCGCTGCGGGCCGAAGCCGCGCGCCCCGGTCACACCGACGCCAGCGTGGTGCAGGCCGCGGTGGCGGAAGCGGCGCGGCAGCCGGGCAACGCCGCGGTCGCCGATCCCGCCGTTTACGGCCCGATGGTGGCGCAGGCGCAGGTGGACGCGCAGGCCGCGGGCGCCGCGGCGGGCGCGCAATATGCCGCCGACCATGGACCGGCGCTGGTCGCCGCGATGGGCGGCGCCGGCGCCGAGCTGGCCGCGCTGGTGAACAACCAGCTGGTCGGCAAGGGCGCCAACTTCGTCGTGCTCGGCAACCTGGGCGACCTCGCCAATACCCCGTCGTCGCTGGCCCAGCCGGCATCGGTGCAGGAGCTGATCAAGGCGATGGTCGCCGCCTTCAACGAGCAGCTCAAGAACGGCGTCGCCGGCCAGCCGAAGGTGCTGCTGGCCGACGCGTTCGCGTTCACCCACGACCAGGCGCTCACTCCGGCCTCCTACGGCCTGACCAATATCACCACGCCGGCCTGCGGTCCGAATGCGCTGCAGGGGTATTCGCTGGCCTGCAACGGCAGCAACCTTATCGCCGGCGATGTCAGCCACTACCTGTTCGCCGACAGCGTCCATCCGACGCCGTTCGAGAACGCGCTGTTCGCCCGCTTCATGCAAGTCAGGATGATCGAGCGCGGCTGGTTCTAGCCAGTCGCGATGGGACCCGGAAATTATGCGAAATATTGCATAATCGGCGCGCCGCTAACGCTGGGAGGCCGGCCACATTGCGATGCCGTATTCATCGAGGATGGACTTCAGGCGGCCCGACTGGCGCAGCTTGCGGATGCCGCTGTCGAGCCTTTCGCCGATCAGGCGCGAGCGTTCCGGATGCGCCTTCGTCAAACCGACCGCCAGCTTTTCGCTGGCCAGGCAGCCGGCGCTGCGAAACGTGCGCGGCGTATCGCCCGACCGCACCGCCATGTCGTACACGTCGGTGGTCATGATCACCGTGTCGGCGCGCCCCGCGGCGAGGAACTTGAAGATGCGGCGGATGAAGTCGTCGCTGCTGGCGAACTCCTCGACCTTGATGGCGCCCTTGTTCGCGGCCATGTACGACCCGAGATGGCCGAAGCCCGACTCCTTCAGGTAGCCGACGCGCTTGCCGAGCAGGTCTTTCGGCGCCGAATAGGTCCAGGACGAATCGGCGTTCACGTAGAAACAGTACTGCTGGTAGCCCACCGCCTCGCGATGGAACTGAAACTGCGCGTAGCCGGCGACGGTCGGCGTCAGCACGCCGTCGTAGGTGCCCAGCTCCGTCAGGCGCAGCGCGCGCGTCCACGGCCGATACACGATCGTGTAGGGAATGCCCTCCTCGTCCAGCGCGCCGCTGACGATGTCCACGATGTATCCCTTGCGGTTCGGGTCGGACTCGCAGTGCTGCGGGCACCAGTCGTCGGCCACCAGCGCGACCGGGCGTTTCGCCAGCTCGGCCGGGACAGGCTCCTTCGCCTTTGCCGATCCGGCCAGCGCCGCGCCGAGGCACAGCCAGCCAAGCTGCGCCTTCATCATCAGCCGGCGGCGGCTTCGGCGGCCGCGAACTGCGCATAGCCCCGCGCGCGCAGTTCGCACGCCGGACAGGCGCCGCAGCCGTAGCCCCACGGGTGCAGCGCACCGCGGTCGCCCAGGTAGCAGGTGTGGGTCTGCTCGCGGATCAGGTCGACCAGCGCCATGCCGCCGGCCTCCTTGGCCAGCTCCCAGGTCTGCTTCTTGTCGAGCCACATCAGCGGCGTCTCTAGCTTGCTGCGCGTCGCCATGCCGAGGTTCAGCGCCACCTGCAGCGCCTTCACGGTGTCGTCGCGGCAGTCCGGATAGCCGGAGAAATCGGTCTCGCACATGCCGCCCACCAGTACCGTCAAGCCGCGCCGGTACGCCAGCGTCGCGGCCACGGTCATGAACAGCAGGTTCCGGCCCGGCACGAAGGTGTTCGGCAGGCCGTTGGCCAGCATCTCGATTTCGACGTTGCTGGTCAGCGCGGTATCCGAAATCTGGCCAATGATAGCCAGGTCCACCATGTGGTCCTCGCCCAGCCGCGCGTCCCATTCCGGCTTGATCGCGCGCACGCCGGCCAGCACCGCCGGGCGCACCGTCAGCTCGATCGCGTGGCGCTGGCCGTAGTCGAAACCGATGGTTTCGACGCGCGCGTAGCGCTCCAGCGCCCAGGCCAGGCAGGTGGTGGAATCCTGGCCTCCGCTGAACAGGACCAGGGCTGAATCGGTATGCGACATGGATAGGGCTTTCAGGTGAGGCGTTCGCCATCAATTTCAACGATCCGGTAAGATGCGCTCAGCATTTACCGAATGGAGCGACATGTTTCTCGCAAGACCCGACCACAGATCCGCGCATGCGCCGGCACGACCACGAATTTTGGCACAGATCGGGTTGCCCGTGTTCGGCATGCTGGCCATGGCCGGCGCCCTGGCGCAAGGCGTTCCTTACACCGTCAGGATCGACGCGCCCCGCCCCCTCGAGCAGCTGCTGGAAGATAACCTCGACCTGGTGCGCTGGCGCGGCAACCCGCGCCTCGACCGCGACCAGCTGCAGCGCCTGATCAAGAACACGCCCGACCAGGTGCGCACGCTGGTCGCCACCGAAGGCTACTACTCGCCAAGGGTCAGCGCGGGCCTCGACGACAGCAACGGCCAGCTGCAGGCGCGCGTGATGGTCGACCCGGGCCAGCCGGTGCTGGTCGGCGACATCGACCTGGTGCTGCAAGGCTTCGAGCCGATCGCGGCGACCGCGGTCAAGTTCAATGGCGACGCGCTGCGCGCCAAATGGAGCCTGCCGGTCGGCGCGCGCTTTCGCACCGCGGACTGGGAACAGGCCAAGCGCAACTTGCTGCGCCAGGTGATGCAGGTGCGCTATCCGCGCGCCCAGCTGGTCGAATCGCAGGCGACGGTCGATCCCGACATGCACCGCGCGCTGCTCAAGGTGGTGCTCGACAGCGGCCCCGAAGTGCATTTCGGCGAGCTGCGCATCGAAGGGCTGAAGCGCTACCCCGCCACCCTCATCACCAACCTCAATCAGATCAAGCCGGGCGAGGAATACAACGAGGCGGCGCTGCAGGCATTCCAGGCGCGCCTGCAGGACACCGGCTACTTCAGCGGCGTCGACGTCAGCGCCGACATGGCCGCCATTCTCGACGAGAACATCGAGCAGCTGACCGAGGAGCAGAAAGGCGCGCCGAAGCCGGCCGTCGCCGTCGGTCCCGTGACCACGCCGCTGCTGGTGCGCGTGACCGAGAACAAGCAGAAGAACGTCTCCGCCGGTCTCGGTTATTCGACCAATACAGGCAACCGCGCGCAGGTCAGCTACGACGACCTGTCGGTGTTCGGCCTGCGCATGAAGAGCAACGTCGTCCTGGAGACGCTGCGCCAGACCGCGCGCGCCGACTTCTACTTCCCGACCAAGCCGCAAGGCTACAACGACAGCATCGGCGCCGGCTTCGAGCGCACCGACCTGGAAGGCGTGCGCCTGAGCGTCTCGACCTTGGCGGCGCGCCGCGCCTGGGGTTCGCCGCTGCTCGAACGCAGCGTGACGCTCGAATACCTGAGCGAGCAGCGCAACGTCGCGGGCGTGATCGGCACCACCAGCAGCAAGAGCGTCCCCCTTACTTACAGCATCACCAAGCGCGCGCTCGACAACCTGCTGTCGCCGACTGACGGCTACGTCATCAACGGCACCATCGGCGGCGCCGTGCTGCCGGTGCTGACCGACGAGCGCTTCATCCGCGCCACTACCCGCTTCGTCAACTTCCGCCCGATCGGATCGGCCAGCACGCTGATCCTGCGCGCCGAAGCCGGCGCCGTGGCGTCGAAGCGCAAGGTCGGCGTGCCGAGCACCTTCCTGTTCCGCGCCGGCGGCGACCAGTCGGTGCGCGGCTACGCCTACCAGGAGCTGGGCGTCATGGAGGGCAAGGCGGTGGTCCCGGGACGCTACCTGCTCACCGGCAGCGCCGAATACCAGTACTGGTTCAAGCCGCCGTACGGCGTGGCGTTTTTCTACGACGCCGGCAACGCGGCCGATTCGCTGAAAGACCTGCATCCGAAGTCCGGCTACGGCATCGGCGCGCGCTGGCGCAGCCCGGTCGGACCGATCAACGTCGATGTGGCTTACGGCCACGCCGTCAAAAAAGTGCGCCTGCACTTCTCGCTGGGATTCACGTTCTGATGGCCGCCCACGACACTCCCACCGGAAAAGCGCTGCCGCCGGTGCGCACTCGCCGATGGCCGCGCCGCCTCGCCATCGCCGCCGCGATTACCGCCGCGCTGCTGGCCGGCGCCTACTGGTACGGCGGGCGCGAAGCCACGCTGCAAACGCTGGCGCAGCGCGTCGCCACGTCCAGCAACGGCGCCATCGTCATGACCGGCGTGACAGGATCGCTGTACGGGTCGATGCACATCGCGCATGCGGTGTTCAAGAGTCCCGACCAGCAGATCGACGCCGACAACATCGACATCGACTGGTCGCCATGGCAGTACCTGTCGAAGGGCGTCGCCATCAGCAAGCTGCGCGCGGCCAGCGTGACCACCAGGGCGCTGCGCGAAACCGAGCCGGCCAAAATGCCGGTGTCGCTGGCGCCGCCGTTCGAGCTGGCGATCGCCGACGGCCAGGTCGCGAAGGTCGAGATGATCCCGCCCGGCGCCACCGCCGGCACCGTGCTGGCCGACGTGCGCTTCAAGCTGCACGGCGACCGCAAGGGCTGGCAGCTGCGCGACGCCAGCGCCATCACCACCGTCGGCATGCTCAAGGCCGACGGCAGCATCGGCGCGTCGAAACCGTTCGCGCTCGACGCGAAAGGCAGCCTGACCCAGCTCCAGCCGAAGGCGGGACAGAAGCCGGCCCAGCTGAACCTGCGCGCGACCGGCGACCTGACCGCCACCGAGCTGGCGGCAGACGGCCAGTCCGGCGCCGCGGTGGGCGACGCCAAATTCTCGCTGGCGCCGTTCGAGCCGATTCCGCTGCGCGCAATGACCATCAACGGGCGCGGCATCGATCCCGGCTTCTTCAACCCGGCGCTGCCGACCGCGGACCTGTCGATCGCCGTCGCCGCGAAGATCGGCGCCAACCGCGACGTCAGCGGCAGCGTCGCCATCGACAACCAGGGCCCGGCGGGCACCATCGACCACCAGCGCCTGCCGCTGCGGGCGATGCGCGGAAAACTGGGCGGCAGCCTGGCGCAGCTCGACATCAGTGATGTGCTGGTCGACTTCGGCGCCGCCGGCAAGTTCACCGGCAGCGGCGTCGTCGCGCGCACCAGGGACGACAAGGGCCTCGGCACCGCCGAATTCGCGCTGCACACCGACCGCATCGACCTGAAGTTGCTGCACAGCCGAATGAAGTCGACGAAGATCGCCGGCGACATCAAGCTGGCCAACGCCGGCAATAGCCAGATGCTGATCGCCAGGCTGGCCGACAGCGGCCTGCGGCTGGACGCCCGCGCCTCGCTCGAAGACAGCCTGCTGACGATCGAGGAAGGCCGGCTGGCTGTCGGCGCCGGGCGGGTCGACCTGACCGGCAATGCCAGCCTGGCTGGCGACCAGAAGTTCAAGGTCAACGCCAGCGCCGCGCATTTCAATCCGGCCGCGCTGGGCGACTATCCGGTCGCGGACCTGAATGCCGACATCCACGCCGCAGGCCACGTCGCGCCGGCGTGGAAGGTCGCGGCCGACTTCACGCTACGCCCGAGCCGCCTGTTCAACCAGCCGCTGTCGGGCAAAGGCAAGCTCGATGCGGACGCAGCGCACGTCAGCAACGTCGACGCCGCGCTGGCGCTCGGGCAGAACGCGATCGACCTGCGCGGCAGCTTCGGCAAGCCGGGCGAGCGCCTATTATGGAACGTCGACGGCAAGCAGCTGTCGGCGGCGCGCAGCGACCTGTATGGCGCGCTGAAAGCCAGCGGCGCGATCACCGGCACGATGGCCGCGCCGCGCACCAGCTTCGTGGTCGATGCGAACGGCCTCGGATGGACACCCGCCGCACGCAAGGCCGACAACGGCGTCCTGCACGCCGGCGGCGACGCCTGGCTGACTGCCGGCGTAATGGAAATGAAGGCCAGCGGCACGGCGCAGAGGTTCAATCCCGCGGCGTTCGGCTCGCCCCTGCCGGGAAGCGTCAACGGCGCCTTCGATTTCAGCGGCCGCCTCGGCGCCGACTGGCACGGCGCGCTGAACCTGAACCTTCAGCCGTCGACCCTGGCGAACGCGCCGCTGTTCGGCTACGCCAAAGTCGCCGCCGACGCGCGCCACGTGTCGAACGCCGACGTCGACCTTCACGTCGGCCCGAACGTGATCAACGCGAAGGGCAGCTTCGGCGCCGGCAGCGACCAGCTGGACTGGCGCATCGACGCGCCGCAGCTTGCGGTGCTCGGCCCCGACTTCGGCGGCGCGCTGAAAGGCTCGGGCACGGTCTCGGGCAGCATGCAGGCGCCGGCGCTGAAGCTCGCGCTCGACGGCCAGAACCTGCGCCTGCTGGGCAAGCACCAGCTCAAGACGCTGCGCGCCACCGCCAGCGTGGGCAGCGGCCAGGGCGCGGCCGATCCGCTGGTCAGCGACATCGAGATCGTCAACTACGCCAGCGGCGCGATGCGCATCGCGAACGCGCACCTGCAAACGAGCGGCACGCGCGGTGCGCACGCACTGCGCCTGACCGCAAAGGGCGACAGCTTCGATGGGCTGGCCGAGGTGCGCGGCGGATGGAACGCCGGCACCTGGACCGGCACCGTCGACAAGCTGCAGAACACCGGCCGCTACGCGCTGACGCTGCAGGCGCCGACCGCGCTGCGCCTTGCCGGCGCGCCGGGTTCGGGCGTGATGGGACTGACCAAGCCAGAGCAGGTCACACTGGCCAACGCCGTGATCAAGCTCCCCGAAGGCACGGTATCGGTGCAGTCGCTGGAGAAGAACGGCGCGCGCTGGACCAGCAAGGGCATCGCCGCCGGCGTGCCGCTGACCTACCTGTCGCAGTTCTCGCAAGGCATGCGCGACAATCTCGCGGGCGACCTGACGCTGGGCGCGCAATGGGCGCTCGACATGCAGGCCGTGGCCGGCGCGGCGCCCGCGCTGAACGGCATGCTGCACGTATTCCGTGAAAAAGGCGACCTGGTCGCCGGCAGCGAAGTGCCAGTGGTGCTCGGCCTGCGCACGCTCGACGCGCGCGCCGACGTCGCCGGCGGCGCGCTGCGCATGCAGCTCGATATCGACGGCGTCAAGGCCGGCCACGCGCGCGTCGACGCCACCGCGCGCATGATCGACGGGCGCCTCGGCAACGACAGCCCGCTCAGGCTGGAAGCCACCGCCGACATGGGATCGGTCGCTTGGCTCGCGCCGCTCTCCGGCCAGCCCGCGCTGGAACTGGACGGCGCGCTCAAGCTGAACCTGACCGGCGCCGGCACCGTCGGCTCCCCTACCCTGAACGGCAGCGTCAGCGGCGACAATCTCGCGCTGCGCTGGGCCGACCAGGGCGTCAAGCTGCGCAATGGCCAGTTGCGCGCGCAGCTGGCCGGCGACCAGCTGGTGCTGCAGCGCCTGGCCTTCGACGGCGCTACCGGCCGCGCAGTGGCCGACGGCGCCGTGCGCTTCTCCGGCGGCGAAGCGACGATGAACCTGAAGCTGGTGGCCGACAAGCTCGAAATCCTGTCGCGCCCGGACCGCACTCTCGTCATCACCGGCCAGAGCACGCTGGTGCGCGACGCCAAGCACTTCACACTGGACGGCAAGTTCAAGGCCGACCGCGCGCTGGTCGAACTGGCGCCGCAGGGCCGGCCGGTGCTGTCGGACGACGTTGTGGTGCTGGGCCGCGACAAGGCCGGCCTGCCGCCGAAGGATGCCAAACCGGCGATGCCGCTGACCGTCGATGTCGAAGCCGACCTGGGCGACTCGTTCCGCCTGCGCGGCATGGGCATCGACGCCGAGCTGGCCGGCACGGCGCGGGTGCGCGCTTCCGGCGGCCGGGCGCCGCGCGTCAACGGCACCATCCGCGTCGTCTCCGGCAATTACGCGGCATACGGCCAGAAGCTGGCAATCGAACGCGGCGTCATCACCTTCAACGGACCTTACGACAATCCGTCGCTGAACATTCTCGCGGTGCGCAAGCGCCCGGACGGCGACCAGCTCACCGAGACCAACGTGGAGGCCGGCGTCGAAGTGCGCGGCACGGCGCTGGCGCCGGCCGCCAAGCTGGTGTCGACGCCGTCGGTGCCGGACAGCGAGAAGCTGTCATGGCTGGTGCTGGGGCATGGGATGGAAGGCACGTCGGGCAACGAGGCCGGCGTGCTGAGCGCCGCTGCGGGCGCGTTGTTGGGCGGAAAAGGCGGCGGCTTCCAGTCCCGTCTCGCCAACTCGCTGGGCGTCGACGAACTGGGACTGTCGCAGGCCAAGGGGCTCGAGAGCACCGTGGTCACGGTCGGCAAACGGATCTCGGCGCGCGCCTACATCAGTTTCGAGCAGGGCGCGACCACGGCGTCGAGCCTGGTGAAGCTGCGCTACAAGCTCAATCCGCGCATCACCCTGCAACTGCAGACCGGCACGAACACCGCGCTCGACGTGCTGTATTCATGGGCCTTCGATTAATGCAGGATTGACGGATTCGGGTCGGGAACCTGGTCGTCGTTCTGCGGCGTATGCACCGGCGGATGATGCGGATGGGGATTGTCGAACGGCTCGGGCGTCGGCTGGTCGGCCGGCACCGGGTCCGGGGCGCGGTGCGCTTCGATAACTGCTGGATTCATGGTCTCGCTCCTGCAAATGGAGTGTTGACGTTACCACAATCAGCTTGCCGATTGCGTTCGCTACGAATGCGGGTCTGACCTATGGTCAGACCCCAAAAAACCGTTAAGGTTTCGCGTTTTTGACATATTTTTCGAGCCAGAGATTGGTCTCGTACAGCATCTGCATGATCGATTCGCGCGCGCGGTAGGCGTGGCTTTCGTTCGGCAGCATCACCAGCCGCGCCGTCCCGCCCAAGCCTTTGATCGCCTGGAACATGCGCTCGCTCTGGATCGGGAAGGTGCCGGAATTGTTATCCTGCTCGCCGTGGATCATCAGGAGCGCATCCTTTATCTTGTCGGCGTTATTAAACGGCGACATCGTGTGGTACACGTCCTGCGCCTTCCAGAACGGCCGCTCCTCGGACTGGAAGCCGAACGGCGTCAGGGTGCGGTTGTAGGCGCCGCTGCGCGCGATGCCGGCCTTGAACAGGCGCGTGTGCGCCAGCAGGTTGCCGGTCATGAAAGCGCCGTACGAGTGGCCGCCGATCGCGATGCGGTGGCGGTCCGCCACGCCGCGCCGCACCACCTCATTGACCGCCGCCTCGGCGTTGGCCACCAGCTGCGGCAGGTAGGTGTCGTTCGGCTCGGCGTCGCCAGCGCCGACGATCGGCATCGACGGATTGTCCAGCACCGCGTAGCCCATCGCGAGGAAGGCGGCCGGGCCCCAGAAGCTGACCGCGTTGAAGCGGTACGGCGAACCGGTGGTCTGGCTGGCGGCGCTGGCGCTCTTGAACTCCTGCGGATACGCCCACATCAGCAAGGGCAGCGGGCCGTCGCGCTTCGGATCGTAGTTCGGCGGCAGCATCAGCGTCGCGGTCAGGTCGACGCCGTCGGCGCGCTTGTAGCGGATTTGCTCTTTCTGCACGTCCTTCAGCTGCGGCGTCGGATGCGGGAAATGCGTCAGCGCGGTGAGCTGCGCGTCGGCGGGTTTCGTCAGATCGCGAATGAAGTAGTTCGGGCGCTCGGTCGGCGACTCGCGCGTGGTCAACAGGCGCATGCCGTCGTCGCTCAGCACCGCCACCGGATTTTCGTAGTACGGCGCGGCGCTCTGGAACAGCCGTTCCTTCTTCTTGGTCGCGAGGCTGAAGCGGTCGATGAACGGGCGATCGCCCTCGTTCGATGCGCCGGCGCCGTCCAGCAGGATGGTGGTGTCGGGGCCGATCAGCAGGCGCGGCAAGCCGGCGGCGTCGGGCTGGGTCACCGGGCGGCCCGGATTGTTGTAGCGGTCCTCGGCCGAGTAGCTGAAAACCAGTTGGGGCGCGGTGGCCGGCTGGTCCGGCGCGATGCGCCAGGTCTTGACCGCGCGCGTCTTGTACCAGGCTTCCGACAGCAGCGCCAGGTCGCCGCGGCCCCACTGCACGCCGTTGTAGCGCGAGCCGAGTTTCGCCAGCACCACCGGCTGGCCGGCGAACGGCGCCGAGTGGGTGTAGACGATGTCGCGGATGTCGGCCTTCTTCGCTGGGTCGCCGCCGTCCTGTGCTTCGGCCCACACCAGCGTGGCTGGCGCGTCGACGCGCCAGCTGACGTCGCGCACGCCGTCCTGCACCGCGTCGTTCCCCGGCGGCAGGCCCTCGACCAGCGGCCGCTCGGCCACCAGGTGCACCTGCTTGCCCGACAGGTCGCGCACGTCGATGCGGCGCGCGAAGCTGGACGCCGGCACGATGTACGAGAACGGCCGCTTCATCGCCTGCGCGAGGATGTACTTGCCGTTCGGCGCGACGCGGGCGCCGGTGAACAGGTCGGGCGCGCCGACCAGGCGCGTCTTGCCGGCCAGGTCGACCAGCGCCAGCTGCACGGTCGCGTAGTGCTCGAACAGGCGCGCGTCTTCCTCGTTCTTGAGCAGGTCGGGATAGGTGCGCAGCTGGCGCGTGGTGCCGGCCGTGCCGGTATCCTGGATGCTCGGGCCGGTCGGGATGCCGGTGGTCGGCGGCGCCTTGCCGAGCGACGCGGGCTTGAAGTGGACCAGCAGGCCGCTGGCGTCGGGCAGCCAGCTGAAGCCGGCGCCGGACACATAGGACATCGGCTGCGTCGTCAGCTTGCGCGCGCTGCGGGCGGCGACGTCGACCAGCCACAGTTCGACCGCCGAACCCTTGTCCGAAAACGCCACGTGGGTGAACGCGATGTGGCGCTGGTCGGGCGACCAGGATAGGTCTGCCAGGCGAAGGCCTTTCGGCAGGCCGGTCACTTTCGCTTCGGCCTGGGTGCGCACGTCGAGCAGCGTCAGGTCGGTGCCGAAACTGAAGCGGCTGGGCGAATAGGTGCGCGGATTGATGCGCAGGCCAGCCAGCTTCAGCTCGGGCTGCGCCACTTCGACGATCGACGGCAGCGCCGGCGTGGCGACCATCGCCGCCAGGTTGCGCTTGGGCGACAGGCTCAAGGCAGGCGCGCGCGGCGCGTCGACGATCGCCTGCAAGGGCGCGGGGGGCAGTTGATACTGGGCATGGGCTGGCACGACGGCGAGCAGAGACAAGGCTAATGGGACGGCGGGAAGAGTTTTGCGCATGGCGGCCTCGGTGATTGGACGAGCCATGTTGCGCATTCGGACGGCGGATGTCAATCGGCATGTGGCCGGGGCGGCGCGCGCGGATTACAATGGCGGCTCGATAACGTCCCCCCTTCAAGGATCATTGAACATGGCACCATCAGCTCCGATCATCGCGGCAGTCCTCGTCCCCTTCGTCATGTGGCGTGTTTACCAGCGCGTCAAGCGCCTGATGGTGCGCCAGCATTCGCAGGCATGGCGCCACTGGGTCGGCGTGATCCTGTTCCCCCTGATTCTTGTCATGCTCGCCTCGATGGCGCTGGCGCATCCGATGTCGCTGGCGGGCATGGCGGCCGGCGTCGCGGGCGGCGTCGTGCTTGGCGCGATCGGCCTGCGCAAGACCGTCTACGAAAAAATCGGACCCGATTTCTACTACACGCCGAACGCGCATATCGGCATCCTGGTGTCGATGCTGTTCGTCGGCCGCCTGCTGTACCGCTTCTATGAGTTCTATGTGCTGGGCGTCTCGCATTCGCAGGATTTCGCGAACAGCCCGCTGACCCTGATCGTGTTCGGCGTGCTGGCCGGTTACTACACCACCTACGCCGCCGGCATCCTGCGCTGGCGGAAAAGCGCGTCGGCGCAATCGAACTGAGATCGATGAACATCACCACCCTCACCCTGCTGGTACTGACGCCGTTCCTGGTCTGGCGTATTTACTCGCGCCTGCGCACGGCGATGGCGCGCCAGCGCTCGATCGTCTCGCGCCATAACACCGGGCTGTTCGTGTTTGCAGCGATGGTGCTGGTGCCGGCATCGGAACTGTTTTCGCGGCCTGCGATGCTGGGATGGCTGGCGCTCGGCACCGCCGCCGGCATCGGTTACGGCGTGTGGGGGCTGAAGCACACGCGCTATGAGGAGACCGAGGAAGGCTATTACTTCACGCCGCCGGCGCGGCTGGGGATCCTGATTGCGATGCTGTTCACGGCGCGCGTGCTGTACGTCGGCTTCGAGCTGTATGCGAACCAGGGCAGCAATGTGCCGATGCCGCGCTTCACCGACAGCATGGTGTCGATGCTGGCGGTCGGACTGACGGGCGGATACTTCGGGACGATTTCGGCGGGACTTGCGTTGTGGCGTTACCGGATCCGCAAGGCGATCGACAAGGTTTAGAAGCCGCGGCCCAAGGACTGGGGTCAGGTCCGCAGGACCTGACCCCTTCTTCGTTTTACGCCGCGGCTTTTTCTGGGGTGGCGCGTCGTTGCAGCACGAAGATCGGCTGTGCCCACGGCATGTCCTTCTTCTTCTTGCTGGTGATGAGCGTCAGCTCGGACGGGTCGTAGACGTCGGTGTTGTGCGTCAGCGGCGTCGTCATCAGGTACTGCGCCTCTGTGTTCTTGAGGAACTCGCCGACCAGCTGGATGTTGCGGATATCCAGGTGGGCGAACGGTTCGTCGATGAACACGAAGCCGCCGGAACCATCTTCCGACTTCAGCAATCCGATCAGGAGCACCAGCGATTTCATCACCTGCTGGCCGCCCGACGCTTCGCCGTCGTTCATTCCGATCTGGTCCTTGCCGTCGAACTTGAAGCGCACGTGCAGGCCGGCCTGCGACAGCTGCACGTCGTCGTTCTCCAGCCGCACCGGGTCGGCGTGCACGTCGATGCCCGCCAGCTCGCCCAGCTCCTTGATGTTTTTGGAGTAGGTCTTGATCGTGTAGCGCAGCCGGTCCATGTACGCCATGCGCGCATTGGTGGTCGCCTCGATCGCCCGGTTATTCTGGTAGCGGCGCTCGTCGGTCTCGCTCTGGCGGCCGTGCAGCTGCTCGTTCAGGCGATGGTGCTGGTCGATCACGGTCGGGTCGAGCTCCCAGTCGTCGCGCGCGAGGCTGTGCTGCAGCGATTGCACGCGCAGGTCGACCTGGTGGGTGTTCTTGTGCTCGGCCACCAGCGATGCGCGGCGCGCCGGCCGCTTCCAGCTGTGCGGAAGGTGGCGCCAGCTGCGGCGCAGGTCGACCAGCACCTTGGCGTGCTCGTGGCGCTGCTCGATCTGGCGCTTGTGGCCAAGGCGCATGCCGGCTTCCGCTTCGGACAGCGCCATGCGGGCATTCTGGCACACCGTGTCGGCCCGGGTGCGCGTGACGGTGGCGGCTTTGGTCAGCCCTTGCAGTTCGCCCAGGCGCGAGCCGACTTCGAGGCGCTCGGCCTTCAGCGGCGCGCTGCTGCGCACCGCTTCTTCGAATTCGGCGTGGCGCGCGGCCAGTTCCTTGGCCGCGTCGACGCCGGCGATACGCGCCTTGAGCGCGCCCACTTCGGCGGCGAGCTTGCTGACCGCGAGGGTCAGCTGGTCTTCCTGCGATTCGAGGCCCGGCAGCGCGCGCTGCAGCGCTTCCAGGCGGCCGGTGCGGCCGGCCTGGCCGAAGCGGTAGCGCGATGCTTCGACGAACAGCGAGCGACCACCGCGGCGTTCGCGGTGGTAGGCGTCCGGCGTGATCCACTCGTCCGAGTTGGCCATCTTGAAGCCGGCGTCCACCGACTCGACGCGCTCGATGCGCTCGAGCTGGTCGATCAGCCAGCCAGGGGCCGGCGCCGAGAAGCGCACCACCGACAGCAGGCTGCCGTCCTTGCGCACCGGGGCGTCGATGCAGTCGGGGACGATGAAGTGGCGATAGCGTTCCTGCTCCGCCAGGCGGTAGGCCGCCGGCGCGTCTTTCGCGCGCTCGAGCAGCACCACCGAAGCGTAGCCGCCCAACACGCCTTCGACCGCGCCCTGCCACTTCGCGTCGGTCACTTCGACGATATCGGACAACATCGCGTGCGGGATATTCGCGTCGCGCAGCGCGCGTCGCATGGCGCGCACCGGCTCCGGTTCCGGCATCGCGCTTTTGCCCTGCAGCGCGGAGATGGTGGCCTGGTCGGCGGCGATGCGCGCGGAGATCGCGTCGCGCGCCTGCCGCTGCCTGACCATCTCGGCTTCCTTGCCTTCCAGCTGGGCCGAGACTTCGGCGATGTCGGCGCCGGAATCGGCCGCCAGCTTCTGCAGGCGTTCCTTCTGTTCGAGCAGGCTGTCGAGCGGCTTCAGTTTGCCGTTCAGCTGCGCCAGGCGGCTGCCCAATACGGTCGCCTCCTGCTCCAGCAGCATTTCCTGTTCCTGCGCATCGGTCAGCGCGCGGGTGAAGTTGGCGAGCGAATTGCGCCGCTCGGCGATTTGCGAGTCGGCCTGCGCCATCGGCTTGCGCGCATCGCGCAGCTGCCGGCTGACAGTGGCGGCCTTCTCGCGCGCTTCATGGTATTCGAGGCTAGGCAGCACCTCCTCGAGCAGGTTGCGCCGTTCCTTGTGCAGGTCTTCCCACTGGTGGTAGTTGGCAACGCGCAGGCGCAGGCCTTCGAGGTTGGTGCGCGACGCTTCCAGCTCCGTCTCGAAGCGCTTCAGTTCCGTCTCGGTGTCGCGCTGGTGGCGTTTCGCTTCGTCGTAGGCGTCCAGCACTTCCTTGTCGCCGAAGACCTGGAACACCAGGTCGAGCAATTGGCGCGGCGCGTATTCGCACAGCTTGTCGGTTTCGCCCTGCTCGAGCGCCAGCACTTTCGCCATCGCCGGCGACAGGCCGGCATTGGCGAGGCGCTTGCGGTAGTTTTCCACGCCGAGCCAGTCGGTCGCTTCGGTCACTTCCTCGATGTCGACGTTCCCCGGCCGCATCAGGTACTGGCGCTTCCAGTCGCCGCCGTTCTTCTGGATCTGGCAGAACAGCGTGACTTCGTCGTCGCTGAAAAAGCCGGAGCTGCGGAACGGACGGTTCGACAGCTGGCGACCAACGGTCTTGTTGTCGACCACGGCGCGAATCCACGCGGTCTGCTGGCCGGAGTGGCGCGCGTAGTGCTTGTAGGTGCGGCCCATCGAGCAATCGAGGCCGAACAGGGTGCGCAGCGCGTCGAGCAAGGTGGTCTTGCCCGAGCCGTTCTGGCCGGCGATGGTGATGATCTTGGCGTCGAGCGGAATGTTCTTGATGCGCTGCCAGTAATCCCAATGGACCAGTTCTAGTGATTTGATGTGGAACATGGCTCTCTCAGATGGTGGTGTCGTCGGCGTCGGCGTCGATGTCGACGTCAGCGTCCGAAGATGGGGTCAGGTCCGCCGGACCTGACCCCGGTTCCGCGGCGACCTTGCGCGGCACGGCGACCGTGATCGGCGAGCGCTTGAAGATGTCGGCCAGCGCGCCGTTGATGATGCGTTCTTTCAGCGCGTCGGTGTCCATCATCAGGTCGAGCAGCGGGCCCTCCAGGATCAGGTCGCCGCGGCGCTCGATGAAGTTCAGCTTCGACAGGATGCCGAGGTTCATGTCCATGCGCGTCTTCTTGCCGAGCTTTTCGCCGAAGTCGGCCAACAGCGCGGTATACGAGATGCCGATCGAGGTGTCCTCGGCGCGCGGCATCGGACGGTCTTTGTCGAACATGTCGTTCTGGTCGTCGTCGGCGTTCTGGTGGGTCTCCTGGCGCTCGCGCTTGGGCAGGATGATCTGCGCCCACAGTACCACCAGCAGCGCCACGCCGTCGCGCGTGAGGCCGAAATTATTGTTCTGCCAGATGTCCTTGGCGCCGAAGATCTTCGGCTCGACGGCGCGGTGCAGCGCCAGCGTGACGTGGTCGGCGTAGACGTTGTCGAGCAGCTTCAGGCCCGACTCGAGCAGGCGCTTGTCGACTTCGGCGCGGAACAGTTCATCGGACAGCACGCGCTTGACCATCTTGTCGTCGCGGCGCAGGGTCTGGTGCGTGAGCAGTCGCGCAATCAGGATTTGGGAATCGTCATTCATCGGCCGGGCCGCTTTCCAGGTCAAGTGAGAGGGTGGCGATCGACATCGCGGCGACGTGCGGATCGTTCAGCGCGACCATGTCGTCGGTCGGCGCGAACACGATCGGCAGGCGCGCCAGCTGCGCGGTGGCGCCCTGCAGGCTCGCTTCGGCGGCGTCGCCGAGCAGCGGCAGCATCGAGGCGCGGTAAGAGGCGATCGCGAATGTGGCGGGCAGCAGCGAATCCTGGATCGGCACCGACTTCGGGCCGCTCTCCGAGAAGCTGGGGAAGTTGCCCAGGTTGGCAAAGTCGGACAGGCGCGCCAGCCAGTCGTCCAGTTCGACCTGGATCGCCGGCGCGTCGTTGACGGTCAGCGGCGCGTCCTGGCCAGCCGGCAGGCCCGCAGGACCGGCCACCGCGTGGCGCTCGGCCAGCAGCTCGGTCTCGGCGACGTCGATCATTTCGGCCGGCGTGGCGAACAGCGGCACCACCGGGCGGTCGATCGCGTCCTGCGCGAGGCTGGACAGGTCTTCGTGCGCCAGCAGCCAGCGCTTGACGTCGGTGGTCGACAGGCCGGACTGGCCGAGGTGCACGCGCTGGCGCTCGATCTGGTTGAGCGCGCGCGAGAACATGCCCTGCATGTTCAGCAGCGCGCTCTGGGCGCGGCCGATCGCCTGCGCCGCCTTGTGGGTGGCGGAATCGGCGCGTTCGTCGGCCAGGATCGCGCGCAGGATCTCGGAGCCCTTCTCGACCCAGTCGCAGGCCATGTGCCACTTCGACTGCGAAGTGCGCAGGCGGAATTCTGAGCCGGAGGCGATCGCGTCGCGGAATTCGTCGGTCAGGTCGACCAGGCGTCCCAGCAGGTGCTTGAGCTGGTCGACCGTGACGCCGCCGACCGCCTGGGCGCCGGCCACCTGCGACAGCAGGAAACCCATGTCGGCGTCGTCGCCGTTGTCGGCCTGGCCCATGGAGAGCAGCGTTTCGAGCGCGGCGAGCACGTTGCGCGCCATCGGCGTGACGCGGTAGACGGCGTTCTGCGCGTCCCACGCCAGCAGGCCGTGGGTGCGCAGGCGCGTCAGCACGGTCTCCAGGCTTTCGGGAATCAGGTAGGCCAGTTTGGTGTTGATGTCGGCGCGCGAGAACGCCGAGACGGAGCTGTCGGCGGCCAGTTCGCGCAGCACCAGCAGGCGAATCAGCACGCCGTCGGAGCCGCCGTGGAACAGCGCGGTGAACGCCTGCAGCGTCGGCTGCGCGCGCTTCAGGTGGAAGACTTGCTCGATCTCGTCGGCCGAAATTCCGGCGTGGAAGTGCGCCTGCAGCGAGTCGGCGTCGTCGTCCTGCCCAATTGTCAGTGAGTCTGCGGCCAGCGCCGCACCTGCCAGTGTTTCGATCATCGTGTCCGGGTACCAGTGTCGTTCGCGTGGACGAACACCAGTTCGCTCGCGGGGCGTCAGTATATCAGCTACGGCCGCGCCGGCTGCCGGAAATGCGTTGTCAAAAAGAAACTTATGCGACACCGGGGTTTCGCGTGGGCATCTGCAAGTTCACGCCGCGGCGACAAACCCGGGCTCAGGTCCGCCGGACTTCCCCCCGCCCCTGCGCTTATTTCTTGTGGATTTTCTCCAGCACCTGATCGACGAATTCGTCGTCGCTGTCGGTGAAGCGCAGCCGCACCGGATACCATTCCTGCGCCGGCGCCAGCCAGATGTCGAGCGCCTGGCTTTTCGAGTCCGGCGGCGGCAGCCGTAGCAGGTGCAGCGCCTCGACCTGGCCGATGCCGGTCTTCAGCGTTTCCTTCTTGACCACCCTGAAGGTCCACGGCTCGGCGTCGCGCCGCCCGGCCACGAAAAACACCCACTCCGACCCCGGCACGAATTTCTCCGGCTGGGCGCGGGCGATCGCCACCAGCTGCCACGACACGCTGGCGCGGTCCTGCTCGCCGCCCAGCAGCGGATAGGTTTCCTTGCTTTCGGTGAAGCTGATGGTCTTGGCCGCGCGGTCGAAAGTCGTCGTGTACGGATCGTGGCGGATGCGCTTTTCGCTGAACGTCACCGGCGCCAGGCCGAAGCCGTCGATCGCGCCCTCGCTGCGGTTGTCGATGATGGTACCGAACAGCATCGCCTTGGTGACCGAGCGGATCGCATACTTGCCGCCGCCGGCGCGCCAGCCGACCGTCGCCTCGCCGCTGATCGAAAATCCTTTCTGGCGCGCCTGGATCGAATACACCAGCTCGACCGGCGGCGCCATCTCCACCGGCCGCTTGATCACGGGGTGTTCGGCCGCGCCGGCGCCGCCCAGCGCCAGCGCCAGCAGCGCGCCGCAGGCCATGTGTTGCAATCGTCGACTCCGCATCTTCAGCTTCCCGCTTCCATGGTTTCTATCTGGTTGACCGTCTGGGTTGTCACCGCCCCGCTCGCTTCCGTGTTCCTGATCCGCACCGGCAGCCAGCCCAGCGCGGGCGCCAGCCAGATGTCCAGCCGCGAACCGTAGGCGCCGGCCCGGGGCGGGCGCGACAGGTGCAGCGCGTGCATCCGGCCCAGCGCGGTGTCGATCTGTTCCTGCCCCAGCGCGACAAACTTGAACACGCTCGCGTCCTTGTCTTCGCCGACCAGGATGTCGATCCCGCGGTCGAGCTGGCTGACGTCGCCGCGCGCGATCGCCGCCAGTTGCAGCGGCACCGTCGCCTTGTCCTGCGCGCCCGGCAGCAAGTCGTACGAGGCGGGCGACGCCGAAAACGTGATGTGG
The DNA here is from genome assembly GCF_056406475.1 of Massilia sp. P1_C10. Lineage (NCBI taxonomy): Bacteria > Pseudomonadati > Pseudomonadota > Betaproteobacteria > Burkholderiales > Oxalobacteraceae > Massilia > Massilia sp. P1_C10. Next base: position 97,953 of record NZ_JBFUAC010000008.1, read on the forward strand.
CCGTCGCCGAAGCGGGTTGCCGTCTGCGCCTTGCCGCGGCGCTTTTCCGTCATCGTTTCCGGCACGAAACCGGTCGTGCCTGCTCTGCCAACGCTTTCCAGCACCAGCAGGTTGACGCGCACCACCACGCGGATGCCAGCCTCGACCGTCATTTTGTAGCGGTCGCCGTTCAGTTGCCACGCGATCGCCTGCTCGCCGTGCCAGCGCTTGCCGTCGGCGTCGGTGCGCTCGACGTCGAGCACGATCCGGGACGAAGGCGGCAGGTCGACCCGATATTGGCGCGCGGCTGGAGCCGGCGCAGGCGCCGGAGCAGGCTCGGGCGGCGCGGCGGCCGGTTCCGGCAGCGCCGGCCCGGTGACCGTTGTCGCCTGAATAGATTGTACGTCGGATAACAGATCGACCGCGCCCGGCTCGACCACCTCGCCCTGCACCACAGGCGCGACCGCGGACACCGCTGCGCGCGGCTTGGGTTCGGAACGCTTCGGCGGCGGAATCGACGGCGCCGGCTGCGGCAGCGCAATGGCGACCAGGCGCGTTTCGACCACCGTGTCGCCGGCGGCCTTGGCCGCCTCCAGCCGTGGCATGATCCACCACAGCACCAGCAGGTGCAGCAAAATCGTCGCCGCGCCGAGCGCCAGCGCGCGACCGGGCCGGACGGGAATCAATGCAATCGTCATTTATCTAGTGTAACCGTTCCAGATTCTTTGAAGCGGTGTTAGTTATCTGCTACGCTTGTCACTCACCCATCGGAGACCATCATGCAGAATCCCCAAATGCCCAACATGCCAGGCGCCGGCGCCATGACGGACACGCTCGACTTCGTCAAGAACCTGTGGGGCAGCATGAGCGTGCCGGGAATGGCGATTCCGGGCATGGGCGCCCCGGCGCTGTCGGTCGACGACCTCGACAAGAAGATCGCCGACCTGAAGGCGGTCGAAGCCTGGCTGAACGTCAACACGGCGATGCTGCGCGGAACCATCCAGGCGCTCGAGATCCAGCGCGGCACCATCGCCTCGCTCAAATCGATGGGCGCCTCGTTCACCGAAGCGATGAACAAGCCGGCGGGCGAGGCGAAGGACGACAAGGCCGGGGCGCAACCGGAAGCGGGCGCCGCCGCGTCGATGCCGGACCCGGCGCTGTGGTGGAACGTGCTGCAGGATCAGTTCAAGCAGGCGGTCGCGAGCGCCGTGTCGTCATCCGAGGCGATGACGCACGCGACCACGATGGCGCAGGAAGCGGCGGCGCGGATGGCCACGGCGCCGGCGGCGAACGAGAAATCGAATGGGGCCAAGCCGAAAAACGGCAAGGCCAAGCCGGACAAGGATTAAGCCAGGCGCAGGATGCGGATCGAGTCGATCAGGCCGTCGGCCTGGCGCTTGACCGTGGAAATCGAGATCAGCCCTTCTTCGGCCAGCTGTTTGGCCTGGTCGTGGACGCCCTGGAATGATTCGAGGGTGTCGCCTTTGGCCGCAACCGGACGAATCCAGGCGGTGCTGCCAACTTTCATTTTTTCGTAGACTTCGTGAGCGATGTCGCGCATGCCTGTGCCTTTCCTGGAAATGGATACGGTGTGACCCGCAGGGTTAGCAGTTTATCACCAGCGCCGGGGATCCGCGGCACGCAAGCGAGGCATCGGCCTGTCGTACCAGCGGAGGCTGCTACCCATACCGAGCACGCGGAACCATCAAGGCATACGACGAGCGCGTTATTCGGCCACGGGGGCAAGCTTGGCCAGCTGCTCCATCATCTGGGCGAAGCGCTGCTGTCCCGGCTGGACCCGGTCGACGTGCATCAGCACCTCGGTGGCCTCGGCCGCCAGCGCCTCGTCATAGCCCTGCTGCTGCATGCGCGAGAGCAGGATCTGCGCCGCGTTGAACAGGATGCGCAGGTTGTTGGGCAGCACGTTGCGCGCGTGGCGCATCCATTCCACCGCCTCCACCAGCTTGCCGGTCTTCCACAGCAGCACGCCCTGGTTCATCAGGTCCGACGCTTCCTTCTTCGACGAGCGGATCAGCGCCATGCCCTCCTCGCCCATCCGCGCCTTGTCGAAAATCTTTTGCACCTCGTCGAGCAGCAGCGTGTTGTCGTGGTTGTTGCGCGCCACGTAGCACAGCAGGTCGACCGGCGCCTCCTTGACGCCGACCGCCAGCAGCAGCGTCGCCATCTCCAGGCACACCTTGATTTCCGGCCGCGCCGGATTGGCGTTCAACAGGGCCTCGAGGTCGTCGCCGGCCTTGCGCGCGCGTCGGAAGTCGCCGCTCTCGTGGTACACCATGCCCTCGGTGATCTTGCTGCGCAGCTGGATGTGCTCGTCGTGGCCGAAATCGCGCTGCACCGTCAGCAGCAGCTGCAGCGCTTCCTTGATCTCGTTTTTCTGGCCGCACACGCGCGCCAGGCCGAAATATGCCTCGGGACTCTTCATCACCGAGTACTCGCCGATCGCGATGCATTTGCGGAAGGCCTTCTCGGCCATGCCCAGGTTGCCCAGCTTGAAGCTGACCTCGCCCAGGCTCTTCTGGCGCTGCACCGAGTTGGGCGACAGCTTGGCCGCGCGCTCGAGCACGTTGCACGCCTCCTCGGACTGCCCCATCTGCTGGTAGGAACTGGCCAGCTGGTCGTAGGCATCGATGTAGTAGCGGTTGTCGGCGATGACGGCCTGGAAGATCTGGCGCGCCTGCTCGATTTCGCCGTTGGCCAGGCGGATCCTGGCCACGCCGGAACGCGCCCACTGGTACTCGCGCTCCTGCAGCACGCGCTCGTAGGCCTCGCGCGCCTTGTCCGGCTCGCCGCTCTTGAGCATCAGGCTGGCCTTCATCCGCAGCAGCTCGATGCGGTGAATCTTGTCGACCTCGATCTGGGCGTCGCACAGCTTGGCCGCGCGCAGGTAGTCCTTCTCCGCATACGCCAGGTCGATCGGGCGGAACACCTGTTTCTTGTGCCACACGCGGTTCAGGCGCGTCAGCAGCACGCCCTCGGTGATCGGCTTGAGCAGGTAGGCGTCGGGCTGGTGCTCGGCAGCGCCCATCACCGACTCGACGCTCTTTTCGGCCGACACCATCATCCACACGCTCGACGGCAGCAGGTAGTTGCGCATGCGCGCCTCTTCCAGCACCTGCTGGCCGCTCTTGCCCTCGCCCAGGTTGTAATCGCACAGCACGACGTCATAGCGGATCCGCGACAGCATGCCGATCGCCTCGCCGCCGCTGGCGGCCTGGTCGATGTTCTTGGCGCCGAGGTTGCGCAGGCTTTCGCGCAGCAGCTGGCGCACGCCGATAAAGTCGTCGACCACCAGGTAGCTCTTGCTGGCCCAGTCGACCGCGGAGACGCCGGCGGCCGGGGTGTCGAACGGCGAGCGCGCGCTCATGGCAGGGTCAGCACGAAACAGCCGCCGCCGAAGGCGCCGCCGTTTTCCAGCCGCAGCGCGCCGCAGCGGCCGCGGTGCTTGTGCATCCTGGCCACTTCGCTGGAAAAATACAGGCCCAGGCCGGTGCTGTTGGTCATGAAATTGACGCTGCTGGCGGCCGACACGCCGTCCTTCAGCATCGCCGCCGGATAGCCGAAGCCGTTGTCCTCGACGCGCAACTCGAGGCAGCCGTCGACGATGGCGATCGCCAGCCGGATCCGGTCGACCGTGTAGTTGACCGCGTTGTTGATGGCATGGCCGAGCACGCCGATGATCAGGTCTTCGTCGAAATGCCAGACCAGGTCCGGGTCGGCGTCGATGTCGAGCGTGATGCCGCGCGACTTGAGCAGCACGCGTTCGGCCGCGACCACCTGTTCGACCAGGTGGCCGACCGCCAGCGGCTGCATGTCGAACGGGTATTCCGGCTTGCCGACCTGCTTGTACAGCGCCAGCAGCTGCATCAGGTTGTCGTTCAGGCGCTTGGTCTGGTACAGCGCGCGCGCCATCTGCGGGTAGGCCGGGCCGATCGCCGGCGTCGCATCGTCGAGCAGCGATTCGAGGGTGCCCGACAGCACGCTGATCGAGTTCTTCATGTCGTGCGCGGTCGAGGCGAGAAACAGGAACAGGTCGTTCGCGCCGGAAGTGTCGTCGGTCGTCAAGATGCCTCCAGCGAGCGGGAGCCGATGAAAATAGTTGCCATGGGACAATTATACGCCCTTCCGGATTGGTTCCTGCCGATTACATCAGACCTTGTTGTATTCGCGGTCAGGCGCGCCGGCCGCGCAGCAGGAAGCGGCCGGGATCGAGCGCCTCGGCCAGCTTCTTCTCGATCGGCAGCGGTTCGTGTTCCAGCGCGGCGGCCAGCAGTTCGGCCGCCAGCGGCGCCCAGGTCAGGCCGCGCGACGCGTAGCCCAGCAGGCCGTACAGTCCCGGCTGGCGCGGCAGCTCGCGCAGGCGCTCGGCGCCCAGCGCGAAGTCCGGCTCGGGCAGCGCGCCCACCAGCGGCAGCCGGTCCGGCGCCACCGAGCGGAAGCCGACCCGGCCCGCCAGCGGCGCGTCCGGCGCCAGCGTGGAATCGGCCAGCATCGAGCGCACCCGTTCCAGGTTTTCGTGCTGGCTCGACGCGCGCAGGTCCGGGTCGTCATCGTCGTCGTAGCTGGCGCCGGCGCTTTTCACGCCGCCCGACGCCGGCGTGACGTAGGCTTCGCGGCACAGCACCACGCCGAGGTCGGGCAGCGCTTCGGGGTCGAGATGGGTGACCTGGCCGCGCACGCGCGACAGCGGCAGCGCAGCGGCCTGCGCGAGTTGTCCGCCGCCGGCGGCGATGATGACGACCGGGGCGCGCGCGATCTCCAGGCCATTGGGTCCGCGCGCGCGCCATTCGCCGCCATCGCGTTCGAGGGTGACGCTGCCGGCGCCGAAATGCGCGGTCAATCGCGGACCGCAGGCGTCGAGCATGGCGCGGCAGGCGCTGGCGGGGCGGATCCAGCCGGCCTGCGGGAACAGCCACGCGCCGTGCGGCGCCACTTGGCCGAAGCGCGCGCCGGGTTCGAGCCACTCGGCGTAATCGGCCGGGTAGCGGCGTGACGCGGCGATCGCGCGTTGCAGCGCAGCGTTGGCGGCGTCCTTCGCGGCGAACAGCACGCCGCAGCGCGCGCCATCGATCGCGGCGCCGACGCCGCCCAGCCGGTCCCAGTAATCGAGCGCGAACAGGAAGGCGGCGCGCGACAGGCGCGAGGCGATGTTGTCGTCCCTGGACAGCAGCGGCATGGTGATGCCTGCCAGGTTGCCGGACGCCTCCATCGCCGGCTCGGCGTGGCGTTCGACCAGCGTCACATGCCAGCCGCGCGCACACAGGCGTTCGCAGGCGGCGGCGCCCGCCAGGCCGGCGCCGATGACGATGGCGCGGCGATCGGGTTCGGGCGGCGCTGGGGGAATCGGTTTTCGTGTTGCGAAGTGTGCGCTCAAGATGGTGTCAGTTCCGGCGGACCTGACCCCGAAGTTCCAGCCGGTGCCGGCCAGTTCGACGATCTGCGCTTCGCCCAGTCCCTGCGACCAGAGCACCGCGTCGCGCGCCAGCAGCCTTGCCAGCGGCCGCGCCAATCCCGCCGGCTCGCCGCCATGCAGAAGCACCGCGTCGATGCGCGCATCGAGCTGGCCGAGCGCCTCCTCCATCGGCGCATGCAGCAGGTCGAGCGTCACCGCATCCTGCGCCTGCAGCACGCGCCGGAACCCCGGCAGCGCGCCATCGGCCAGCGCGATCACGTGCAGTCGCTTCGGCCGCTGCGGGTCGCCGCGCCACGCCTCGAACAAGGCGGCGCCGCCATCCCACTGCGAGTCGAACACGACATAGCGCTCGCGTCCGCGCCAATGCGGCCGGAAGTCCATGTCAGTCAGCGCGACGCGCGCACGAAGCACGCCGGGTCGTGGTCGTCCACCATGCCGATGCCCTGCATGTAGGCGTACATGATGGTCGAGCCGACGAACTTGAAACCGCGCCTGGCCAGGTCTTTCGAGATGCGGTCGGACAGCTCGGTCTTGGCCGGCCGCGCGCCGCTCGGCCAGTGGTTGACGATCGGCGCGCCGTCGACGAAGCCCCACAGGTACTGGTCCAGCGTCATGCCTTCTTCGCGCAGCCGCAGGTAGGCCTGCGCATTGGTAATCGCCGCGGCCACCTTGAGCCGGTTGCGCACGATGCCGGGATTGGCCAGCAGCTCGGCCACCTTGGCGGCGTCGTAGCGGGCCATTTTCCCGGCGTCCCAGCCGTCGAACGCGACGCGGTAAGTGTCGCGCTTGTTGAGAATGGTCTCCCAGCTCAGGCCCGCCTGCGCGCCTTCGAGGTTGAGCATTTCGAACAGCACGTTCTCGTCGTGGCAGGCCACGCCCCACTCGTGGTCGTGGTAGTGGATGTATTTGGGATTGGCCATGTTGGCCCAGCTGCAGCGGGTGGTAGTCATGGGGTGAAAGTATAATTCATCGCATGTACACCCCATCCCATTTCAACGAAGACCGCCTCGACGTGCTGCAGGCGCTGGTGGCCGCTCATCCGCTCGGCACGCTGGTCACGCATTCGGAAGCGGGACTGGACGCCGACCACATTCCGTTCGAGCTGGCGGCGCCGACGCCGGACGCGCCATTCGGCACGCTGCGCGCCCACGTCGCGCGCGCCAATCCGCTGTGGCGCCTGGCGGACACGCCTGTGCTGGCTGTGTTCCAGGGGCCGTCGGCGTATGTGTCGCCGTCGCTGTACGAGGAAAAGCCGTTGAGCGGGAAAGTGGTCCCTACGTATAACTACGCGGTGGTGCACGCGCACGGCGTGCTGCGCGCGATCGAGGATCCGGAATGGATCCTTGCGCTGCTTCAGCGCCTGACCGCGCACCATGAAGCGCCGCGCGCGGCGCCGTGGTCGGTCGCCGACGCGCCGCCCGACTACATCGCCACCATGCTCAGGGCGATCGTCGGCATCGAGATCCCGCTCGACAGCCTGCGCGGCAAATGGAAGCTGAGCCAGAACCGCTCGCCGGCCGACCAGGCCGCAGTGGCGGCGATGATGCGGGGGCTATGAGGCGATCTTGCCGGCGCCGAGGCCGAGGCGGCGCTTCTTCGGACCGGCCGGCACCGGCAGGTTCTCCAGGCTGGTCACCAGCCGCACTTCGCCTTCTTCCAGCGCCTGGTCCAGGTGCGCCATCAGGCGCGCGAACAGGCCTTCCGGACGCGTCTTCCCGGTGCTGTACACCGCCGCCCACGCGTTGCGTCCGGAGCGCTTGGCCAGGTACAGGCCCTGGTCGGCCAGCTCCACCACTTCGGACCAGTTGAGCAGGCGCGGCTCCGACGGCAGGAACGGGAAGCAGGCGAAGCCGATCGAGCAGGTCTTGTGCAGCTGCGTGCCGTCCGGCAGCGTGAACTCGCGGCCCGCCACGGCCTCGCGGATCCGTTCCGCCACCACCTTCGCTTCGTCGCGATGGGTGGCGCGCGCCAGCACCAGGAATTCCTCGCCGCCCCAGCGGATCAGGTAATCGGACTCGCGGAATACTTCGCGCAGCCGTTCCTGCATCTGCACCAGCACCGCGTCGCCGGCGCCGTGGCCGTGCTGGTCGTTGACTTCCTTGAAGTGGTCCAGGTCGACCATGAAGAACACCAAGTCCTTGCCGGGCACCGACTCGCGCGCGGCGCCGCCGTGGCGCACAGGATCGTCGTAGCCGCGCAGGCTCAGGCCGACGTCGCTGTCGACATGCTGCAGGAAGAAGCGGCGGTTGCGCAGGCCGGTCAGCTGGTCGGTCAGGCTGACGTCCTCCAGCGCCTGGTAGGCCTTTTCGAGTTCGAGGTTCTTGTCGAGCAGCTGGGCCTGGGTCGCGGCCACCTGGCGGTAGGCGCTGGCGTTGTCGAGCGCGATCGCGCCGTACGCGCACAGCGTGCGGAAGATCAGCCGTTCGCGCTCGCCGTAGGCGCCCGAGCGCGGCGACTGCACCGTCATCGCGCCGAGCACGCGCTCGCCCACCAGCAGCGGCGCGAACAGCACGCTGAGGGTCGGCAGCGTGCCCGGGATCAGGTTTGGCTGGAACGACTCGTCGCGTTCGACCATGATCTCGCGCCGCTCGCGCACGCAGCGCGCCGAATTGGCGGTCGGGTCGGACAGTTCGAAGCGGGTCGCCGGCAGCGTCTTGCCCGATTCGACGCCGAACGCGCAGCGCAGCGACTGGCCGTCCGGTTCGAGCAAAAACACCGAGAAGTGGGTAGCGTCGAGCAGCCCGTGCACGTGGCGGTCGAGCGCGCGGAACACCGCCTCGGCGTCGAGGTGGGCGGTGATCTCCTGGCCGATCGCCGACAGGTGTTCGAGCGTCGCGCTGATCTGCTGCAGCGCTTCGGCGCGGCGCGCCTCGGCCGCGGCCAGCTGGCGGTGATGCTCGCCTTCGGTCTGCGCGCGCTCGGTCTGGAACTGCACCTGCATCGCGATGGCGCGGTTGGTCGCTTCCTGACTGTGGATCTTCTCGCGCGCGGCGCCGGCCAGCAGCGCCACTTCGTAGGCGCGCCGGAAGTCGGCCACGTTGGCGTACTCGCGCGCCAGCGCGTCGAGCAGGTCGCCAGGCACGGTGTAGCCTTCGATGCCGGAGGCGATCGCCAGCGCCTGCTGCAGGTAGTGCAGCGGCGCGCTGGCTTCGGCCATCGGCGCCGGCGCGGGCAGCACGTGGCGCGCGTGGATTTCGGCCAGCACCTTGAGTGTGCCGATCACATTGTGGTTGTCGTTGTGTTCGCGCGCCAGCGCCAGGGCCTGGTTGGCCATCGCCAGCGCTTCCTGCGGCCGATCCAGTTGCGACAGCGCGTGCGCCTGGCCGCGCCGCGCGCCGGTCTGGAGTTCGACCTGGCCGAGCGCATCGCCGCGCGCGCCCAGGCGGGAAAAACTATCGAGCGCGCCCTGGTAGTCGCCGCTGTCGAGCGCCAGGTCGCCCTGGTATTCCAGCGCCACCGCGTAGCCGCGCGAGCCGGCCAGCGGCTGCAGCGTCACCAGCGCTTCGTGCAGCAGTTCGCGCGCGGCGTCGCGCTGGCCCAGCTGGCGCAGCGTCTCCGCGGTCTGCATCAGGCCTAAGCCCACCGAGAACGGCCAGCCGGTGGGGCGCGCCAGGTCGAGCCCGCGCTGCATCCATTCGAGCGCGGCGTGGTGGGCGTTCAGGCTGGTGAAGCCGTTGCCGATGTTGGTCGCGAGGTTGATCGCGCGCCGCACCTGGCCGGTTGCCACCGCCATCTCGTAGGCGCGGATCAGCAGCGCGATGGCACGGCCGTAATCGCCGACCTGGAACGCGCTGGTGCCAGCGTAGTCGGCGATCCAGCCGCGCGCAGCGGGATGCAGGTCCTCGTCGTCGAGGTCGAAGCGCGCGGCCCATTTGGCATCGGCGCTGGCAACGTCGCGGAACACGGCGAACAGCGCGGCGCAGGCATCGAACACGTCGATCCGCACCGGGTCGCCGGCGCGGAGCGCGGCGCCGGCGGCCGCGGCCAGCGCCGCGTCGCTCGCGGCCGAGTTGCCGCGGTCGACCTCGATCCAGGCGCGCAGCCAGTGCGCATCGGCGCTGCCGGCGGCGTCGCCCAGCGCGTCGCAGGCCTGGGCGGCGCGCAAGGCAATCTCATGGGCGGCATCGAGCCGGCAGGACAGCCACTCGGCCTCGCCGTCGACCAGCAGCAGGCGCGCCTCGGCATGGCGTCGTTGAAGTTCGGGCAAGGTTGCGGCGAGCGCGGCCGCCTCGCCGGCCAGCTCGCGCGCCCGCGCCGGGTCGCGTTGGCGCAAGTGCCAGGCCAGCGTGAGCAGGCAGTCCAGCCGCGCCGGCCCCTGCAGCTCCGCCAGTTCGGCGTTCCACGCTGCAAGTTCTTCGTCGAGTGCAAAAATCTGGACCAATCGAACCCCTGGTTGGGCGGCGATACCGTTGTGCCGCATTATTTCACATTATCACAGTGTGTCCTATTGATGTCGTGACGAACGGGTTCGACTGGATGGGCGGGATAAATTCCTTTCGTTTTGGCATCGAATAGAATGGAGGTGTCCTGAAACGTTCAAAGAAGATCCATGGATGTCCACTTTCTGCTGTTCGTCCTGGCCGACTTCCTGTTGGGGATGGCGCTCGGATTGGCCGGCGGATTGCTGGGCATTGGCGGCGGCCTGATCGCCATCCCCACCCTCGGCTATCTGTACGGAATGGATCAGCAAGTGGCGCAGGGAACAGCGCTGGTGATGATTGCACCTAACCTGCTGATCGGATTCCTGCGCTATCACCAGCGCTACCGCATCGCGCTCCGTCCGGTGGCGGCGATGAGCGCGCTGTCCATGCTGGCCACCTTCGTCGCCGCGAAATTTGCCGCGCGCATTCCGGCATCGCAACTGCAGGTCGCCTTCACCACCTTCCTGATCGTCATGGGGCTGTTCTTCATGTGGGAGTACCGTGCGCGCGGGCCATCCGACACGGCCGAGCGCCCGGTGCCGAAGCCGGCGCTGGCGTTGCTGGGTATAACCTGCGGCGCGATGTCGGGACTGTTCACCGTCGGCGGCGTGCTGATCGTGGTGCCCGCGCTGGTCACCCTCTACGGCATGAAGCAGACACGCGCGCAAGGCGTGGCGCTGGCGCTCGTGGTGCCGGGGGCGCTGATCGCGCTAGGCACCTACGCGCACCATGGCCTGGTCGACTGGCACATCGGGGTGCCGCTGGCGGCGGGCGGCCTGGTCAGCATCTCGGCCGGTGTCGCGCTGGCGCACCGGTTCTCTCCGCTCGCGCTGCGTATCGCGTTTTGCGCGGTGCTGCTGGCCGCGGGCGCGGAAATGCTGCTCACCTGAAGCGCACGCGCCGGGGAAAAAACCGTCCCCGCCGCTTGGCGGGACCAGCTCCCTCCATGCTCATTTCGCGGGTGTCGCCGGCGCCGGACCCATCGCCTGCTTCAGCGCATCCGACGCCGGCACCGTGTATTTGCCCGCCACCGCATCGGTCACCGGCACCGTCTGGTGGTAGTAGGCGTCCGTCAGCTTCTGGTTGTAGCGGATGTCGTTGACGCCTACCGACACCAGGCTGCCGTACAGTCCCTTGGCGCCGCTCCAGGCCACCACGTCGCCATCGCCCAGCGAACCTTGCGCGATCTTCGACCAGTTCACGATGGTCAGCCCGGCGGCGGCGTTGAGCGCGAACTTATTCTTCTGCATGAACTTGTTGACCGCTTTTTCGTTGTTCAGCACCAGCGCGATCGCGCCCGCTTCCACGCCGGCCTGCGCGCCGGCGCTGATGCCGCCGATGTTGTAGAACGCCGGATCGCTCCAGGCGCCGTCGGCTTTCTTGATCAGCAGCACGCCGGCGCCGCCTTCGGCGCCCACGCCGAGCGCCGCGCGGCCGTAGGTCGGAACGATGAAGATGCCCTTGGCCTGCGCCAGCAATTCCTTCATGCGCGGCTCTTCCTGCATTTTCTGGACCACCGCCACCGCGTCGTTGACGTGCTTGGCGGCCGTCGCTTCGTCCTTGCTGGCCGGCGCCACCGCTGTCGCCGTTGCGCCCGCCTGGTCGACGGCGATACGGGCCTGCATCTCGGCCTGCGCCAAGGCGCCGCCGCAGAGCAGCGCAAGCGTGCCTGCCGTCAGCAGCGCGCGCGATTTCCTGTTTTTCGTATTCATTTCCCGGCTCCATGAAGTGGTTGCGGCGCCGCCCATGCGCTCAGCGCCACGCAAGCCACCATCGTAGCGCCGCCGCCTGCGCCGCACGAACCAAAGCAGACATCGTTGATGCCGCTCGCTGATCGTGTCGATGGGCTGAACTTTTCGCGGCGACCGTTCGTCGTGCCAACCGACCGGTTGTCCAGCCGATCGCACCGTTGGTCAGATCGCGGTATCGCATTGTCGAGCAGGCTTGCTAGAGTCGATTCGCCATCAACATTACCGGACCGATCACCATGAAAAATCTCCTGATCCGCGCCGCCGGCGCCCTCCTGCTCCTCCCGCAACTCGCGGCTGCCCAGGATGTCGAAGCGACGCTGCAGAAATTTGACGCCGCCTATTGGCAAGCCTACAACAGCTGCGATGTCGCGACGATGGAAAAAATGAGCACGGACGATCTCGAGTTCTACCACGACCAGGGCGGGGTCATGAAGGGCGTGCCGGCCTTCGCCACGGCGATGAGGAACAACATCTGCGGCAATCCCGACAACAAGGTCCGCCGCGAAGCGGTGGCGGGCACGATCCGCGTCTATCCGATGCAGGACAAGGGCAAGGTGTACGGCGCGGTGATGTCGGGCGAGCACCAGTTCTACAACACCAGCAAGGGCGTCGAGACGCAGGGCAGCCGCGCGCGCTTCACGCACATGCTGCTGCTGAAAGGCGGTGCGTGGAAGGTGTCGCGTGTGCTGAGCTACGACCACGTCGCGCCCCGGTTCGAGAACACGACGGCGACGACGCAGCTGTCGGCGACGGAGCTGGCGCAGTTTAACGGCACCTACCTGGCCAAGGACAAGATGGTGTTGACCGTCACGAATGGCGACGACCACCTTCTGGTCGATGCGGGCGGGAAGCTGTTCAAGCTGTACCCGTCGAGCAAGAACACCTTCTTCCTGAAGGAGCGGCCGATCACCGCGGCGTTTTCGCAGGACGGCAGCGGCAAGGCAACGCGGCTCGTGGTACGGGAGAACGGCAACGTTGTCGCGGAGGCGACGGCGACAAACTGAGGGTCGGGTCAGGTCCGCGGGCCCAGACCCCGACACGGCATTTTATGCGAAATCTTGCATAATTTTCACGCGAACCTGGAGAAATCCGGCTTGCGCTTTTCGAAGAAGGCGGTGAAGGCTTCCTTCGCTTCGGGCGCTTGCAGCATCGCGCTGAACAGCTCGATTTCGGCCTCCAGGGCCGCTTCGATCTCGACGTTCTTGGCGCGCTTCATCAAGCCCTTGGTGGCGCGCACCGACGCGGCCGGCAGCGCCACCAGCTTGGCGGCCTGGCGCGAAGCGTACGGGATCAGCTCGTCGAGCGGCAGCACCTTCGACACCATGCCCATCTGGCAGGCTTCCTGCGCGGCGAACGCCTCGCCCAGCAGCAGCTTTTCGGCCGCGCGCGGATAGCCGGCGATGCCGGGGAACAGCACGCTGGAGGCGAACTCGGGGCACAGGCCCAGCTGCACGAACGGCATGCTGAACTTGGCGTTGTCGGCCGCGTACACCAGGTCGCAGTGCATCAGCATCGTGGTGCCGATGCCGATCGCCGCGCCGGCGACCGCCGCCACCACCGGCTTGGTGGTGCCGGACAGCGCGCGCATGAACTGGTACACGGGTCGCGTCAGGTCCGGCTTGCCGCCGGCGGGGGCGTTCTTCAGGAAGTCGTCGAGGTCGTTGCCGGCGGTGAAGATCTCGGGCTTGCCGATAATGAGGATCGCGCGCACGGCGGCGTCCTGCTCGCCGTCGGTCAGCGCGTCGGCCATCGTCTGGTACATCGCGCCGGTGATCGCGTTCTTGCGCTCGGCGCGGTTGAATTCGATCGTCAGGATGCCGTCGGCCTTGCTCGTCAAAATGTCCATGCGCTGCTTTCGTTCAGGGTGAGGTCGAGAACGATTATACGTCGGCGCGGATCGCTGTCGAGCGCTCCCCACCACCGTTTAGAGGCCGCAGCCTAGAAGTTGGGGTCAGGTCCGCCCGACCAGACCCCTCCCTCATTTTGGGGCGGCGAGCCAGACGCACAGCTGCGCCAGCAGCTGCTCGGTGTCGACCGGCTTGGACGCATAGTCGGACGCCCCCGCCGCCAGGCACTTGGTGCGGTCTTCCAGCATCGCCTTGGCCGTCAGCGCGATGATCGGCAGCTTGGCGAAGCGCTCGTCCGCGCGGATCCGCCGCATCGTTTCGTAGCCGTCCATGTCGGGCATCATGATGTCCATCAGGACGATGTCGACGCCCGGCTTTTCGTCAAGCTGGCGCAACGCTTCCTCTCCCGTCTCGACCGCGTTGACGTCCATGCCGTAGCTCTCCAGCAGACCGGTCAGGGCGAACAGGTTGCGCGCGTCGTCGTCGACGATCAGCGCGCATTTGCCGCGCAGCTGTTCGGACGCAGCCGGCGCGTCGTCACCCATCGCGGGAGGCGGCGGCGGATCGGGCATTTCGACTTTCACCTGTTGCAGGAAACTGGCCACTGCCGGCGTGACCTGCTCGAGCGGCCCGCCGCCTTCGCCCACGACTGCGGCGTCGAGCTGGCGCACCCGTTCGACCGTCTCCGGCGCCAGCGCGCGATCCGAGTAAAGAATCGCCGGCAGCGCCGCCAGCGCCGGGTCGCCGCGGATCTGCGTCAGCAAGGTCATGCCGTCTTCGTCGGGCAGGTCGAGCTCCACCACCACGCCCTGGTACGGCCGGCTGTGCAGCGCCAACAGCGCTTCGGCGGCGCTCGGCACCGCGTCGAACAGCCGGTCCGGCCCAGCCAGCGCTTCCATGATGGCGCCGCGCTTGTGAATATCGTTTTCGATCAGCAGCAGCACGCGGATCGGCCGCGCCATCTGCTCGGTCACCTCGGCGAACACCTGCGCCAGCGTGTCGAGGTCGGCCGGTTTGGTCGTGTAGCTGGCCACGCCATGGCGCGCGGAGCTGCGCGGCCGGTCGCGCACCGAGATCACATGCACCGGAATGCCGCGCGTGTCGGGATCGGCCTGCAGCCGGTCGGCGATGGTCCAGCCGTCGACGTCGGGCAGCTCGAGGTCGAGCGTGATCGCGTCCGGCCGGTTTCCCTTCGCCAGCCTGAAGCCTTCCTCCCCGCCGCCGGCGACCAGCGTTTCGAAACCGCGCTCGTGCGCCAGGTCGTGCAGGGTGCGCGCAAATACCGGATCGTCTTCGATGATCAGCAACAGCGGCTTGCTGCCTTCGGGACGCTCCTCATCATGCGCGGTGGGCGCGGCGGCCGCCCGCACGCTGGCCGGCGGCGCCTTCGCGCGCGCGCCGATCGCCTGCTGCGGCAGGTAGAACGTGAAGGTGCTGCCCACCCCCTCTTCGCTTTCCACATCGAGCTCGCCGCCCAGCAGGCGCGCAATCTCGCGGCTGATCGCCAGCCCCAGCCCGGTGCCGCCGTAGCGCCGCGAGGTACTGGCGTCGGCCTGCTGGAAGGCTTCGAAGATCAGCTTTTTCTTTTCGGGCGCGATGCCGATGCCGGTGTCGCTGACGCTGAAGGCCAGTACCAGCGGCGCGTGCGACAGCAGCTGGTTGTCGGGGTTCCAGCCGGCGCGCGCGATCCGCGCCGACAGCGCCACGCTGCCCTTCGCGGTGAATTTTATGGCGTTCGACAGCAGGTTGGTCAGCACCTGCTTGAGGCGCTGGCCGTCGGTGCGCAGGACCGGCGGCAGGTCCGCGGCGAAATCGAGCGTGAAGCGCAGGCCCTTGGCGTCGGCCTGGTAACGGAATGCCTTGTCGACTTCGCTGCCCAGCTTGTCGGTGGCGACGTCGCCGATTTCCAGCGTCGCGCTGCCGGCCTCGATCTTCGACAGGTCGAGGATGTCGTTGATCAGGTGGAGCAGGTCGCGCCCGGAACTGTGCATCACGCGCACCATCTCGAGCTGCTTTTCGGAGAGGTTCTGGTCGCGGTTCTGGCGCAGCTGCTCGGCCAGCAGCAGCAGGCTGTTGAGCGGCGAGCGCAGTTCGTGCGACATGTTGGCCAAAAATTCGGACTTGTACTTGGACGTCAGCGCCAGCTGCTCCGCCTTTTCCTGCAGGCTGTTGCGTGCTTCCTCTATTTCGGTGTTCTTGCGCTCGACTTCGGCGTTCTGCTCGGCCAGCTGGTGCGCCTTGCGCTCCAGCTCCGCATTAGTCTCCTGCAGCTTGTTCTGCTGCGACTTGAACTCGCCTTCGAGTTGCTGCGCCTGCTGGCGCAGCAAGGTCTCGGTGCCGGACGCCGTTTCGATCGAGTTGAACACGATGCCCAGGCCTTCGGACAGCTGGTCGAGAAAGGTCAGGTGGATCGCCTGGAACGGCGCGAAGGCCCCCAGCTCGATCACTGCCTTGACCTGGTCTTCGAACAGGATCGGCAGCACCACGATGTTGCGCGGGCTGGCCTGGCCCAGCCCGGAGACGATCTGTACGTAGCCCTCGGGGACGTTGGAAATGAGCAGGCGCTTCTTCTCGAACGCGGCCTGGCCGACGACGCCTTCTCCCACCGCCCATTCGTTCGACAGGTTCTTGCGCTCCTGGTAGCCGTAGCTGGCCATCAGGCGCAGGTGCGGCGCGCCGTCATTTCCCTTCGCCGGCGCCTGCATCAGGTACAGCACCGCGTGCTGCGAGCCGACCAGCGGCGCCAGCTCGGACAGCAGCATGCGCGACACGTTGACGATGTCGCGCTGCCCCTGCAGCATGCGGGTCAGGCGCGCCAGGTTGGTCTTGAGCCAGTCCTGCTCGGTATTGCGCTCTGTGGTTTCCTTCAGGTTGCGGATCATCTGGTTCAGGTTGTCCTTCAGGTCCGCCACCTCGCCGCGCGCGGCCACCTGGATCGAGCGTCCCAGGTCGCCCTTGGTCACCGCGGTGGCCACTTCGCCGATCGCGCGCACCTGCGTCGACAGGTTGGCCGCCAGCTCGTTGACGTTGTCGACCAGGTCCTTCCAGCTGCCGGCGGCGCCCGGCACCACGGCCTGCCCGCCGAGGCGCCCTTCGACGCCGACCTCGCGCGCCACCCGCGTGACCTGGTCGCTGAAGGTCGCCAGCGTGTCGACCATGTCGTTGATGGTGTCGGCCAGCGCCGCCACCTCGCCCTTGGCCGGCACCATCATCTTCTGTTTCAGGTTGCCGACCGCGACCCCGGTCACCACCTTGGCCATGCCGCGCACCTGGTCGGTCAGGTTGGCCGCCATCAGGTTAACGCTGTCGGTCAGGTCCTTCCACACGCCGGACACGCCCTTGACCTGGGCCTGCCCGCCCAGCCGGCCCTCGGTGCCGACCTCGCGCGCGACCCGCGTCACTTCGCTGCCAAAGGCGTTGAGCTGGTCGACCATGACGTTGATGGTGTTTTTCAGCTCGAGGATTTCGCCTTTCACGTCGACCGTGATCTTGCGCGACAGGTCGCCGTTGGCCACTGCCGTCGTCACGGTGGCGATGTTGCGCACCTGGCCGGTCAGGTTGGACGCCATCAGGTTGACGTTGTCGGTCAGGTCCTTCCACACGCCCGCCACCTCAGGCACATAGGCCTGGCCTCCCAGCCGTCCTTCGGTGCCGACCTCCTTCGCCACCCGCGTCACCTCGCCGGCGAAACTGTTCAACTGGCCGACCATGATGTTGATGGTGTCCTTCAGCTGCGCCACCTCGCCCTGGACGTCCACCGTGATTTTCTGCGACAGGTCGCCGTAAGCGACGGCGGTCGTGACGGTGGCGATGTTGCGAACCTGGGCGGTCAGGTTGCTGGCCATGCGGTTGACGTTGTCGGTCAGGTCCTTCCATACGCCGGACAGGCCCTTCACATCGGCCTGGCCTCCCAGCTTGCCCTCGGTGCCGACCTCGCGCGCCACCCGCGTCACTTCGCCGGCAAAGCTGTTCAACTGGTCGACCATGACGTTGATGACGTCCTTGATTTGCAGGATCTCGCCCTGCACTTCGACCGTGATCTTCTGTCCCAGGTCGCCGCTGGCGATGGCGGTCGCCACCTTCGACACGTCGCGCAGCTGCACCGTGAGGTTGCCGGCCATGGCGTTGACGCTGTCGGTCAGGTCCTTCCACACGCCCGACACGTCCTTGACCTGGGCCTGGCCGCCCAGCTTGCCCTCCGTGCCGACCTCGCGCGCCACCCGCGTCACTTCGCCGGCGAAGCTGTTCAGCTGGTCGACCATAATGTTGATGGTGCTTTTGAGCTCCAGCACTTCGCCCTTCGCGGCGGCGGTGATCTTGCGCGACAGGTCGCCTTTGGCCACCGCCGTCGTCACCTCGGCGATGTTGCGCACCTGGCCGGTCAGGTTGCTGGCCATCGCGTTGACGCTGTCGGTCAGGTCCTTCCACACGCCGGACACGCCTTTGACCTCGGCCTGGCCGCCCAGCTTGCCCTCGGTGCCGACCTCGCGCGCCACCCGCGTGACCTCGCCGGCGAAGCTGTTCAACTGGTCGACCATCAGGTTGATGGTGTCCTTCAGGCGCAGGATCTCGCCCTTGACGTCCACCGTGATCTTGCGCGACAGGTCGCCCTGGGCCACCGCCGTGGTCACCTCGGCGATGTTGCGCACCTGGCCGGTCAGGTTGCTGGCCATGAGGTTGACGTTGTCGGTCAGGTCCTTCCACACGCCCGAGGCGCCCCTGACCTCGGCCTGGCCGCCCAGCTTGCCCTCGGTGCCGACCTCGCGCGCGACCCGCGAGACTTCGCTGGAAAAGCTGTTGAGCTGGTCGAGCATGGTGTTGATGGTGCGCGCATTCTTCAGGAACTCTCCCTTCAGGGGGCGGCCGTCGATTTCAAGCTGGATGCTTTCGGTGAGCGAGCCGCGCGCCACGGCGCCGATCACCCGGCCCACTTCGCGCACCGGCTGCACCAGGTTGTCGATCATGGAATTGATCGCGTTCATTTTCACGCCCCAGGCGCCATCGGTCCGGTCGAGCTTCATGCGCTCGCCGAGCTTGCCGTCGGTGCCGACGGCGAACGCGGCCTGCTCGACTGCCCTGGCGAATTTCTCGTGGATGATCGCGATTTCGTTGACGGTGTCGGCGATCTTGCCGTCGATGCCGGTCCAGTCGTGCGGCAGGCGGGTGCCGAAATCACCCTCGCGTACCCCGACCAGAGCCTCCAGCAGCATCGAGGGCCTGCCGTAATCCGCGCCGCGGCGTTCGTAGGCGCCGACGTCGTGGGCGCGCCGGCCGAGCGCGCGGCGGGTCTGGGCGCGCCGCTCCGGCGTCGCAAGTTCGGTCGTCATGTCGGTGCCCCCGTCGATGGCTGCGCCAGGCTGAATGGCCCGCGCCGGATCAGCGCCAGCGCGTCGTCGTTCGACACCGCGGCGCTGAAATAGTTGCCCTGCAATTCGTCGCAGCCGTGCGCGATCAGGAACTCCATCTGGGCCGGCGTTTCGACGCCTTCGGCGATCACGGTCAGGTTCAGCACGTGCGCCAGCGTGATCACGGCCAGCACGATCGCGGCGTCGTTCGGATCGGTGGCGATGTCGCGCACGAAGGATGCGTCGATCTTGAGCTTGTCGATCGGGAAGCGCTTGAGGTAGGCCAGCGAGGAGTAGCCGGTGCCGAAGTCGTCGATCGCAATCGTCATTCCCTGATCGTGGATCTGGTGCAGGATGGCGATGGTCTGGTCGGGATTGGACATCAGGCCGGACTCGGTCAGCTCGACCTCGAGCATCGACGGCAGGATGCCGGCCGCCTGCACCGCCTGCGCCAGGCTGCTGGCGACGTTCTCGCGGCGGAATTGCAGGGCCGAGACGTTGACCGCGATCGGCACGTCGTCGATGCCCTGCTCGTGCCAGCGCCGCAGTTCGGCGGCGACCTGCTCGATCGCCCAGGTGCCGATCGGGTCGATGCGGCCGGTCTCCTCGGCGATGGGGATGAAGATGCTGGGCGAGATCCACGGCTGGCCATCGGCCTGCGGCCAGCGGATCAGCGCCTCGAAGCCGCAGATGGCGCCAGAGCGGGTGCTGATCTTGGGCTGGTAGTGCATGACGAATTCGCCGGCGCCGATGGCGCGCTGCAGGGCGCCGCCCAGCGCCAGCTTGCGCGCCGCGGTTTCCTGCATCGCCGGCGCGAAGAACGAAAAGCGCGCGCCGCCGTCGCGCTTGGCGTGGTACATCGCGATGTCGGCGTTGCGCAGCAAGGTGTCGGGGTTGTCGCCGTCCTCGGGGAAGATGGCGATGCCGATGCTGGGCGTGACGTGCAATTCGCTGCCTTCGATCTGGCACGGCGCCGAGACGGCCGCGATGACCTTTTCAGCCACCAGCGCGGCATCCTCGAGCTGGTGCAGGCCGACCAGCAGGACGACGAATTCGTCGCCGCCCATGCGCGCCACCGTGTCGCCGTCGCGCACGCAGCCGATCAGCCGCTCGGCGACGTCCTGCAGCACGCGGTCGCCGGCGGCGTGGCCGAGGGTGTCGTTGATTTCCTTGAAGTGATCCAGATCGAGGAACAGCACGCCGACCTGGGCGTGCAGGCGCTCGCGGTGCGCCGTGGCCTGGCTCAGGCGGTCGAGCAGCAGCAGGCGGTTGGGCAGGCCGGTCAGGCCGTCGTGGAACGACTGCTGCAGCACGTAGGCTTCCATCTCCTTGCGCTCGGTGACGTCGCGCGCGACGATCACCACCTGCAGCACGGTGCCGGACGGATCGCGGATCGGGTTGGTGTCGGAGTCGAAGTAGCGCTCGGTGGGGCCGAGCACGCGGAACTGCAGGCGCTCCGGCGCGTCGTTGCGGCCCAGGCGCGAGATCGCCGCCTGCACGCGGTCGCGGTCATCCGGATGGACGATGTCGAGGAAGCTGGCGCCGAGCTGGGCTGCGCCGCCGAGCAGGGAATGGTAGCTGGGGCTGGCGTACAGCCAGGCGCCGCCGCTGTCGAGCAGGGCGACGTACTCGCCGGCGTGCTCGACGATGAGTCGCTCGGTGGCGGCGGCCCGGGCCAGCGATTCGGCGTGCTGGCGGGTCGACGCTTCGCTGCGCAGCGCCTCGTTCAGGCTGGTGACGTGGCCCAGTTCGCGCTCGAGCGCCTCGCTCAGCGAATTGCGGGTGAGGTCGGACTGGCGGTGCAGCTTGCCGGAGCGGGCGTGGTCGAGGAACACCTGGACCTTGGCCTTGAGCGCTTCGGGCGCGACCGGCATGAACAGGTAGTCGGCGGCGCCCACCTCGAAGCCCTTGGAACGGTCGATATCGGTGGCGCGGTGCGAGGTGAGGAAGATGATCGGGGTGTCGTGCGAGCGCGGCCGGGAGCGCACCAGGCGCGCCGTTTCGAAGCCGTCCAGGCCGGCCATCTTGACGTCCATGAGGATCACGCAGAAATCCTGCTTGAGCAGGCGCAGCAGCGCTTGCTCTCCGGAGGTGGCGGTGACGATGGTCGCGTCGAGGTCGCTGAGCACGGCGCGCAGCGCGAACAGGGCGCCGGGGTCGTCGTTGACCAGCAGCACCGCCGGTTCATCGTGCGTTTCGGCAACCGGGGCGGCGACGGACTCGACGCTGTTCATGACAGCGCGCCCCCGCGCCGCCAGGATAACGATCCCGCGCCGCTGCGAGTTGCGCTGTGAAATGGTGGCATTTTTAGAGCCGCTTTGACCTTTTCATTCTAGTCTGTTTGGCCATGACGGGCCGCACAAATGCAAAGCGCCGCGGGGTCCGCGGCGCTTTGCATTCGGGGGGGGCGAATGCTTAAACGCGCTCGAAAATGCCGGCGGCGCCCATGCCGGTGCCGACGCACATCGTCACCATGCCGTACTTCAGGTTGTTACGGCGCAGCGCGTGGATCACGGTCGCGGCGCGGATCGCTCCGGTCGCTCCGAGCGGGTGGCCCAGCGCAATCGCGCCGCCCATCGGGTTGACCTTGGATGGATCCAGATTCAGGTCGCCCATCACCGCCAGCGCCTGCGCGGCGAAGGCTTCGTTCAGCTCGATCCAGTCCAGCTGGTCCTGGGTGATGCCGGCCGCGGCGCAGGCAGCGGGAATCGCGACCTTCGGACCGATGCCCATGATCTCCGGCGGCACGCCCTTGACCGCGAACGAGGAAAACTTCGCCAGCGGGGTCAGGTTGTGCTCGCGCAGGATCTTCTCGCTGACGATCAGCAGCGCGCCGGCGCCGTCCGACATCTGCGAGCTGTTGGCGGCGGTAACCGAACCCTTGGCGGCGAACACCGGCTTGAGCTTGCCCAGCGACTCCAGCGTCGAGTCGGCGCGCGCGCCTTCGTCGGTGTCGACCGTGCGGGTCTTGACGTCGACCTGGCCGGTGGCCAGGTTCGGCGTGCGCGTGATGATCTCGACCGGCGTGGTCTCGTCCTTGAAGAAGCCGGCCTTCTGCGCGGCGATGGCGCGGCGGTGCGACTCGACCGAGAACGCGTCCTGCTGCTCGCGCGAGACCTTCCACTGGGTGGCGACCTTCTCCGCGGTCAGGCCCATGCCGTAGGCCATGCCGATGTTCTCGTCGGTGAACATGTTCATGTTCATCGACGGGTGGTGGCCCATCATCGGCACCATCGACATGGATTCGACGCCGCCGGCGATCATCACGTCGGCTTCACCGACGCGGATGCGGTCGGCCGCCATCGCGATCGCGGTAATGCCCGAGGCGCAGTAGCGGTTGACGGTGACGCCGCCGACGGTCTTCGGCAGGCCGGCCAGCAGCACCGACATGCGGGCGATGTTGAAGCCCTGCTCGGCTTCCGGGAACGAGCAGCCGATGATGGCGTCGTTGATCAGGTTAGGGTCGAGGCCCGGCGCCTGCGCCATCGCCGACTGGATCACGCGCACCAGCAGGTCGTCCGGACGGGTGGTCTTGAACATGCCGCGCGGCGCCTTGCCGATCGGGGTGCGGGTGGCGGAGACGATGTAGGCGTCTTGAAGTTGTTTGCTCATAGTGTTCTCTCTCGTTCGATCAGTTGCGCACCGGCTTACCGGTCTGCATCATGCCCATGATCCGTTCCTGCGATTTCGGATTATTCAGCAGCTCGAGGAATGCCTTGCACTCCATGTCCATCAGCCACTGCTCGCTCACCACGCTGCCCTGGTCCACATCGCCGCCGGTGACGATTTCGGCGATCATGTCGGCCAGCTTGAAGTCGTGCGCGGAAATGAAGCCGCCATCGCGCATGTTGACCAGCTGCGCGCGGATCGTGGCCCAGCCGTAGCGGCCGGTCACGGTGATCGGCTTTTGGAGCGGCGGACGGTAGCCGGCGTCGAACATGGCGCGCGCTTCGACCTTCGCCACGTGCAGCAGCTCGTAGGCGTTGAACACGATGACGTCGTCTTCCTTCAGGTAGCCCATCGCCTTCGCTTCGAGCGCCGACTTGGACACGTTTGCCATCGCGGCGTTGGTGAAGCCGGTCTTCAGGAAGTGCAGGATGTCGCTGCCCTTGGCCTCATTCGAGGCGCGGATCGCCGCTTCCTTCAGGCCGCCGCCGGCCGGGATCAGGCCCACGCCGACTTCGACCAGTCCGATGTAGGATTCGATCGAGGCGACGCGCTTGGACGCGTGCAGCGCCATTTCGCAGCCGCCGCCGAGCGCCAGGCCCGCGACCGCGGCCACCACCGGCACGCTCGAATACTTCATGGCCATGAAGGTGTTCTGCAGCAGCTTGATGCCCGGCTCCATCGCCTTGGCACCGCCTTGCATGAACAGCGGCAGCGCGGACTGCAGGTCGGCGCCGGCCGAGAACGCGCCGCCTTCGGCCGCATCGGTGTTCCAGATCACCAGGCCCTTGAAGTTCTTCTCGGCTTCGGCTTGCGCCATCTTCAAGCCGTTGATCACGCCTTCGCCGATCACGTGCATCTTGGTCTTGAGCGAGATGACCAGCACTTCGTCGTCCATGTGCCAGATGCGCACGGAGTCGTCTTCGTGGAAGGTGGTGCCGGCGGTCTTGCCGTCGATGGCGCCGGTGCCTGCTACTTGCGCACGGAACGCCTGGCGCTGGTAGACGGCCAGTTCGGAGCGCGGCACGTAGGCGTTCTTCGACGCGGAGAACGAACCCTCAGGCGTGTGCACGCCCTTTTCGGCGGCCGGCCCGCTGGTGACCCAGGCCGGCAACGGCGCCTTCGTCAGCGCCTTGCCTGCGGCGATGTCTTCGCTGATCCAGGTCGCGATCTGCTGCCAGCCGGCGGCCTGCCACGTTTCGAACGGGCCGACGTTCCAGCCGAAGCCCCAGCGCATCGCGAAGTCGATGTCGCGCGCGTTGTCGGCGATCGAGTCGAGGTGGATCGCGATGTAGTGGAACACGTCGCGGAAGATCGCCCACAGGAACTGGCCTTGCGGGTTGGTCGACTCGCGCAGCGCCTTGAATTTCTTGACCGGGTCCTTCTCTTTCAGGATGCGGGCGATGATGTCGGCAGCCTTGCCACCGCCGGCCACATATTCGCCGGTGGCGAAGTCGAGGCGCTGGATGTCCTTGCCGACCTTCTTGTAGAAGCCGGCGCCGGCCTTCTGGCCCAGCGCGCCCTTCGACACCAGCGTGGCCAGCACGTCGGGCGTCTTGTACAGCGCGAAGAAGGGATCGTCGGCCAGGTTGTCCTGCATGGTCTTGATCACGTGGCCCATCGTGTCAAGGCCCACCACGTCGGCGGTGCGGAAAGTGCCCGACTTGGCGCGACCGAGCTTGGCGCCGGTCAGGTCGTCGACCACGTCCACCGACAGGCCGAACTTCTCGGCTTCGTGGATGGTCGCCAGCATGCCGAAGATGCCGACCCGGTTTGCGATGAAGTTTGGCGTGTCCTTGGCGCGCACGACGCCCTTGCCCAGGGTCGTGGTCAGGAAGCCTTCGAGCTGGTCGACGATCGCCGGGCTGGTCGACGCGGTCGGGATGATCTCGACCAGGTGCATGTAGCGCGGCGGATTGAAGAAGTGGACGCCGCAGAAGCGCGCCTTGAGCGCTTCGTCGAAGCCCTCGGCCAGCGCGGTGATCGACAGGCCCGAGGTGTTCGAGGCGAAGATCGCGTTCGGCGCGATGTGCGGCGCGACCTTCTTGTACAGGTCGTGCTTCCAGTCCATGCGCTCGGCGATGGCTTCGATGATCAGGTCGCAGCCGGCCAGCGCCTCGAGGTTGTCCTCGTAGTTGGCCACTTCGATCAGGCCGGCGTCGTCCTTGTTGCCGAGCGGCGCAGGGCTGAGCTTTTTCAGGTTCTCGATCGCGCGCAGGACGATGCCGTTCTTCGGTCCTTCCTTTGCCGGCAAATCGAACAGCACCACCGGCACCCTGGCGTTGACGCAGTGGGCGGCGATCTGCGCGCCCATTACGCCGGCGCCCAGAACGGCGACTTTCTTGACGATGAAATTGGTCATGTTGGTCTCTCTCTCGTTATTCTTAGAACAGGTCGGCGTCCAGCGCCAGCAGGTTGGCCGAGCCGGAACGGGCCTGGCGGATCAGCATTGCGGTCTCGGGGTACAGGCGTGCGAAATAGAAGCGCGCGGTGGCCAGCTTGGCCTTGTAGAAGTTGTCGCCCGAGTCTTCCTTGGCCAGCGCGATCTTCGCCATCTGCGCGAAGAAGTAGCTGTAGACCATGTGGCCGACCACGCGCAGGTAAGGCACGGCGGCGGCGCCCACTTCGTCCGGATTCTGGAACGCCTTCATGCCGATTTCCATGGTCAGCTTGGTGACCTTGTCGCCCAGGTCGCCCAGCGGCGTGATGAACTCGGACAGCGCCTCGTCGGTGCCGTTCTCTTCGACGAAGGCCTTGATCTTCTCGCCGAACTTGCGCAGCTTGGCGCCGTTGTCCATCAGGATCTTGCGGCCCAGGAGGTCGAGCGACTGGACGGTGTTGGTGCCTTCGTAGATCATGTTGATGCGGGCGTCGCGCACGTACTGCTCCATGCCCCATTCGGCGATGTAGCCGTGGCCGCCGTAAACCTGCATCGCTTCCGAGGTGGCGATCCAGCCGTTGTCGGTGATGAAGGCCTTGATGATCGGCGTCAGCAGCGCGACTTCGTCGGCCGCTTCCTTGCGCACGTCGGCGTCGGGGTGGTTCAGTTCGCGGTCGATCTGCAGCGCGACATACGAGGAGAACGCGCGGCCGCCTTCGGCAAAGGCCTTGGCGGTCAGCAGCATGCGGCGCACGTCAGGATGCACGATGATCGGGTCGGCCGGCTTGTCCGGCGCCTTCGGGCCGGACAGGCTGCGCATCTGGATGCGGTCCTTGGCGTAGACCAGCGCGTTCTGGTACGCGACTTCGGTCAGGCCGAGCGACTGCATGCCGACGCCAAGGCGGGCCGCGTTCATGAAGACGAACATCGCGTTCAGGCCCTTGTTAGGCTCGCCGATGATCCAGCCACGCGCGCTGTCGAGGTTCATCTGGCAGGTCGAATTGCCGTGGATGCCCATCTTCTCTTCGATCGCGCCGCAGGTGATCGGGTTGCGCTCGCCGACGCTGCCGTCGGCGTTCGGCAGGAACTTCGGCACCAGGAACAGCGAGATGCCTTTCGAGCCTTCCGGCGCGTCCGGAACGCGGGCCAGCACCAGGTGCAGGATGTTCTCGGACATATCGTGCTCGCCGGCCGAGATGAAGATCTTCGAGCCGGTGATCAGCCACGAGCCGTCGGCCTGCGGCAGCGCCTTCGAGCGCAGCATGCCAAGGTCGGTGCCGCAGTGCGCTTCGGTCAGGCACATGGTGCCGGTCCATTCGCCCGAGACCAGCTTCGGCAGGTACAGCTTTTTCTGTTCGTCGGTGCCGTGCTCCTTTAGGCACTCGTAGGCGCCGTGCGACAGGCCCGGGTACATCGACCAGGCCTGGTTCGAGGAGTTGAGCATCTCGTAGAAGGAGTTGTTCAGCACGATCGGCAGGCCCTGGCCGCCGTATTCAGGATCGCACGCGAGCGCGGCCCAGCCGCCGTCGACGTACTTCTTGTAGGCTTCCTTGAAGCCCTTCGGCGTGGTCACCGACCTGGTGGCCGAATCGTAGTGGCAGCCTTCGCGGTCGCCCGAGTGGTTCAACGGGAACAGCACTTCCTGGGTGAACTTGGCGCCCTCTTCCAGCACCTGGTTGATGATGTCGGCGTCGACGTCTTCGAACTTCGGCATGCCCTTCAGTTCTTCGGTGACGTTGAAGACTTCGTGCAGCAAGAACTGCATGTCCCGGATTGGCGCGACGTATTGACCCATGATGATTCTCCTGACGAGGTATTAATAGAGGGCGGCGATCAGCCCTGGTGCTTTTGCGGATTCTGGTAGTTCTCGATCAGCCGGTCGAAACCGGCCCTGGCGCGCTCCACGCTGCCAGGCATGCGCAGGAAGCGCGCGTCGTGGTGCAGCGCGAGGATCAGGCCGTACATTTCGTAGACCATCTGTTCGGCGTCCGTGTCCGGCTTCAAGTCGCCGCACTCGATCGCCTGCTGGACGCAGCGCAGCAGCGCGCTCTGCCACGCGCGCACCATCGCGACCAGTTCTTCGCGGATCGGGCCGGGTCGGTCGTCGTATTCGACGGCGCCGCTGATGTAGATGCAGCCGGAGGCGATTTCGACGCTGACGCGCTTGATCCAGCGCGCGAACATGGCCTTGAGGCGGGTGATGCCGCGGGCTTCCTGCACGCTGGGGAAAAACACTTCCTGCTCGAAGCGGCTGTGATACAGCTTGAGCACTTCGATCTGCAAATCCTCGCGCGAGCCGAAGTGCGCGAACACGCCGGATTTGCTCATGTTCATTTTGTCCGCGAGCAGGCCGATGGTCAGCCCTTCGAGGCCGTCGCGGCTGGCCAAGTCGAGCGCCACGTCGAGGATGGCGGCGCGGGTGAGTTCGCCCTTGCGCATGAATTTGACGGATGTGTTGATGGGGTTACCCGATTGGTTGAAACAGCGGTGCGCCAGCGCGCGAAATAAATCCGAACGCTCGTACTATTATCCACTCGGGAGGAAATGTCAAACGGGAACTTTAGAGTTGCTGTTCTATATTGATGCGGCGCAACGGAGGTGGAGGTTGGGGGTCAGGTCCGGCGGACCTGACCCCTGACCTTCATTCGCCGCCGGCCTTGTCGAGTGCACGGCGATCGCGCTTGGTCGGCCGCCCCTTGATCATGGTCGCCGGCTCGCGGTACAGCTTGCGCGCCGACGCTTCGTTCTCGCGCTTCTGCACGCTGGCCTCGGTCTCCTGGTACAGCAGACGCGCCACCGGCGCCGCGCCGCGCTTGTCGGAGATGCCCAGCACCGTCACTTCCCACGTCTCGGCGCCGTTGTCGATCGTGAGGACGTCGTCCACCTTGACCGCGCGCGCCGGCTTGATCCGGTCGCCGCCGAGGCGCACCTTGCCGTTGTCGACGGCGTCCGTCGCCAGAGAGCGCGTCTTGAAGAAGCGCGCCGCCCACAGCCATTTATCGATTCGTACGTTGTCCATCAGGCGTAGCCAATCGCGAAAACCTTCATGATCATTTTGTAGAAAAAATAGGCGACTTCGTAGCCCGCGCGCTTGAAGCGGCCGACATGGCTGAAGTGATCGCACTGGATCATCACGCCGTCGGCGATGCCGCGCTCGATGTGCTCGCGCATGCTGCGCGCGAAGGTCGCGTCGCGCACCACCACGTTGGCTTCCTGGTTGAGGAACAGCGACAGGCCGTCGCAGTTGCTGGAACCGACCGTGGCCCAGTCGTCGTCGACCACCGCGACCTTGGCGTGCAGCTGGGTCTTGTGGTATTCGACCACCGTCACGCCGCATCCCAGCAGCTTCGGATAGAACGAGTGCGCGACCATGTCCTGCAGCCAGAATTCGCCGACGCCGATCAGCAGGGTGACCTTGACGCCGCGCTTGGCGGCCTGCGCCAGCGCCTCGCGGAACTTGCGGCCCGGCGCGAAATACGGATTGGCCATCAGCACGCTGGTCCTGGCGCGGCCGATCGCCTGCAAATAGGCGCGCTGGATGGTGCGGCGGTTGCGCAGGTTGTCGCGCACGACGAAGCCGGCCATCATCGGCGCGTCGCCGCTGGTGTGGCCGGTGTGCTTCATTTCGCGGAACAGGTCGATCCGCTTGAACAGGCCAAGGTGGCCGACGCGCGCCCACTGCGCCTGCGCCTCGCGGTGGATCTGCGCCACCAGCGGGCCGCGCACCTGCACCGCGAAATCCCAGCGCGGCGCCGGCAGGCGTTCGCTCGGATCGTAGTCGCACAGCCAGTCGTCGTTGACGTTGATGCCGCCGACGAAGGCGATTTCGCGGTCGATCACCGCGATCTTGCGGTGGGTCCGCGTGACGCCGCGCTTGAACCAGGGATTGAAGACGCGGTAGCGCACGCCGGCTTCGGCGAAGGCGATGCCGAGCTGTTTGGCGCGCTGGTTGCCGGTGCCGAACCAGTCGGTCACGACGCGCACTTTCACGCCGCGGCCGGCGGCGCGGATCAGCGCCTGCTCCACCGCGAGCGCCGTTTCGTCGGCGGCGAAGATGTAGGTTTCGAAGTGGACGTCCTGCTCGGCCGCGTCGAGGGCGGCGATCAGCGCCGGGAAAAAGGCGGTGCCGCTTTCGAGCAGGGTGACGTCATTTTGAGCAAGAAAATTGACCGAACGCATAGGCGAAATGGGTGGTTGCGGGCCTCAGGACAGCTTGAGGGTGGCCACGATGGGGGCGTGGTCCGACAGCTTCGCCCACAAAGTACCATGCAACACTTCGGCCGTGTCAACTTTGAAACCGCGCACGTAGATTCGGTCGAGGCGGAACCACGGCAGCGCGGCCGGGAAGGTGCGCGCCGGCGTGACCTTGCGCTTGGCGCCGACAAGGTTGCGCATCAAGCCGCCCAAGGTGGAGTCGGTGCCGAGTTCGTCGAATACCTCGACCACGCCGAGTTCGTCGCGCAGCTTGCCGCTCAGGGTATTGCGCCAGTCGTTGAAGTCGCCGGCGATGATCACCGGTTCGCCATTCGGCGCCGACTTGTTGACGCAGTCGATCAGCGCCTCGGTCTGTCGCCCGCGGCCAGACTCGAACAGGCCGAGGTGGACCACGTAGCAATGCACCGGGCCCTTGTCGGTCTTGAGCACGCAATGCAGGATGCCGCGCTGCTCGTAGGCGTGGTCGGAGACGTCGTGGTTGCGGGTGTCGCCGATCGGGAAGGAGCTCAGAAGCGCGTTGCCGTGGTGGCCGTGGTCGTAGACCGCGTTCATGCCGTAGGCCGAATGGTGCGAGTCGCCGGCAAAGAATTCGTGCTGCGCCGACTTCGGCCAGTGCCGGTGGCCGGTGCTCTCCTCGCCGAATTTGGTGGAAAACTTGTCGTGCTGGCCCTGCACTTCCTGGAGGAACACCACGTCGGCCTCGAACTGGGCGATCGCCTTTTTCAGGGCGAGTACCCGCGGCTTGCTGCCGATGGACGACACGCCCTTGTGGATGTTATAGGTGGCTACTCGAATCTTCATGGGAACATTCTAACCGGATCGGCCGATGTTCATTTGGCAAGCACGTCTATCGTGCGCGGGGTGTCGCTTGTCGTTCCCGCGCAGGGGGGAATCCATGCTGAAGACGCCCAGAGGGAAATCACGCTCACTATGGGTACCTGCCTGCGCAGGTACGACGGGTCAGGGGAAATGCCTCGGCAATTGCAGAATCGCTTCGGCGTTCGAAGACGAGAAACAGCGGTCGGCCGCCTCGATGTAGGGCAGCCAGATGTGGTTCAGGTGCTCGCGCGGGCTCAGGGTGACGGCGACGTCGCGCGGCACGCAGACGCTGAACACATGCTCGGTATTGTGGGTGACGCCGGGTGCGTAGCGATGGCGCCAGACCGGGTAGATTTCGTAGACGTTGGAGAGGTGCCAGTTTTGCAGCACGACGGCGGCGCCGTCGGCCACGATGCCGGTTTCCTCGAACAGTTCGCGGGTGGCGGTGGTGAGCAGCGGTTCGTGCGGAGTGTCGAGCGAGCCGGTGACCGACTGCCAGTATCCCGGCTTGTCGGCGCGCTCGATCAGCAGCACCTCCAGTTCAGGGGTGTGGATGACGACCAGGACTGATTCGGGGATTTTGTTCACGCCCTCACCTCAAGGCTGCCAGCCTAATGAGCGCTCGATCGAGGCTTGGCGCGATAACCCGCGCCGCAGCTGGGTTCCACGAATCCTGCACAAATCTAACCAATTCTGATGTGTACAACGGCCCTTCTGAAGCGGATTTCCCCGCGCCCGGCACCAGTGCATCCCGCACTGCTTTGCTGCGCGAGGTTCTAGCCAGATTAATCAAGGTCAACTTCGGATCAGGTTCATCTTCAGGATTATGAGGAATTTTTGAAATTGGAACATTCAAGAAGGCGGCCAAGCCTGCACGATCGGCCATAACCCAAGACTCTATTTCGTTGACGACCACGCGAAAAATATGATTTCGATCTCGGTTAGGCAACCATTCGCGCACCACGGACGGTGCACAAGCCATTCTGGTGTCCATGAAGTCTACTAGGGTGCATAGAGCATCCACACTGCACGCGCGATCGAACGCAGAGACGCGATCTCGGATGTACGTCCATCCCTTTTTCCCATACACCAATCCAGCTTCATGGCCGACCGCTTCGATAATCCTACGAGCGATCGCGTCGTCCACGTGACCTTCAACCAATACATTCACTCGCATCAGAACGCAAAAGCCAACTGAGAGATATTCTTCGGGGCCGACTTCGGCAGGATGACCTCAGCGACAGTTAGGCCTGCTTTGATCATCTCCTTTTCTGCAGCACTTGACTCGATCACCTGCGTTCCATCCTTACTAGGCTCGAGTCTAAGTATCTCTTCTGCGGCAATGCCCTTATCGCTAAGTAGATCCTCGGAGTGAGTACTGATCACGACTTGTCGTTTGATTTTCCGGGATCTATTGATTCTCTCGATTATTTCTGGCAATCGACGCACGACTTCAGAGTGTAAGGAGATTTCTGGTTCTTCCAGAAGAAGAGGGCCTGTGCCTTCAAAGAGACTCCACAATAGACCTAAGAGACGAAGCGTGCCGTCGGAGAGGTCACGTTCATACTGCTTTGCATCGATGGAACGCCAGTGTTCATATCCCACAATGAGGTGGGGAGAGCCGACCTCATCCATGTCGACTGTGATTTTTGTAAGTTGTGGCACCGCAACCTTCAAAGCCAGACCGATTTTTTTCAGTCTAGAATCGCGTGTTCGCGACTGTGTACGCCACAACCTCATCATAAAATCTCGTCCGAAGGGATCGTCCGAAACCGGCATAGATGTAAAGCCCTTTGGGTCGCGGACCACTTGTGGCAGCAAATTTTGATAGGACACGGTCCGAAAAAAATCCGAGAGCTGCCTGAATTTTTGATTTGCTACTACTTGTTCTAGCGATGTGTATCGGAGGCGCTCCGGATCTCGTTTGTCGTCTTCGTTCGGACGCTTTTCGATCTCAATTTGGTTTCTAGTAACAAACTCTTCTTTGATAATTGGACGGCTCAGATTATCTTGGTTAATGACTAGGCGATAGTTCCAGGTATCCGCCTCGTCGGTAATCTCGATATCGATATCGATGTTCGAATATTGGCGCGCACTAAGGCTTCGAAGTGACGAGATTCCACCACGATGACTCTGAACAGCTTTTTGAAGTCCCTCGCCGGCAATGTCTCGCAGAAAGCGAAAAACATCAAGGAAGTTTGACTTCCCGGATGCGTTAGGACCAATGAGATAGACCCGATAGTCAAGCGCTACATTGACCGTGTGGAAGTTCCGCCAATTTCGCAACTTTATGTGACTGATGTGCATCTCTTCCGCCTTATGCTACGCAAATTTTTCGCCCCGCGACGCTCGGAGCTAGAATCGATAGTTCATTCTAGTGATTGCCAAGAACGCAATTTAACACAACACAAGTTCCGACAAGAAATTTGGAACGATAGCGAATCATCTTCGCCATCGTCCCCAAGTGTAGTACCGGATGTTACGAGACCTTCGGCTCGGCGTTGCGCAGGCGGATGTGCAGCTCTTTCAGCTGCTTCTCGTCGACTTCCGACGGCGCGTTGGTCAACAGGCACTGCGCGCGCTGGGTCTTCGGGAACGCGATCACGTCGCGGATCGAATCGGAACCGGTCATCATCGTGACGATGCGGTCCAGGCCGAACGCCAGGCCACCGTGCGGCGGCGCGCCGTACTGCAGCGCGTCGAGCAGGAAGCCGAACTTGAGCTGCGCTTCTTCAGCGTCGATCTTCAGCGCGCGGAATACCTTGCTCTGGACTTCTTCGCGGTGGATACGGATCGAACCGCCGCCCAGCTCCCAGCCGTTCAGCACCATGTCGTAGGCCTTGGAGATGCAGGCGCCCGGATTGGTCTCGAGCATATCTTCGTGGCCGTCCTTCGGCGCGGTGAACGGATGGTGCGTGGCGTTCCAGCGGCCGGTCTCGTCGTCGTGCTCGAACATCGGGAAGTCGATCACCCACAATGGCTTCCACACGTCTTCGAACAGGCCGGCCTTCTTGCCGAACTCGGAATGGCCGATCTTCACGCGCAACGCGCCGATCGCGTCGTTGACGACTTTCGCCTTGTCGGCGCCGAAGAACACCAGGTCGCCGTCCTGCGCGCCGGTCTGCTCGATGATCTTCGCGAGCGCTTCGTCGTGCAGGTTCTTGACGATCGGCGACTGCAGGCCGTCACGGCCCTTGGCCTTCTCGTTGACCTTGATGTAGGCCAGGCCCTTGGCACCGTAGATGGCGACGAACTGGGTATAGGCGTCGATTTCGGACCGCGGCATGGCGCCGCCCTGCGGTACGCGCAGGCCGACCACGCGGCCGCCTTCCATGTTGGCGGCGCCGGAGAACACCTTGAAGTCGACGGTCTTCATCACGTCGGTCAGGTCGGTGAATTCCATCTTCACGCGCATGTCCGGCTTGTCCGAACCGTACAGGCCCATCGCGGTGTAGTAGTCCATCACCGGGAACGGGTTCGGCAGGTCGATGTCGAGGGTGTTCTTGAAGACGACGCGAATCATGTCTTCGAACAGGTCGCGGATCTCCTGCTCGGACAGGAACGAAGTCTCGCAGTCGATCTGGGTGAATTCAGGCTGGCGGTCGGCGCGCAGGTCTTCGTCGCGGAAGCACTTGGTGATCTGGTAGTAGCGGTCGAAGTTGGCGACCATCAGCAGCTGCTTGAACAGCTGCGGCGACTGCGGCAGCGCGAAGAATTTGCCGGCGTTGACGCGCGACGGCACCAGGTAGTCGCGCGCGCCTTCCGGGGTCGACTTGGTCAGCATCGGGGTCTCGACATCGATGAAGCCGAGCGCGTCGAGGTACTTGCGCACTTCCATCGTGACCTTGTAGCGCAGGCGCAGGTTGTTTTGCATCTGCGGGCGGCGCAGGTCGAGCACGCGGTGGGTCAGGCGGGTGGTCTCGGACAGGTTGTCGTCGTCCAGCTGGAACGGCACCGCCACCGACGCGTTGAGCACTTCGACTTGGGTGGCGGTGATTTCGATCTTGCCCGACTTGAGGTTGGCGTTGACCGTGCCTTCGAGGCGGTTGGTGACCACGCCAGTGATGCGCAGGCAGTACTCGTTGCGGACCGCTTCGGACGCCTTGAACACGGCGGCGTTGTCCGGATGGCAGACGATCTGCACCAGGCCTTCACGGTCGCGCAGGTCGATGAAAATCACACCGCCGTGGTCGCGGCGGCGATGCACCCAGCCGCACAGGCTGACGGTTTGGCCGAGCAGCTCTTCAGTGACGAGGCCGCAATAGTGAGTACGCATGGTGGACATATTTTTTCGATCCAGGTTGGTTAATTCAGTTCGGTTGCCGCCGGCGTCTTGACCGGCAGGGTCTCGGGGGCGACGACGCCCATCGAGACGATGTATTTGAGGGCCGCGTCGACACTCATGTCGAGTTCGATGACGGCGCTGCGCTCCATCATCAGAAAGAAGCCGGAAGTCGGGTTCGGCGTGGTCGGCACGTAGATGCTGACGTAGTCGCCGACCAGGTGGTTGCGCACGTCGCCGCCCGGCACGCCGGTCAGGAAGCCGATGGTCCACGAATTGGCGTGCGGGTAAGGAAGCAGCACCGCCTTGCGAAACGCGTTGCCGGACGAGGAGAACAGCGTGTCCGACACCTGCTTGACGCTGCCGTACAGCGAGCTGACCACCGGGATGCGCTTGAGCAGCCGCTCCCACAGCTTGACCACGTAATTGCCGACCAGGTTGTTGGTCAGCAAGCCGGTCAGGAACACGATGGCGATCGTCAGGATCGTGCCCAGGCCCGGGATGTCGAAGCCGAACAGCGTGCGCGGCTGCCAGCGCTCCGGCACGATCAGCAGCGACTGGTCCATCGTGCTGATGACAAGGTTCAGCACCCACGCCGTGATGGCGAGCGGAACCAGAATCAGCAATCCGGTAATGAAGTATTTACGCATCGATCTCTCGGGTCAGGGTCAAGGGAGCGGCCAGTGCCGGCTCCCGCAGTGGTTCAGGACTTGCTGTCGCCGGATGGCGCGGCCGGCGTGGCTGCCGCGGCTGGGGCGCTGTCGCTGGCGGCCGGCGCGGCGGGTGTGCCGGAGGTTGCCGGTCCGCTCGCGGTGCCGGTCGACGGCGCGGCGCCGCCTCCACGGAAATCGGTGGCGTACCAGCCGGTGCCCTTGAGCTGGAAACCGGCCGCGGTCAGCTGCTTCTTGAAGGCCGGCTTGTGGCACGACGGGCAAACGGTCAGCACGGGATCCGAAATCTTTTGCAATACATCCTTGGCAAACCCGCATTCATCGCAGCGGTAGGCGTAAATCGGCATCGAGAACTCCGCAAAAATCGTCAAAACCCTGAATTATAAAGCTTTTGTGGACGGGCTTGACCGCAATCGCTAAAAGCAGGAGGCGGTTCGGCGGCCGCAAACGCCGGGATCGGCCGGCAGGTGTTGTTTTTGGCTCTTCGCGATTGAAAAACTCTTTGCCGGGAATCAACATCAGTGATTAAATACCAACCGCTGACACATGTTGCCAGCGGCTGGACACGCAAGTGGCCGCCTCAAGAAACAGAAATCTGCGCTTTGCCGCATGACACAAAAGAAGATAGAGTTAAGGAGCCCGCGCATGCGGGCTTTTTTTCGTCCTTTGCTAGCGCACTACCTGCAGCTTGGTTTTCTTGCCGTTGCGGTAGGTGTACAGCGTCAGCGCCGCGTTGCGCAGGTCGCCGTTGGGGTCGAAGGCGATGGCGCCCGTCACGCCCTGGTGCCTGATCTTCGCCAGCACCGGCAGGTATTTGGCCGGATCGGCCGATTTCGCTTCCT
The DNA here is from genome assembly GCF_056406475.1 of Massilia sp. P1_C10. Classification (NCBI taxonomy): domain Bacteria; kingdom Pseudomonadati; phylum Pseudomonadota; class Betaproteobacteria; order Burkholderiales; family Oxalobacteraceae; genus Massilia; species Massilia sp. P1_C10. The sequence continues at coordinate 133,602 of NZ_JBFUAC010000008.1, forward strand.
GCATGGCGGTCGCAATCGCCATCACGGCGTCGTAGGCGTAGGGCGAATAGTTTTCCGGTTCGGCCTTGAAGCGCTGGACAAAGCGCCTGGCAAAGGCGTCGAGCACCGCCTCCTGTTCGCCGCTGACGCCGCCCGCCTTGGCGCAGGTGACCTTGTCCTCGCCGACCGCATCGCCGGCCAGCTGAGCCAGCGCACCGGAGCAGACACCGTCGCCGGCGACGAACTTCGCGTCGATGCCGAGCGCCTTCATCTGCTTGAGCATGGGTCCCGCCACCGAGTCCATGCCGCCGAAGAAAATCACGTCGGGCTGCTGACCGCGGATCTGGGTCAGGATCGCATTGAAGTCGGCCGCCTTGTCGGTGGTGAACTGGCGGCTGACGATCCGCGCGCTGCCCGCGGCCTTCACGCCCTTGACGAATTCGTCGGCGAGTCCCTGGCCGAAGGTGGTGCGGTCGTCGATGACGGCGATCCGCTTGGCCTTGAGCGTGCCGACCGAGTAGCGCGCAAGCGTGCCGCCTACCATGTTGTCGTTGGCGACCACGCGGAACGCCGACTTGAAGCCCTGGTGCGTGTACAGCGGCGTGGTGGCGGACGGCGTGATCTGCGGGATGCCCGCGTTGTGGTAAATCTTCGAGGCCGGCACGGTGGTGCCCGAATTCAGGTGGCCGACCACACCCGCCGCGCCGGCGTCGACCAGCTTCTGCGCCACGGCGGTGCCCTGCTTCGGATCGCCGCCGTCGTCTTCGGCCAGCAGCACCCATCTGATTTTCTTGCCGTCGATCGTGGCGCCCTTCGCGTTCAACTCCTCTACCGCGAGGCGCGAGCCGTTTTCGGTGTCCTTGCCAAGGTGGGAGCTGGGGCCCGACACCGGCATCGCGCTGCCGATCTTCACCTCTTGCTGGGCGTGGGCGGATTGGGCGGCGGCGAGGGCAAACGCAATCAGGAGAGTGGAACGACGCATGGCGATTTCCTTATTCGGGGGATTGCCTGAGTGTACGCGTCCTGGGCTGCACCGGCGTATAGTTTCATTAACGGCGGTCGAATCCACGGAGGCGCTGCATGAAGCCCATCATCGTCCTGGCATGCTTGCTGGCCGCGAGCTGCGCGCGCCATTCCGACGACTTCGTTCCCGGCTATGCGGAAGGCGAGTACGTGCGCATCGCTTCGCCCATCGCCGGTACGCTGGCCAAGGTGTATGTGAAGGCTGGCGACAAGGTGGCGGCCGACGCGCCGGCCTTCGTGCTGGAGCAAGAATCGGAGCGCGCCGAACGCGCCGAAGCGCAGTCGCGCGTGCAGCGCGCGCAGTCGCAGCTGGCCGACATCCGCAAGGGAAAGCGGCCCGACGAACTGGCCGCAGTGAAGGCCCAACTGGCGCAGGCGCAGGCCGACCGCGCGCTGTCGGTCGCCGCGCTGGCGCGCCAGCAGAAATTGATCGACGCGCACTTCATCGCGCCGGCCCAACTCGACGTGGCACGGTCGGCCGTGGCGCGCGACCAGGCGCGCGTGAACGAATTGCAGGCGCAGCTTCGGGTGGCGCAACTGGGCGCCCGCAGCGATGAGATCGACGCCGCCGCGCAGGACCAGAAGGCGGCCGAAGCGCAACTGGCGCAGGCCAGCTGGAAGGTCGACCAGAAGGTGCGGCGCATCCCGCAGGCGGGCGACGTGACCGAGGTGTTCTACCGCGAGGGCGAGCTGGTGCCCGCCGGGAGCCCGGTGGTGAGCGTGCTCCCGCCCGAGAACATCAAGGCGCGCTTCTTCGTGACCGAGCCGGTGGTCGGCTCGCTCGCCCTGGGCCAGCAGGTTTCGCTGCGCTGCGACGGCTGCGGCGAGCCGATTCCGGCGACGATCTCGTTCATCGCGCGCAGCGCCGAATTCACTTCGCCCGTCATCTACAGCAAGGAGAACCGTGCCAGCCTGGTTTTCCTGGTCGAGGCGCGGCCCGCTCCGCAGCAGGCGCGCCGGCTGCATCCCGGCCAGCCGCTGGAAGTGCGGATCGGAGCGCGCGCGCCATGAACGGCGAGATGATCATCGACGTGCGCGGGCTGACCAAGCGGTACGGCGACCGCACCGTGGTCGACCACATCGACATGCGCGTGGCGCGCGGCCGCATCTACGGCTTCCTCGGCCCGAACGGCAGCGGCAAGACCACCACCATCCGCATGCTGTGCGGCCTGCTCACCCCGGATGAAGGCGAAGGTACCTGCCTGGGCTTCAACGTGCGGACCGAGACGCAGAAGATCAAGCGCCAGGTCGGCTACATGACGCAGCGCTTCGGCCTGTACGACGACCTGAGCATCGAAGAGAACCTGTCGTTCATCGCGCGCGTGTACGAGATTCCCGGCCGCGCCGCCAAGGTGACGGCGACGCTCGATGAACTGGGCCTGGCCAGCCGGCGCACCCAGCTGGCGGGCGCGCTGTCGGGTGGCTGGAAGCAGCGGCTGGCATTGGCGGCGTGCCTGCTGCATGATCCGAAACTGCTGCTGCTCGACGAACCGACCGCCGGCGTCGACCCGAAGGCGCGGCGCGAATTCTGGGACCACCTGCACGCGCTGGCCGGCAAGGGCATGACGGTGCTGGTGTCGACCCACTACATGGACGAGGCGGAACGCTGCGACGAACTGGCGTTCATCTCCTACGGCAAGCTGCTCGCGCAGGGAACCGCCGCGGACCTGATCGCGCAGACCGGCGGGCCGACGCTGGAAGACGCCTTCGTCGCGCTGATCGCCGCATCGACGGACAATTTCTCATGAACTGGGCGCGCCTGCTGGCCATCCTGGTCAAGGAATTCCTGCAGCTGAAGCGGGACAGGCTGACGTTCGCGATGATGGTCGGCGTGCCGATCATGCAGCTGGTGCTGTTCGGGTACGCGATCAACACCGATCCGCGCGCGCTGCCCACCGCGGTACTGGCGGCGGACGACAGCGCGTTCTCGCGCAGCCTGGTGGCAGGGCTGGAGAACTCGGGCTACTTCCGCATCACGCAGCGGCCAAAGAGCAGCGCGCAGGCCAGCCGCCTGCTGGCAACCGGCGAGGTGCAATTCGTGCTGGAGATTCCTCCCGGCTTCGCGCGCCAGCTTGAACGGGGCGAGCGGCCGGCGATCCTGTTCGCCGCCGACGCGACCGATCCTGCCGCATCAGGCGCGGCGCTGGCGGCTCTGGGCAGCATCGGCCGGCAGGTGCTGGCGCACGATGCCCAGGGCGCGCTGGCAAGGCTGCAGCCGGGGGAGATGCCGTACGAGATCCGCGTGCAGCGCCGCTACAATCCGGAGGGCCTGGCGCGCTACAACATCGTGCCGGGGCTGATCGGCGTGATCCTGACCATGACGATGGTGATGATGACGGGGCTGGCGATGACACGCGAACGCGAGCGCGGCACGATGGAGAACCTGCTGGCCACGCCGGCGCGGCCGATCGAGGTCATGATCGGCAAGATCGCGCCGTACATCGGCATCGGGTATGTTCAGGTGACGGTGGTGCTGGTCGCGGCGCGCCTGCTGTTCGATGTGCCGATGATCGGCAGTTACCTGCTGCTGTCGGTGGCGCTGATCCTGTTCATGGCGGCGAACCTGGCGGTGGGGTTCACGTTTTCCACCATCGCCAAGAGCCAGTTGCAGGCGATGCAGCTGACGTTCTTTTTCTTCCTGCCGTCGATGCTGCTGTCGGGATTCATGTTTCCGTTTCGCGGCATGCCGCGGTGGGCGCAGATGATCGGAGAGGCGCTGCCGCTGACGCATTTCCTGCGCATCGTGCGCGGGATCATGTTGAAGGGGAATGGGTTCGCCGAAATCGCGCCGCATATGTGGCCGATCGGGCTGTTCATGCTGGTGGCTGGATCTGTCGCGATGCTGCGCTATCGCAGGACGCTCGACTGAGCGTCAACCCCGGTGTCAGGTCCGCCGGACCTGACACCATTTTTTTAACGGCGGCGCCAGACCATCCAGCGCTCTTTGCCGGCAAAGACGGGAATCGAATCCGTCACCGCGGCGTCTTCGATGCACTCGAAATTCGGCGAAAGCAGTTCGTCCAGGCGTTCGATGCCGATGCCGAACGGCGGACCCTTGGCGACCGAATCGAAAAAGAAGAACCCGGCCAGCAAGGCGCCCGGCGCCAGCAGCTCCGCCCAGCGCGCGGCGACCTGCGGCCACATCGCGCGCGGCAAGGCGCACAGGAAGGCACGCTCGTAGATCATCTCGAGCGGCTTCGATGGCGCGTACTTGAAGAAGTCGGCCTCCACCACCCTGCCCGCCCACTTGCCAAGGCCGGCCTTCGCCGTCGCCACCGCGGCCGGCGAGAAGTCGATAGCCGTCGCATCCCAGCCCTGCTCCGACAGGAACGCCAGTTCGTACGCGGCGCCGCAGCCCGGGATCAAGACAGTCTTCGCTCCAGAGCGGGCGGCGAAATCGCGCAGCGCTTCGGGCACGCCGCCGCGGTCCCACGGCGTGAAGCCGCGCTCGAAGCGCTCGTCCCAGAACGCGGGCGTGTTCGGATCGCGGCTGTCGAACTCCGGCATTTAGCCCGCCGCGTGGTAGCGCACGTACAGTTGGATCGCGGCCAGGCCGAGGCCCAGCGCGCCGACGAAATACGCGAAGAACGACAGCAGCCGGTTGGTGCGGCGCTGCTCGATCACCAGCAGTTTGAGCAGCTCGTTGTCGTTGTTGCCGGTCTGGACGTTTTCCAGCGCGCGGTGAACAAGGCGCGGCAGCTGCGGGAAGATGTGGGCGAAGCGCGGCGCCTCGGCTTTCAGGCGCTCGACGAAGCCGCGGATGCCGACCTGCTCGCCCATCCAGCGCTCCAGGTACGGCTTGGCGGTCTTCCACAGGTCGAGGTTCGGGTCGAGCTGGCGCCCCAGGCCTTCGATATTGAGCAGGGTCTTTTGCAGCAGCACCAGCTGCGGCTGCACTTCGACGTTGAAGCGGCGCGAGGTCTGGAACAGGCGCAGCAGGATCTGGCCGAACGAGATGTCCTTCAGCGGACGGTCGAAGATCGGCTCGCAGCAGGCGCGCACCGCCGCTTCGAGTTCGTCGACGCGGGTCTCGGGCGGCGCCCAGCCGGACTCGATGTGGGCCTCGGCCACGCGCTTGTAGTCGCGCTGGAAGAAGGCCAGGAAGTTCTGCGACAGGTAATCCTTGTCGAAGTCGTTGAGCGTGCCCATGATGCCGAAATCGAGGGCGATGTAGCGGCCGAAGGTCTCGGGCGCGATCGACACCAGGATGTTCCCGGGGTGCATATCGGCGTGGAAGAAGCCATCGCGGAACACCTGCGTGAAGAAGATCTCGACGCCGTCCGAGGACAGCTTGCGCAGGTCGACGCCCTCGGCGGCCAGGCGTTCGATCTGCGACACCGGGATGCCATGCATGCGCTCCATCACGATGACGTCGCTGGAGCAGTAGTCCCAGTACATCTCGGGCACCATCAGCAGCTTGGAGTCGGCGAAATTGCGGCGCAGCTGGCTTGCGTTGGCCGCCTCGCGCATCAGGTCCAGTTCATCGTGCAGGTATTTGTCGAACTCGCCGACCACTTCGCGCGGCTTCAGGCGCTTGCTCTCGGCCCACAGGCGCTCGATCCAGCCGGCGGCGACGTGCATCAGCGCGACGTCTTCGTCGATGGTCTTCTTCATGCCGGGACGCAGGACCTTGACCGCGACTTCGCGGCCGTTCTTGAGCACCGCGAAGTGGACCTGGGCGATCGAGGCGGAGGCGACCGGGTCGCGCTCGAAGCTGGCGAACAGCTGTTCGGGATGGGCGCCGAGCGACTTGGTGATCTGGGCGATGGCGAGGTCGGAATCGAACGGCGGCACGCGGTCCTGCAGGCGCGCCAGCTCGTCGGCGATGTCCGGCGGCATCAGGTCGCGCCGGGTCGACAGCACCTGGCCGAACTTGACGAAGATCGGGCCGAGTTCCTCGAGCGCGAGGCGCAGGCGCAGGCCGCGCGGAGCGGAAATGTCGCGCCAGAAAATGACGGTGTCGATCAGCTTGGCGGTACGCGGCACTTTCAGGCCGGAAATGGCGATCTCGTCGAGTCCATACTTGGTGGACACGCGCAGGATTTTCCACAGGCGCAGGAATTTCAATATCATCAGCTATCCATTTGGTTTTGCGTTACCAGGCCGGCGCTGCGCGGCGCCAGCTTCTGTTCCAGTCGCGCGAGGCGCTTGGCGGCCCGCTCGACGTCGTCGCGCAGGCGCGTCACGTCGTCGGACAGCTCTTCGAGCATGGCCGGGCGCACCAGCACCGGCTGCTCTTCCAGGAAAAACTCGGCCAGGTTCTCGGTCAGCTTGCGGTGGGTCGAGCGCGCCGCGTCGAACAGGCTGCGCGCGCCACCGGCGATGCGGGTCGCCGCGATCGGGCCGGCCAGGCGCTCGAGGTCGTGTTCGGCTTCCCAGCGCAGGCCCTTGCTCAGCTGCGAAATCGTGTTGGCGAATTCGGCGTCGCCCTCGATCCTCACGTACGAAAACGCGCGCTCGCGGTTGGCGGCGACCAGCGGCAGGTCGGACAGCTTCATGCGGATCGTCACGCTGGCCGCCTGGTCGTCGCCGGCCGCGGACACCATGCCGTCGCGCGTGACCTGCATGCGCAGCGCGACGCTGCCGGCGTCGATCAGCGCCACCTTGCCGGCGTGCAGGGCGAGCGTATCCCGGGCCCAGGCTTCCTGCGCCAGCAAGTGGTTGATCGCCGCGACGACGGGCGCGGCAAAAGTGTTTGGACTCGACATTGACATGATATTCACAGGTAAGCCGCAGTGTCATTCCTGCGCAGGCAGGAACGACAGATCAATCAGGGTGATACAGCGTTAAAAAACAAAACCGCCCGGGCTGAGTCGGGCGGTTTCGATCTTACCAGTTTGCCGCCCAGAATCCCGGCAGCACAGGAAGTTTTATCAGAAAAATAAGGTTACGACAGTTGCTGGATGCCTGCCAGCACCCAGCCGGAGCTGCCCGACACCGGCTTGGACATGTTCCACACTTCGGCGAACGGCTCGGCCAGGGCGGTCGGCGCCGGCTTGATCATGCCGGTGAACTTGACGCTGGCCAGGTATTCGCTGCCCACGGTTTCGATGCCCAGCAGCTCGCCGTCGATCGAGACGACGTCGGTGAAGTCCGGGCTGGCGCCGCGTTCCTGGATCTGCATCTTCAGTTCGGCGAACACTTCCGGCGTGGTGAACTCGCGCAGGTCGTTGACGTCGGCCTTGTCCCAGGCGGCCTGCATGCGGATGAAGGACAGCTTGGCGTGACGCAGGAAATCGGCCGTATCGAAGTCGGCAGGCACGCCCCATGGCGCGGCAGGCTGGACCGGTGCGTAGGTCGACGCGGCCGATTGCGGCTGGAACGCGGCCGGCTGGTTCAGGCCGGAGCCGATGTCAGGCGTGCCGCCTGCCGGTACCGGGTTGGAGAACTGGTTGAATGGCGAGGCAGCCGCCGGCGCATTGTTCTTGCGCGTGAACATGCGGTAGATGAACATCGCGGCAATCGCCAGCAGCGCAATCATCAGGATCGAGCTGATTGCGCTGGCCATGGCGCCGCCGAGGCCGAAGTGCGACAGCATCGCGCCCAGGCCGAGGCCGAGCAAGGCGCCGCCCAGCATGCCCTTCCAGCGCGACGCAGGCTTGGGCGCGATGGCCGGGGCTGCAGGTGCGGCGGCCGGAGCCGCCTGCTGCCGCTGCATCGGCGCCGGCGCTGCCTGCTGCTGGCGCGTGACCGACTGCGACTGACGGCCGATCGAACGTCCGCCGCCCAGTGGACGGGCGGTCGCTTCGGCGATCATCGCAAACGCGGTGATGGCGATCATCATGCTGGCTACGAATTTTTTCATGCTGTTCTTCCTAAAGTTTGATACCGGTGTGAAGGGCGGCCACACCTGCCGTCAAGTTGTAATAGTGGACGCTTTCGAGGCCGGCGTCCTGCATCATCGTTTTCAGCGTTTCCTGGTCCGGATGCATGCGGATCGACTCGGCCAGGTAACGATAGCTTTCGGCGTCGCCGGCAATTTTCTGTCCCAGCCACGGCAATACGGAGAACGAATACACATCGTACGGCTTTTGCAGCGGCGCCGCTACCTTCGAAAACTCCAGCACCAGCAGTTTTCCGCCCGGTTTCAGCACGCGGCGCATTTCTTTCAGCGCCTGATCCTTGTGGGTCATGTTGCGCAGGCCGAAAGCGACGCTGACACGGTCGAAGTAATTGTCAGGAAAGGGCAACTTCTCGGCGTCACACAGCAATGTGGGGGTGACGAGGCCTTTATTCAATAGGCGGTCGCGGCCGACGCGCAGCATCGACTCGTTGATGTCGGTCAGCCAGACCTCGCCGCTCGGGCCGGCCTGCCTGGCGAAGGCTTTGGCCAGGTCGCCGGTGCCGCCGGCGATGTCGAGCACCTTGAAGCCGGGGCGCACGCCGGCCTTGGCGATAGTGAAGATCTTCCAGGCGCGGTGCAGGCCGGCCGACATCAGGTCGTTCATGACGTCGTACTTCGAGGCGACCGAGTGGAAAACCTTGGCGACTTCGTGGACTTTTTCGTCCTCGGAGACAGTTTTATAGCCGAAATGGGTGGTATTGGTCATAGGGTGGCTGCCGGTTATGTTGGCTGCATTATACAAGCGGCCACTCTCGGAGGGCTCACGGGTGAGTCAGTTGCCACTCGGTAACATTTTGTTGCGAATCCGCATGCCATCGAAATTGAAATTCCGCTAAGCTGTCAAACCGATGTCGTATTGACAGCCGGCATTTCAACATCACTTCAAGGAGATCAGCATGAGCCGCCGTTTCAGGAACCTGTTCGTTAACATCATCATTTCGTCGCTGGTCTTCCTCGGCATCACCCAGTCGGCCCAGGCCGCGCTGATCAGCACCGAGCAGGTAGTGGCCGCAGGCGCCGCGCAGCAGGCGCGCGTCAAGGTGGCGGCGGCCCTGCAGCGCGCCGAGGTGCAGGCCGCGCTCGGCAAATACGGCATCACCTCCGAAGAAGCGCAAGCGCGCACCACCGCGCTGACCGACGCCGAAGCCGTCTCGGTCGCGCAGCAGATCGACGCGCTGCCGGCCGGCGGCGATGGTGTGGTCGGCGCGCTGATCTTCATCTTCGTGCTGCTGCTGGTCACCGACATCCTCGGCCTGACCAAGATCTTCCCGTTCACCCGCTCGGTACGTCATTAATCGCTTATCGATTGCGGCGATCCTGATCGCCGCGCTGCTCACAGGCTGCGCGGCGCCGCAAACCACGGCGCTGCGGGCCGCGCATGCGCAGGTCGCGCCGCGGGCGGAGCTGGCGGCGACGCCATTCTTCGCGCAGGAGCAGTACCAGTGTGGTCCCGCCGCGCTGGCGATGGCGCTCGGCGCGGCCGGCTTCGACGTGGAGCCGGACGCGCTGGTGTCGCAGGTCTACCTGCCGGCGCGCGAAGGCAGCCTGCAGGTGGAGATGCTGGCATCGGCGCGCCGCAACGGTGCCTTCGGCGTGACCATCGCGCCGCGCATGGATGCGCTGCTGACGGAAGTCGCGGCCGGCAATGTGGTGATCGTTCTGCAAAATCTCAGCCTTCCCATGATCCCGCGCTGGCATTATGCCGTGGTGATCGGCTACGACCTGGCGCGCGGCGACATCATCCTGCGCTCGGGCACCACGCAGCGGATGGTGATGTCGATGTCGACTTTCGAACATACCTGGGCGCGCAGCAAGTACTGGGGGATGGTGGCGCTGGCGCCGGGACGGATTCCGGTGACGACCGACGAATCCACCGTGCTCGATGCGCTGGTGGGTTTCGAGAAGAACGGCAAGGCGGGCGAGGTGCAGAAGACCTACGCGGCTGCTGTTCGACGCTGGCCGGGGAATCCGGCGCTGCTGATTGGGTTGGGGAATACGGCGTACAAGGCGGATGATCGCGCGGCTGCGGCCGATGCGTTCATGCGCGCGACCGAACGCGATCCGAAGAATACGGCGGCGCTGAATAACCTGGCGATGGTGCTGATGGAACTGGGTCGGCTGCCGGAAGCGCGCAAGGCGGCGGAGCAGGCAGTTGCGCTGGGCGGGCCATGGCGCGAACAGGCGCAGGCGACCCTGAAGACAATCGATCAGGCTGAAAAGCGCTGACCCGCTTGTCGTTCCTGCGGAGGCATCAACCTATGCTGAGTCAGCATAGACTCCTGCCTCCGCAGGAATGACGGTTTTCGAGGTTAGTGGTTGTGGCCGCAGCTTTTGGCTTTGGTTGGGGCGCCTGCAATCGCGGCGCCCGGCTCCCGGCCCGTATCGCCAGCAAATCCGGCGTCGTTCAGGCGCTGCATGTAATCCGCCCACAACGCGCCCTGCTCCGCTCCCAGCTTGTACAGGTATTCGAACGTGTACAGGCCGGTGTCGTGCCCGTCCGAGAACGTCGGCTTGACCGCGTAATTCCCCACCGGCTCGAGCGCCGTAACGCCCACTTCGCGTTTGCCCAGCTGGAGCACTTCCTGGCCCGCGCCATGTCCGCGCACCTCCGCGGACGGAGAGTACACGCGCAGATATTCGAACGGCAGCGTAAACGACGCGCCATCGTCGAAGGCGATATCGAGAACGCGGGACTTCTGGTGAACCGTCAGCGCGGTCGGGATCGGGGTAGTGGCCATCTTATCTTTCATTCATTCGGCGGACGATCTCCGCACGCAGGTTCGGCAGCAGCGCGCGCCGCGCCGCCAATATCTCTTCTTCGGTCCGGCGCACCGCCGCGCACCACACGGGGCTCGGAAAGTGCGCGTCGTCAGCGTAACGCGGAATCACGTGCCAGTGCAAATGCGGCACCACGTTGCCCAGGCTGGCGACGTTGACTTTGTGCGGCGCCATCTCGGCGCGCACGGACAGCTCGACGCGCCAGACGGCGTCGTTGATTGCCAGCCGATCGGCGTCGGCCAGGTCGCTCATCTCTTTCACGTGATCCTTCCAGATCACGCGCACGAAACCCGGATAAGTCGCGTCGTCGACCAGGATGATCGACATCTTGTCGTCGGCCCAGATGACATCGGCCTTCAGATCGCACAACTCACATCGGTCTGCCGCACCAATCATACGAGAACCCTTTCGATGCCGCCGTTGTTAGCGCGCGCGACATAGTCCGGCAGCCAGTTCTCGCCCAGCAGGTGCTTGGCAATTTCGACGACGATGTAGTCGGCGGTAGCGCCGGCGTCGTGGTTGTAGCGCGTCAGGCCCTGCAGGCACGATGGGCAGCTGGTGAGTATCTTAACCTCGCCTTCGAAGCCGTCGGCACGCAGCTTGACGGCGCCCTTCTCCATCTCGTCCTGCTTGCGGTAGCGCACCTGCGTCGCAATGTCGGGACGCGAAATGCCGAAGGTGCCCGATTCGCCGCAGCAGCGGTCGTTCTTTTCGATCTTGACGTTGTCCACGGTCGTTACCAGCGCGTTCACGGTCTTCACCGAATCCTGCAGCTTCATCGGATTGTGGCAAGGCTCGTGGTACATGTAGCGCGTGCCGTTGACACCTTCGAGCTTGACGCCCTTCTCCAGCAGGTACTCGTGGATGTCCATGATGCGGCAGCCGGGGAAGATCTTGTCGAACTCGTAGGTGGCCAGCTGGTCGTAGCAGGTGCCGCAAGAAACCAGCACCGTCTTGATGTCGAGGTAGTTCAGGGTATTCGCCATGCGGTGGAACAGCACGCGGTTATCCGTCATCATCTTGTCGGCCTTGTCGTACTGGCCGGCGCCGCGCTGCGGATAGCCGCAGCACAGGTAACCGGGCGGCAGCACGGTCTGCACGCCGACTTCCCACAGCATCGCCTGGGTCGCCAGTCCGACCTGCGAGAACAATCGCTCCGAGCCGCAGCCCGGGAAGTAGAACACCGCTTCCGTGTCGGCCGTGGTCTGCTGCGGATTGCGGATGATCGGGATGATCTTGTCGTCTTCGATATCGAGCAGTGCGCGCGCGGTCTTCTTCGGCAGGTTGCCCGGCATTTTCTTGTTGATGAAGTGGATCACCTGCTCGCGCACCGGAGGCTTGCCGGTCGACGGCGGCGGCGCCCCCACCTGCTTGTGCGCGAATTTGCGCAGCAGCGTATTGCCCATGCGCTGGGCCTTGAAACCTATGCCGACCATCGCCGCGCGCGTGGCGTTGATCGTGGTCGGGTCGGTCGCGTTCAGGAAGAACATCGCCGCCGCATTGGCCGGCTTGAAGCTCTTCTTGCCCATCTTGCGCAGCAGGTTACGCATGTTCATCGAGACGTCGCCGAAGTCGATGTTGACCGGGCACGGTGTGACGCACTTGTGGCACACGGTGCAGTGGTCGGCGACGTCCTCGAATTCTTCCCAGTGCCTGATCGAGACGCCGCGGCGGGTCTGCTCTTCGTACAGGAAGGCTTCGACCAGCAGCGAGGTGGCGAGGATCTTGTCGCGCGGCGAATACAACAGGTTCGCGCGCGGCACGTGCGTGGTGCATACCGGCTTGCACTTCCCGCAGCGCAGGCAGTCCTTGATGCTGTTGGCGATGTCGCCGATATCGCTCTGCTGCATGATCAGCGATTCGTGGCCCATCAGGCCGAACGACGGCGTGTAGGCGTTGCGCAGGTCGGCGCCGAGGCCGTCGAGGTTGAGCAGCTTGCCCTTGTTGAAGCGCCCTTCCGGATCGATGCGCAGCTTGTAGTCGCGGAATTCGCTGATCTCGTCCTCGTGCAGGAATTCGAGCTTGGTGATGCCGATGCCGTGTTCGCCGGAGATGACGCCGTCGAGCGAGCGCGCCAGCTTCATGATGCGGCCGACCGCCTGGTGCGCGTCCTGCAGCATCGCGTAGTCGTCCGAGTTGACCGGCAGGTTGGTGTGGACGTTGCCGTCGCCGGCGTGCATGTGCAGCGCGACGAACACGCGCGAGCGCAGCACCCTGGCGTGGATCGCGGCCAGCTCGTCGAGGATCGCCTTGAAGGCGGCGCCGTTGAAGATCTGGCGCACCTGCGCGCGGATCTCCTGCTTCCACGAGACGCGGATGGTGCGATCCTGGACCATGTCGAACACGGTGGCGTCGGGCTGCTCGGCCAGGCGCGCTTCGAACATCGCGTCGAGCTTTTGCAGGCCGAGCTGGTACATCTGCTCTTTCGCGTCCGCCAGCGGCTGGTCGAGGTTATCCAGCAGCCAGCGCCAGCGCGCCTCGGCTTCGGCCATCACTTCGTCGGCCTGCTGCACGCGGTCGCCCAGCATCTCGTCGGCGCCGATCGACTCGCCGCTGGCGTCGTCGCTCTTGCCGACGGGGAGGTTGCCGCCGCCGATGAAGGCGCGCAGCTGTTCCACCAGCTGCAGCTTGTTCCTGATCGACAGCTCGATGTTGATGCGCTCGATGCCGTCGGTGTATTCGCCCATGCGGTTCAGCGGGATGACGACGTCTTCGTTGATCTTGAAGGCGTTGGTGTGCTTGGCGATGGCCGCGGTGCGGGCGCGGTCGAGCCAGAACTTCTTGCGCGCCTCGGGGCTGACGGCGACAAAGCCTTCGCCGACGCGGGTGTTCGCAATGCGCACCACTTCGGAGGCGGCCAGCGCCACGGCGTTTTCGTCGTCGCCGACGATGTCGCCGAACAGCGCCATCTTCGGCAGCACCGCGCGCTTCGATTTGGTGGCGTAGCCCACCGCGCGCAGATAGCGCTCGTCGAGGTGTTCGAGGCCGGCCAGGCGCACGGTTTCGAACTGCGCGCCCTTCGCCGGCAGGCCGTCGAGGTAGTCCTTGATCTCGACGATCGACGGAATCGCGTCGCGCGCCTGGCCGAAGAATTCGAGGCAGACGGTGCGCGCGTACTTCGGCATCCGGTGCAGGATCCAGCGCGCCGACGTGATCAGGCCGTCGCAGCCTTCTTTCTGGATGCCGGGCAGGCCGGAGAGGAACTTGTCGGTGACGTCCTTGCCCAGGCCCTCCTTGCGGAACTTGCGGCCTTCGATGGTCAGGGTCTCGGTTTTGAACGGCGCGTCCTTCGACTCGCCGCGCGCGTTCGGGTGGGTCCATTCGAGCTTGAAGGTGGCCACCGGAGCGTCGTGGATCTTCGACAGGTTGTGGTCCATCCGCGTGACTTCGAGCCAGTCGCCGTTCGGGTCGACCATCTTCCACGAGGCCAGGTTGTCGAGCGCGGTGCCCCACAGGACGGCCTTCTTGCCGCCGGCGTTCATGGCGATGTTCCCGCCGATGCAGGATGCTTCGGCCGACGTCGGATCGACCGCGAACACGAAGCCGGCCTTGTCGGCGGCGTCCGAGACGCGCTTGGTGACGACGCCGGCGCCGGAGTAGATTGTCGCGTAGTCGCGGTCCACGCCCGGCAGGCGCGTCATTTCGACCGCGCCCAGGTCGATCAGTTTTTCGGTGTTGATCACGGCCGACATTGGCGTCAGCGGAATGGCGCCGCCGGTATAGCCGGTGCCGCCGCCGCGCGGGATGATGGTCAGGCCAAGCTCGATGCAGCCGGTGACCAGGCCGGCCATCTCGTCTTCGGTGTCGGGCGTGAGCACGACGAACGGGTATTCGACGCGCCAGTCGGTGGCGTCGGTCACGTGCGAGACGCGCTTGATGCCGTCGAAGCGGATGTTGTGCTTCTCGGTGTAGCGGCCCAGCACCTTGACGGCGCGCTTGCGCAGGTCGTAGGTGGCGCGGAATTCGGCGCCGAAGTCGTCGACCGCCTTGCGCGCCGCGGCCAGCAGCAGTTCCACGTTGGCGCTGCGGTTGCGGGCGATGTCGGGGTCGCCGCCCTCGTCGTCGACCGCCAGGCGGCGCTTGTCGACTTCGGCCAGGCGATGGTGCAGCGCGTCGATCAGTTCCTGGCGCCGCTTCGGGTTGTCCAGCATGTCGTCCTGCAGGTACGGGTTGCGGCGCACCACCCAGATGTCGCCCAGCACCTCGTACAGCATGCGCGCCGAGCGCCCGGTCTGGCGCGAGCCGCGCAGATCGTCGAGCAGCTGCCAGGACGATTCGCCCAGCAGGCGGATCACGATTTCACGGTCGGAGAACGAGGTGTAGTTGTAGGGGATTTCGCGCAGCCGGGTTGGTGCGGGACCGTTCGGCGTGTCGGACAGCAGCGCCTGGAGGGGGACGGGGGCGTTCATGTAGTGGTGGACTTTGTGGCTGACCCAGGGGAAATCCATTCTAGCTTATTGCGCTGCACCACGCTGGCGGGCCTTGCCATTTGCGATACTTGACTAGTCAAGTATTTGCGGACTACCCCAGCATGTGGGCGATCCGCTTCCAGAATCCGTCCGGCACGTACAGCAGCAAGGTCGTCATGCTGACGTAGCGGGCGAATTTGCCGATCGCCATGTAGATCACGCTCGGCCAGAACGGCATGTGCAGCCAGCCCGCCATCGTGCACAGCGGATCGCCGATGCCCGGCATCCAGGACAGCAGCATGGTCTTCGGGCCGTAGCGCCCCAGCCAGGCGAACCAGCGCGACTCGCGCTCCTTGGCGAACGCCACCTTGGCGCGATAGCCGATGAAGTAGTCGAGCGCGCCGCCCAGCGTGTTGCCGGCCGTGCCGACCAGGATCGCCGGCCAGAACATCGCGCCGTTGGCCTTCACGACGGCGAACACCGCCGGTTCGGAGCCGAGCGGCACCAGGGTGGCGGAAACGAAGCTGATGATGAAGATCGAAGTCAGGCCGACGGCCGGGGCGGCGATGAGCTTGAGCAGCCAGATTACTGCGGATTCGATCATTGGGGGTCTTGGGAAGCGGCGGCGCGAGTCGTCCATTATAATGAGGAAAATCCATCGCCACGACACGATACGCCCGGCCCGCTACCCGCGGCAGGCATTCGCACTGCACGCCTCGGTCATCCGCCGATAAGAACAGTCACGCATTCGCCAACGAACTTTTTGTCCGCAGACTATGACTATCGACTACCTGAAAAAAATCCTGACATCGCGCGTCTACGACGTGGCCGATGAAACGCCGCTGGAGCTGGCGCCGACGCTGTCGGAGCGCTTCGACAACCGGATCTATTTCAAGCGCGAGGACATGCAGGGCGTGTTCAGCTTCAAAGTGCGCGGCGCCTACAACAAGATGGCCAACCTGTCGCCGGCGCAGCTGAAGCGCGGCGTGATCTGCGCGTCGGCCGGCAACCACGCGCAGGGAGTGGCGCTGTCGGCCTGCAAGCTGGGCGGGCGCGCGCTGATCGTGATGCCGACCACGACCCCGCCGGTCAAGGTGGACGCGGTGCGCGCGCGCGGCGGGCCGAACGTCGAGATCGTGCTGCACGGCGACTCGTACACCGACGCCTACAACCACGCGATCACGCTGGAAAAAGAGCAGAAGCTGACCTTCGTGCACCCGTTCGACGACCCCGACGTGATCGCCGGCCAGGGCACCATCGGCATGGAGATTTTGCGCCAGCACTCAGGTCCGATCCACGCGATTTTTGTCGCGATCGGCGGCGGCGGGCTGGTGGCCGGCATCGGCGCCTACGTCAAGGAGGTGCGGCCGGACATCAAGGTGATCGGCGTGCAGACGCTGGACTCGGACGCGATGGCGCGCAGCCTGAAAACGGGCGAGCGCATCACGCTGCCGGACGTCGGCCTGTTCTCCGACGGCACCGCGGTGCGCCTGGTCGGCGAAGAGACCTTCCGCATCGCGCAGAAGGTGGTCGACGAGATCATCATCGTCGATACCGACGCGATCTGCGCGGCGATCAAGGACGTGTTCCAGGATACGCGCAGCATCCTCGAGCCGGCCGGCGCGCTGGCGGTGGCGGGCGCCAAGGCGTACGTCGAACGCTCGGCGCTGAGCCGCAACCCGATCAAGGGCGAGACGCTGGTGGCGGTGGCCGGCGGCGCCAACATGAACTTCGACCGCCTTCGTTTCGTCGCCGAGCGGGCGGAACTGGGTGAGTCGCGCGAGGCGGTATTCGCCGTGACGATCCCCGAGCAGCGCGGCAGCTTCAAGCGATTCTGCCAACTGGTGGGCCCGCGCAACGTCACCGAATTCAATTACCGCATCAGCGGCGAGGCCGACGCGCACGTGTTCGTCGGCATCCAGATCGCCAACCGCGGCGAGTCCGGCGTGCTGGCGCGCTCGTTCGAGGCGCACGATTTCCGCACGCTCGACCTGACCCACGACGAGCTGGCCAAGCTGCACATCCGCCACCTGGTCGGCGGCAAGAGCGCGCTGGCGCACGACGAGCTGCTGTATCGTTTCGAATTTCCGGAGCGGCCCGGCGCGCTGATGCGCTTCCTCGACAGCATGGCGCCGAACTGGAATATCTCGCTGTTCCATTATCGCAACCAGGGCGGCGACGTCGGCCGCATCCTGGTGGGGCTGCAGGTGCCGCCGGACGAGATGGGCCAGTTCCGCGAATTTCTCACCACGCTGGGCTATCGTTACTGGGATGAAAGCGCCAATCCCGTCTACAAGCTGTTCCTATAAAAAGGGGTCAGACCCGCCTAAAAAACGGACAAATGCCCTTTTGACTTACTAAAAAGCGGGTCTGACCCCACCGAAAGAAGTATGACTACTGTTGACCAATCGCCGCTGGGCAAAACCTCCGCCTACCAGACGCAATACGCGCCGGACTTGCTGTTCCCTATCCCGCGCCAGGGCAAGCGCGACGAATTGCAGCTGCAAGGCACCCTGCCCTTCTTCGGCGTCGATATCTGGAACGCTTACGAAATTTCGTGGCTGAACATGCGCGGCAAGCCGCAAGTCGCGATCGCGACCATCGTCGCGCCGGCCGACACGCCGAATATTATCGAGTCGAAGTCGTTCAAGCTGTATTTAAATTCGTTCAACCAGACCCGCCTGGCCAACGAGGAGGCGCTGCTCGCGCTGTTGCGCGAAGACTTGTCGGGCGGCTTCGGCGCGCCGGTGCAGGTCACGCTGACCTTGCCGGAACAGTTCGAGACGCTGAAGATGGGCGAACTCGACGGCCTGCTGCTGGACCGCCTCGACATCGAAGTCGACCAATACTCGCCGATGCCGTCGCTGTTGTCGGCCAGCCACGACGAGGCGCCGGTCGAAGAGAAGCTGGTGTCGCACCTGCTGAAGTCGAATTGCCTGGTCACCGGACAGCCGGACTGGGCCAGCGTGCAAATTCACTACATCGGCCCGCAGATCGACCAGGAGGGCCTGCTGCGCTACCTGATCGGTTTCCGCGAGCACAACGAGTTTCACGAGCAATGTGTCGAGCGCATCTTCGTCGACATCATGCGCAGCTGCAAGCCGCAAAAACTGGCTGTGTACGCCAGATATACCCGCCGCGGTGGGCTTGATATTAACCCCTGGCGTACCAACTTTACCAGTGGGCGCCCTCCCAATCTGCGTAACGCGCGTCAATAGACGTTTGACACAACTCAACGATGCCAACGCCCCGTATTGACGTTATTACCACATTGGGAATAGCGTGATCAAGGGGCGCAGGCCGTGTTGTTGAACAGTTGCGGCGCCAGAATTCGCATGCCACGGCCGGGAAACAGGCCTATAATTCTGGCTCGCAAGCACCTTTGTGCGTCGCACCATCGATGGTCTTATGACGAACCTTAGCAAAATTTTATCTCTCGAGAACGTATTGCTCGATCTCGAAGTGTCCAGCAAGAAGCGCGCTTTCGAGCAGGCAGGACTGATTTTCGAGAACAACTGCGGCATCGCCCGCTCGACCGTGTCGGACAACCTGTTCGCGCGCGAGCGCCTCGGCTCCACCGGCCTGGGCCATGGCGTCGCCGTGCCGCACGGCCGCATCAAGGGCAGCAAGAGCCTGAAGTCCCCGCTGGCCGCATTCGTGCGCCTGGCCGAACCGATCCCGTTCGAGTCCCCGGACGGCCTGCCGGTCAACCTGCTGTTTTTCCTGCTGATCCCGGACCACGTCACCCAGCAGCACCTCGAGATCCTGTCCGAGATCGCCGAAATGTTTTCCGACGACGCCATCCGCACCGCGCTGGCGACCGATCCCGATCCGAAATCGGTGCATGCGCGCATCGTCAATTGGCAACCTAGCCTGCAAGCCTTGGGTTAAACTTCCGGTGCCGGGCGCCTTGCCGCCCTTCACTTTTCAGAAGACCCGTTCATGCTGCAAACCCCGCTGACGATCCAACGGCTGTACGACGACAACCGCGAAAGCCTGCAGCTTGGCTGGTTCGCCGGCTTTCCCGGCGGTGAGCGTCTGATCTCCGGCGACGTGGCTTCGGCGGCCGACCAGGTCGGCCACCTGAACCTGATCCACCCCGGCCGCATCCAGGTGTTCGGGCACCAGGAACTCACTTACTACCACCGCCTCAAATCGAGTTCGCGCAGCCACGTCATCGGCGAGCTGATTGCGGGCGGCCCGCCGGCGCTGATCATCGCCCAGGGCCTCGACACGCCGCCCGACATCCTCGCCATCTGCGACGAGCAAAATATTCCGCTGTTCTCCACGCCGCTGCCGGCCGCGCAAGTGATCGACTACCTGCGCGTGTATTTGTCGAAGAAACTGGCGCAGCGAATCATCATGCACGGCGTGTTCATGGACGTGCTGGGCGTGGGCGTCCTGATCACCGGCGACTCGGGCCTGGGCAAGAGCGAGCTGGGTCTCGAGCTGATCTCGCGCAGCCACGGCCTGGTGGCCGACGACGCGGTGGAGTTTTCGCGCATCGCGCCGAACATGATCGAGGGACGCTGCCCCGCGCTGCTGCAAAACCTGCTCGAGGTGCGCGGGCTGGGCCTTTTGGACATCAAGGCGATCTTCGGCGAGACCGCGGTGCGGCGCAAGATGCGCCTGAAGCTGATCGTGCACCTGGTGCGGCGCAGCGCGCTGGAGGAGGAAGTCGAGCGCCTGCCGTTCATGTTCCCGACCGAGGAAGTGCTGGGCCTGCCGGTGCGCAAGGTCGTGATTCCCGTGGCGGCCGGCCGCAACATCGCGGTGCTGCTGGAGGCCGCGGTGCGGAACACGATTCTGCAACTGCGCGGCATCGACACGCTGCAGGAATTCATGGAGCGCCAGCGCCAGGCCATGAGCGGCGACTGAAACACGGCGCCAGGTCCGGCGGACCTGACCCCAAACAGCAGCTTGCGGTATCATCAATACATGCGCATCGTACTCATCACCGGTATCTCCGGCTCCGGCAAGTCCGTGGCCCTCAACGTCCTCGAAGACGGCGGCTACTACTGCGTCGACAATCTGCCGCCGGCCCTGCTGCCGCAGCTGGTCGACACCCTCCATGCCGAAGGCAGCGAAAGCCTGGCCGTCGCGGTCGACGCGCGCAGCGCCGAGTCGCTGGTCGACCTGCCCGCCAACGTGCGCATGCTGAAAGACCAGGGCCATGACGTCAAGGTGATGTTCCTCACCGCGAACACGCATTCGCTGGTGGCGCGCTTTTCCGAGACGCGCCGCAGTCATCCGCTGTCGCACGAACTACGCCCGCACGCCAATCCGGCCGCGCGCCGCACCCTGATCGAATGCATCCTGGAAGAGCGCGAGCGCCTGTCGGCGATCGAGCAGCTCGGCCACGTGATCGACACCTCCGAGCTGTCGGCGAGCAAGCTGCGCGCATGGATCAAGGAGCTGGTGGAGATCGAACGCGCGCCGCTGACGCTGTTCTTCGAATCGTTCGCCTTCAAGCTCGGTGTGCCGCTCGATGCGGACTTCGTGTTCGACGTGCGCGCGCTG
This sequence comes from Massilia sp. P1_C10, assembly GCF_056406475.1. NCBI lineage: Bacteria > Pseudomonadati > Pseudomonadota > Betaproteobacteria > Burkholderiales > Oxalobacteraceae > Massilia > Massilia sp. P1_C10. The sequence continues at coordinate 154,155 of NZ_JBFUAC010000008.1, forward strand.
CCGAACCCCTACTACGACATCACGCTGCGCCCGCTCACCGGCATGGACGCGCCGGTAATCGCCTTCCTCGACGCCCAGCCCAGCGCGGCCGAGCTGCTGGAAGACATCCGCGTCTTCATCGAAAAGTGGCTGCCGTCGTTCAAGACCGACAACCGCAGCTACCTGACCGTGGCGCTAGGCTGCACCGGCGGCCAGCACCGCTCGGTGTACATGGCCGAACGGCTCGCGGCGCATTTCAGCCCGACCGAACGGGTCGTGCTGCGCCACCGCGAACAGTCTTAATTCCCCAGGTCGCGCAGCGGGTGCGCCCGCTCCGGCCAGGGCGAGTCGAAGAAGCGCGCGACCATCTCGTCGGTCACTTCGGCCAGCGTCGGCGGATTCCATTTCGGCTCGTTGTCCTTGTCGATCGCCAGCGCGCGGATCCCTTCCAGCACTTCGCCATGCTCGAAATTGCGGCGCACCAGGATGCGCTCGAGGCGCAGGCAGTCGGCCAGGCTCATGTCCGCGCCGCGGCGCAGCAGCTCGATCGTCACGCGCATCAGCAGCGGCGAGCGCTTCTTCATCGCGGCCAGCGCCTTCTGCGCGAACACGCTGTCGTCCGACTCCAGCGACGCCATGATCGCTTCGACAGTCGGCGCGCCGAAGTGGCGGTCGATCGACGCGCGCTCCGTTTCGAGCGTGCCGACGCCTGCCGAAAACGGCGCGGCAAACTGCGTAATCGCCGCGCGCAGCTCCGCGCCTGGCGTCTCTTCGATCAGCTGCGCCAGCGCGGGCATCTGCGCCTGCGGCACGAAGGTGTCGGCCAGGCCGGCGTACAGCGCATCGGCGGCGCGCACGGTCAGGCCGGTCAGGCCAAGGTACAGGCCAAGCTTGCCCGGCGCGCGCGCCAGGAAGTAGCTGCCGCCCACATCCGGGAACAGGCCGATGTTCACCTCGGGCATGGCCAGCTTGGTGCCGTCGGTGACCACGCGCAGGCCGGTGTCCGGGCCCGCTTCGGAGATGCCAAGGCCGCCGCCCATCACCACGCCGTCCATCACCGCCACATACAGCTTCGGGTAGAAGTGGATCAGGTGGTTGAGCGTGTATTCCTCGGTGAAGAAGTCTTCCAGCGAGGCGCTGCCGCCGGTCGTCGGCAAGGTGCCGACGTCGTGGAAGTAGCGGATGTCGCCGCCGGCGCACAGCGCCTTGTCGGTGCTGCTGCGCAGGACCACGGCGTCCACCGCGGGATCGTCGCGCCACGCCAGCAGCACGTCGGACAGCGCGCGGATCATTTCCAGCGACAGCGAGTTGAGCGTGCGCGGGCGGTCCAGGGTGATGATGCCGGTGCGGTTGGCGATGCGGGTTTTGACGAAGTCGGTCATGGTCGGGATCGTGGTCGGAAAGGGCGTATTTTAACGCAGGCGCCAGATACAAAAAGGGCGCCGACGGCGCCCTCGCTTTCAGGTGATGCCGGCCTTATGCGGCGGCGGGGAGCTCCGGCTCTTGCAGATGCTTGATGGCCTGGTGGTTGTGCTCCTGCACTTGGGATTTGTATTTCATGACTTGTCGATCGAGCTTGTCGATCAGGCTGTCGATGGCAGCGTACAGGTCGTGTGACAGGCTGGCGACATTCACGGTTTTACCCGGCAGCCTCAAGTTGATCTCGGCTTTTTGCCGTTTTTCTTTTTCAGTCAGATTATCGACGGTGAGGATCACGGCGATGTCGATCACTTGATCGAAATGACGCTTCACTCGCTCCAGTTTGTTCTGTACGTATTCACGGATGGCTGGGGTCACTTCAAGATGATGTCCACTGATTGTGAGATTCATACACACTCCTTTGATGATGTCGCTACCTGTTCGTGCGTCATACGCGCAGAGGAACAGCGTGTGAGGTCGATCTACAAACTTTTACGGAGGGCCACTGGCGGTATCTTGAGCGCTTCACGGTACTTGGCGACCGTGCGTCGTGCAATAACCATCCCCTGTTCCCCCAGCATGTCTGCGATCTTACTGTCTGATAAAGGGTTTTTAGGGTCTTCGGCTCCTGTGAGTTGCACGATGAGTGCCCGTATCGCCGTGGAGGATGCTTCTCCCCCTGCTTCGGTGGCGACGTGGCTCCCAAAAAAGTATTTCAACTCAAACATACCATGCGGCGTGAGCATGTATTTTTGGGTTGTCACACGAGATATCGTACTCTCGTGTAGACCCAGTGTATCAGCAATTTCGCGCAGCACAAGTGGACGCATGGCAACCGCGCCATGGCTGAAAAAGTTCCGTTGCCGCTCGACAATCGCCTCCGCCACGCGCAGGATCGTATCGAAGCGCTGGCGCATATTCTTGATCAGCCACTTCGCTTCCTGCAGCTGCGCGCCCAGCTGGCCTTCGCCCTTGCCGTTCTTGAGCAGGTTGGCGTACATGCTGTTGACGCGCAGGCGCGGCATCACTTCCTGGTTCAGCGAGACGGTCCAGCCGTTCTTCGCGCGCCGCACGATCACGTCCGGCACCACGTAGTCGGAGGCGCCGGTGCCGAATGCCGCGCCCGGATGCGGATTGCAGTTGCGGATCACGGCCTGCGCCTCGCGCAGGTCCTCGTCGTCGCAGTCGAGGGCTTTTTTCAGCTTGTTGAAATCGCGCTGGGCGAACCAGGCCAGGTGCTTGCAGACGATGTCGAGCGCCATGCGCCGCGTGACCAGCGGCACGCCGGGCATGCGTTTGATCTGCAGCGCCAGGCATTCGGAGGCGTTGCGCGCGCCGACGCCCGCCGGGTCGAAGCTTTGCAGCAGCGACAGCGCGGTCTTCAGTTCGTCGAGGTCGAGTTCCAGCTCGGGCGGCAGGCGCTCGAGGATCTCTTCGAGCGACTCGGTCAGGTAGCCGTTGTCGTCGAGCGCGTCGATCATCAGTTCGACCAGCGCGCGGTCGCGCGTGCCCAGCATGGCCAGGCGCATCTGCTCCATCAAATGATCGCGCAGGGTGGTCGCCGACGCTTCGATCTGCGGCCGCGAATCCTCGTCGTCGGGGGTCTTGTTGCGGCCCGCCTCGCCCCAGTCCTCGCTGTCGCCGCCGGCCGCCTCGGGGGTTTCGCCGTCGCCCCCGCCCTCGCCTTCGCCGGCGCCGGGCGCCTCGCCGCTGCCCTCGCCCGGCGGCGCGTCCTGCGCGCCCGGCTCGGACGGCGCTTCGCCCGGCGACGCCGGCGTGCCGATGGCGCCATCGGCCAGCAGGCGCACCGAGTTGTCGAGCGGGTCGTCGAGGCGTTCGAGCAGCGGATTATCGGACAGCAGCTGCGTCAGTTCCTGTTGCAGCTCGAGCGTGGACAACTGCAGCAGACGGATCGACTGCTGCAGCTGCGGCGTCAGCGCGAGGTGTTGGGAAGTCCGTAGTTGCAGTGACTGTTTCATGGCTTACATGCGGAAATGTTCGCCCAGGTAGACGCGGCGCACCGATTCGTCCGCGATGATGTCGTCGGGACGTCCCGAAGCAAGCACCGCACCCTGATTGATAATATACGCGCGATCGCAGATGCCGAGCGTCTCGCGCACGTTATGGTCGGTGATCAGCACGCCGATGCCGCGCTCCTTCAGGAAGCGCACGATGCGCTGGATCTCGATCACGGCGATCGGGTCGACGCCGGCGAACGGCTCGTCGAGCAGCACGAAGCGCGGATTGGTCGCCAGCGCGCGCGCGATCTCGACGCGGCGCCGCTCGCCGCCCGACAGCGACATCGCCTGGTTCTCGCGCAGCTTCTCGATCTGCAGGTCGGCCAGCAAGGTATCGAGGCGCTCGTTGATCTGGTCCTTGGTCAGCGATTTGCCGTCGACCTTCTGCAGCTCGAGCACGGCGCGGATGTTGTCCTCCACCGTCAGCTTGCGGAACACCGAGGCCTCCTGCGGCAGGTAGGACAGGCCGAGCACCGCGCGGCGGTGGATCGGCAGGCTGGAGATATCGACGCCGGAGATGTCGATCGAGCCGGCGTCCGACGGCACCAGGCCGACGATCATGTAAAACGAGGTGGTCTTGCCGGCGCCGTTCGGGCCGAGCAGGCCGACCACTTCGCCGCATTCGACCTGCAGCGAAACGTCGCGCACCACCAGCCGCTTGCCGTAGCTCTTTTGCAGGCCGCGCACGATCAGGGTGTTACCGCAGGATTTTGTATCCATCATTGCTTTCCCGCCGGCGCCGGCGCGGACTTAACGGGAGGCTGGATCGTGATCTTGACCCGTCCGCCGCCCGGTTTCGATTCGCCGGTATTGGTGTTCTCGACCCTGGAAAATTCCTTGCGGCTGTCGTAGGAGATGAAGGCGCCTTCGACTTCGTCGGCGACCCGCGCGCCTTCCAGCTTGGTCAGCTTGGCCCGCGTGTACATCTTCAGTATCTCCGCCTTGTTGTCATACTCGATGCGCTCGGCCTCGCCCTCGACCCAGAAATCGCCGCCATCGCGCTTCTGGCGGAAGGTGGCCAGGCCGCCGGCCGACGCGGTGAACGTGACATAGCTGAACCCTTCCGGGTCGGTGCGCATGACCGCTTTACCGGCCTTCATGACCAGCGTGCCGCGCGTGAGCTGGACGTTGCCGACGAGGGTGCGGATTTGCGTGACGTCGTCCACCGACCCGGAATCGGCGGTGATCTCCGTCTTCTTGTTCGAGTCCGCGCGTTCGGCTTGGGCCATCTGGAAAGTGGCGGCCATCAGCACGATCAGCAGCAAGGTCTTTTTCATGTTGTCCTGGGTTTCTAATGTGGATTAGCGGCGCGGCGGCGGCGGAGGCAGCACGATATGCACCTTGCTGGCGATGTTCACGTGGCGCGCGGCGTTATCGGCGAACATTCCCACGCCGGTGATCGTATTGGCGCCCGAGAGCATCTCGACCGGCGCCGCGGTTTTCATCTGCTCGTCGTCCGGCAGGACGGTGAGCGCTTCGGTTTTCAGGCGCAGGCGCTGGCCTGCGGCCGACGCCGGGCGTTCGATGTTGACGTTTTCGCGCAGTTCGACGACGTTGCGCACCTGGTCGAGCCGGGCATGGTTGGCCGTGATGGTGGTCGGATGCTGCGTCTCCGACATGCTCTGCATCACCGGCCCCTCGACGTCGGACACGTCGTTGTCGGGACGGTGCGTCAGCTTGTCGCCAGAAATGATGTAGCGCGGCTTGCCGGCCGGCGTCATGCGCACGAAGCTGAACTTCTCGACAGTGTAGTCGGGCTCGCCCTTGAGCGGATCGGACGCCTTGCCGATGTCGCCGCCGTTGATCACCTGAACCAGCCAGAAGCTGCCCAGCGCGAGCACCACGCCGCCGATCAGCATTCCGCCGACCTGCCAGCGATGCGCGGTGCGCTTGTGGTTGGCGCGGCTCATCGCGCTATGCGAAATACGGCGCCAGCGCCGCGTCGTAGTTGCCCTGCGCGCGCATGACCATGTCGCACACCTCGCGCACGGCGCCGCGTCCGCCCGGCGCGCGGGTGACGTAATGGGCGCGGTGCTGCACTTCGGGATGGCCGCTCGGCACAGTGACGGCGAAGCCGACCTTGCGCAGCAGCGGCAGGTCGATCACGTCGTCGCCGATGTAGCCGCACTGCTCCGCCGTGAAGCCGGTGGTCTCTAGCAGGTCGGCGAAGGCCACGCGCTTGTCGTGCGTGCCCTGGTAGACGTGCATGATCTTCAGGTCGGCGGCGCGGCGGATCACCACCGGCGACTTGCGCGCGCTGATGATGGCGACCTGCACGCCGGTCTTTTGCAGCAGTTCGATGCCCAGGCCGTCCATCACGTTGAAGGTCTTGGTCACTTCGCCGTGCTCGCCGTAGGTCAGGCTGCCGTCGGTCAGCACGCCGTCGACGTCGAGGATCAGCACCTTGATGGCGGCGGCGCGGCGGATGTGGTCGAGCGTGGTGTCGGTCATCAGATCACCTTCGCGCGGGTCAGGTCGTGGATGTGCAGCGCGCCGACCAGCTTGTCGTTGGCGTCGACCACCAGCATCTGGTTGATGCGGAATTCTTCCATGATCGCGACCGCATCGACCGCCAGCTGCTCGGGATGGATGCGGCGCGGGTTGGCGTGCATCACGTCGCGCATGGTGATCCTGGTGAAGTCCTGGACCTTCTCGATCATGCGGCGCAGGTCGCCGTCGGTGAACACGCCGACCGGGCGGCCGGCGTCGTCGACGACGGCGGTCATGCCCATGCCCTTCTGGGTGATCTCGAGCAGCGCGGCCGGCAGCAGCGCGTCGGCGGTCACTTTCGGCACGTCGTCGCCGCTGCGCATGACGTCGCGCACGTGGGTCAGCAGGCGCCGGCCCAGCGCGCCGCCCGGATGCGAGCGGGCGAAATCTTCTTCCTTGAAGCCGCGCGCGTCGAGCAGCGCGACGGCCAGGGCGTCGCCCAGCGCCAGCGTGACGGTGGTGCTGGCGGTCGGCGCCAGGTTCATCGGGCAGGCTTCCTTGGCCACCGAGATGTCGAGGTGGACGTCGGCCAGCTGCGCCAGGCTCGAATTGGGCTTGCCGGTCATCGAGATCAGCGGCGCGCCCATGCGCTTGACGATCGGCAGGATCGCCATCAGTTCGGCCGCTTCGCCGGAGTAGGAAATGGCGATGAAGGCGTCCTGCGGCGTGACCATGCCGAGGTCGCCGTGGGCCGCTTCGGCCGGGTGCACGAACATCGCCGGGGTGCCGGTCGAGGCCAGCGTGGCGGCGATCTTGCGGCCGATGTGGCCCGATTTGCCGATCCCCGACACCACCACGCGGCCGGTGCAGGCCAGCAGCAGTCCGACCGCATGGCCGACGCTGTCGTCCGTCGCCAGGCGCTGGTGCAGCGCGCGGATCGCGTCGCCCTCGATCTCGAGGGTCTCGCGGGCGAGCTCCATCGAGCGGCGGGTCAGGTTTTCGTCAAAAGCTTTCAACATTGTTTTTTCATCGGTTACACTCGTTCCAGCAGTATAAACGAATTGGGAAAGCAAAAAACTTGCCAGTCACAATTAAACACAATTTCGCCACGGCGGCGGGCGGTCCATGGTTTCAGGATTAGAACTCACATTACTGCTATTGGGCAGCGCCGTACTGGGCGTGGTGGCGTTCCGCATGCTGCACCTGCCGCCGATGCTGGGCTACCTGGCGGTCGGCATCCTGATCGGCCCGCACGCCATGGGGATGGCGGAAAACGACGCCACCACCCACGCGCTGGCCGAATTCGGCGTTGTATTTTTGATGTTTTCGATCGGGCTGGAGTTTTCGCTGTCGCAGCTGAAGGCGATGCGCTCGATCGTGTTCGGGCTGGGCATGGCGCAGGTGGTGCTGACCATCGCCGCCACCATGCTGTTCGGCTGGGTCATCGCCACCCAGCTGCCGCCGTCCATCCACATCAGCTGGCAGGCCTCGTTCGCGCTGGGCGGCGCGCTGGCGATGTCGTCGACCGCGATCGTCTCCAAGATGCTCACCGAGCGGCTGGAACTGGAAAGCCCGCACGGGCGCCGCATCATCGGCATCCTGCTGTTCCAGGACCTGGCTGTGGTGCCGCTGCTGATCCTGATTCCGTCGCTGGCGCAGGATCCGGCCAAGCTGGCCACCACCCTGGCCTGGGCCAGCTTCAAGGCCGTCATCGTGCTGGTGCTGCTGCTGTTCTTCGGCCAGAAGCTGATGCGCAAGTGGTTCACGCTGGTGGTCAAGCGCCGCTCGCAGGAGCTGTTCATGCTCAACCTCCTGCTGGTGGTGATGGGCGCGGCATGGATCACCGAGAAGGCTGGCCTGTCGCTGGCGCTCGGCGCCTTCGTGGCCGGCATGCTGGTCTCCGAGACCCAGTACAAGCACCAGGTGGAAGAAGACATCAAGCCGTTCCGCGACGTGCTGCTCGGGCTCTTCTTCATCACCGTCGGCATGCTGCTCAATATCCGTCTGGTGATCGAGAACTGGTGGATCGTGCTGATCCTGCTGGCCGGCCCGGTGCTGCTCAAGTTCGCGCTGATCGCGCTGCTGGCCAAGCTGTTCGGCGCTTCCGACGGCGTGTCGATGCGCACCGGCCTGGCGCTGGCGCAGGCCGGCGAGTTCGGCTTCGTGCTGCTCAATCTAGTGGCAGGCGCGCACCTGATGGACCCGTTCATCATCCAGCTCGTGCTGGCCTCGATGGTGCTGTCGATGCTGGTGGCGCCGTTCATCATCGCCAAGTCCGACCAGATCGTGATGAAGGTCGCCACCAACGAGTGGATGATGCAGTCGCTGCAGCTGACGCAGATCGCTAGCCGCACGATGGCGCTGCAGAAGCACGTGATCGTGGCCGGTTTCGGGCGCAGCGGGCAAAGCCTGGCGACCTTGCTGGGCGAGGAAAAAGTCGCCTACCAGGCGCTCGACCTCGATCCGGAGCGGGTGCAGGAGGCGCAGACGGCCGGCGCCAACGTGGCGTACGGCGACGCCGGGCGGCGCGAGAGCCTGGTCGCCGCGGGTATCTACCGGGCCAGCGCGCTGGTGATCACGTATGCGGACACGCCGTCGGCGCTGAAGGTGCTGAACCTGGTGCAGGAGCTGGCGCCGACCCTGCACGTGATCGTGCGCAGCCATGACGACACCGATCTCGACCTGCTCAAGCGGGCCGGCGCGGCGGAAGTGGTTCCGGAGGCGCTCGAGGGCAGCCTGATGCTGGCGTCGCACGCGCTGGTGATGATGGGGGTGCCGCTGCGGCGCGTGGTGCACCGGGTGCAGAGCGCGCGCGACGAGCGCTATTCATCGCTGCGCGGGTACTTCCACGGCGCCAGCGACGCGTCGGACGATCCGGAGCACATGTACGTGCGGCTGCACTCGGTGATCCTGCGCGACGACGCCGGCTCGGTCGGCAAGCGCATCGAGCAGCTGGAGCTGGACGACGTGGGGGCGGAAGTGACCATCATCCGGCGCGGCAAGGAGCGCATCGACGTGACGCCGCACACCTTGCTCAATGCGGGCGATGTGGTGGTGCTGCGCGGGTCGGGCGATGCGGTGACGCGGGCCGAGGGCCGGCTGTTGCAATAAGGACGCTGATTCCGCTTTGCTGCGGCCGCGGACCAACATCAGGGGTCAGGTCCGCCGGACCTGACCCCGAACTTGCCGGCGCCGCGGATTATTCGTCGAAGCTGACGACCTTGTTGCGGCCGGCCTCTTTGGCCTGGTACAGCGCCGAATCGGCCTGCGCCACCAGCTCCTGCGCCACGCCTTCGATCGCGTGGTCGCGCTCGAAATCGTCCAGCGTGGCCACCCCGATCGACACCGAAATCGGCAGCTTCTCGCCGGTCGACAGCTCGAACGGCGTGTTGGCCACGCTGGCGCGGATCCGCTGCGCGCAGATCGCCGCGCTCTCGACGTCGGCGTCCACCAGCACCACCACGAATTCCTCGCCGCCAAAGCGCCCCAGCGCGTCCGACAGGCGCAGTTCGGCCTTGATGCGCGCCGCCACCTCGCGCAGCACCTCGTCGCCGCCCTGGTGGCCGACGTTGTCGTTGACCGCCTTGAAATGGTCGATGTCGATGTACATGCACGACACCCGGTAGGCCTGGCGGCGCGCGCGGCCGATCTCCTCCAGCAGGCGGCGGTCCATATAGCGCCGGTTGTACACGCCGGTCAGCGAATCGGTCAGGCCTATATACTTGAGCATCTCGTTGCTGATGACGTTTTCGAGGCAGATCGCGATGATCGACGCCATGTGCTCGATGAAGTCGGTGCCCAGCGCCGGCGTGAAGCGCGACGGGTCGGCGCTGCCCAGATTGAGGCTGCCGATGATGCGCCGGTTGCGCATCAGCGGCACCAGCGCGACGCTTTGCAGGCCGGCCGGCGCCTGCGGGAACATCGTGTGGTGCATGCGCGGCACCCAGGGCCCCATCAGCGGCTTGGGCTGCTCCGCCTTCGACGGCCCGAAGCCGAGCGCGCCGGCGCTGTCGACGAACACCAGGTGCGGGAAGCCGGCGAAATCGACGCCCAGCCGCTGCATCACGGTCTGGATGTCGGCCTCGGGATCGACCAGGCACAGGGTGACGATGTCGAGGTCCGAGATGATCGGCAGCGTGCGGAAAATCGTGCCGACCAGCTCGGGGAAGGTGGCGGCGCCGACGATCTCGAGGTCGAATGCCTGGTGGCGGCACATGATCGAGTGATTGCGTTCGGCCTGCTCCATCAGGTAGTCCATGCGCGCGCGCAGGGACTCGTTTTCGGCTTGCAGTTCTCGCGGCGAGGCGCCCGGCTCAGACATAACGCTCCTGACTCGATCTTGTTGGATAGCGGATTTTCCCGCAATTATCGCAACCTTACGCGATCTTTCCGGAATTGCCCACCCCTGCCTGGTTCAAAACGCCAGCGCGACGTCCACCTGCTGGCCGACCCTGAGCAACGTGCCCGCGACGGCGCTGACGATGCAGTTCATGCCGACGCAGACCGCGTCGTCCAGTTGCGGCTTGCGCCGGTACGATTGCAGGACATCGAGCGGATCCGGGCCCGGAACGCCGGTGGCCTGGTCGATCGACGGGATCGGGCAGCGCGGGCAAGGCTTCACCGGCCTGATTTCGGCGTCGCCGAAGCGAAGCGATTCGCAATAATCCTCTTCGAAGGCGCCGATGCCGTCGACCACCAGGTTCGGGCGGAAGCGGTTCATGGGCAGCGCCTGGCGGCCGGCCGCTGTCAGCTTCTCGTTGATGTCGGCCAGCGAGGCGGCGCCTATCAGCAGCAGCGGATAGCCGTCGGCGAAGCGCGTCGGCGCGGCGACGCCGCCGGTCCATTTGGTGCCGGTCCAGCGCCGCGCGGCGGTCGGGAAATGCACCAGCCGGCACGGCGCGCCGATCGCTTCGGAGAACCACGCCGCGCTGGCGTCGCCGCAGTCCTCGGCCTGCACGCCGTCGTCCCAGATGGTGACGGCGCGCGCGGGCCCAGCGGACGGCGCAAGTGTGTGGGTCGCCATGCCTGGAGCGGACAGTTCCAGCGTTCCGTTCGCAACGCGCGGCCCGATCAGCGCCATGCGAGGATGTTCGCGCTGGGTGAGGAACTGGCCGCGTTCGTCCACCACCATCCATTCGCGATCGCACACGCCCTCCACTTGCAGGCCGGCTTCGGCCAGCACCGCTTCGGGCACCGAAATGCCGGCGCAGGATTTGACGGGATAGAAAATGAGTTCGGACAGAATGGCCATGACGCGTCGATGCTGCAAATTGGGATGCGACCAGTATCGCAGATGGCAGGCGCCGGCGACAACTGCCTAGTCGGCAGACGGCATGCGCAGCAGGCGTTCCGCAAGTCGTCCGAACGGCGGGTACAGCCAGCGCGCGAAACTGAACCCGGCCTGGCGGAACACCGGCTTCGCATGGCTGAAGGTGCGAAAGCCGTCCTGCCCGTGGTAACAGCCCATTCCGGAAGCGCCGACGCCGCCGAAAGGCAGGCTGTCCTGCCCCATGTGCATCAAAGTGTCGTTGACCGTCACGCCGCCCGATACCGTGCCGTCGACTACGCGCCGGATGGTCGCCGGGTCGGACTCGAACAAGTACAGCGCCAGTGGGCGAGGACGCGCGTTGATCCAGGCCAGCGCCTCTTCGAGGTCGTCGTAGGCGACTACCGGCAGGATCGGACCGAAAATCTCTTCCTCCAGCACGCGGCTGCCGGCCGCGCAATCGTTCAGCAGCACCGGCGCGAAGAGCCGCTGGCCGGCGTCGCTGCGCATGGCGGTCAGCGCGGTGGCGCTGGCGCCGCGCGCCACTGCGTCGTCGAGCAGCGCCTGCAGCCGTTCGAAATGTCGCTGCGAGATGATGCTGGTGTAGTCGCGCGCGGACCCGCCGGGATAGAAACCGGCGGCGGCGCGGCGAGCGGCATCGGTGAACTGCGCCAGGAGCGCGCGCGGCACGAAAACGTAGTCGGGCGCGATGCAGGTCTGGCCCGCGTTGAAGGCTTTGCCGATCACCAGCCGCTGCACCATGCGGTCGAAGCTGGCGGCCGGAATCCGGCCCGGTCCAATGATGGCCGGCGACTTCCCGCCCAGTTCGAGCGTCACCGGCGTCAGATTTTCGCTGGCGGCGCGCATCACGTCGTGGCCGACCGCGGTGGAGCCGGTAAACAGCAGATGATCGAACGGCAGCGCGCAGAAGCGCCGCGCCAGGTCGGCATCGCCGTTGAACACCCGCAGCTCGTCTTCGGCAAAGCTGGCGGCAATCAGGCGCGCCAGCAGTTCGCCGAAACGCGGCGTCAGTTCCGACAGCTTGACCATCGCGCGGTTGCCCGCCACCAGCGCGGAGTTGAGCGGCCCGAACGACAGCCCCAGCGGGTAATTCCAGGGCGTCACGATGCCGCACACGCCAAGCGGCTGCGGTTCCAGCGATGCCCTGCCCGGCAGGTATTTGTAGCCGACCGGTCGGCGGCGCGCGCGCATCCACGACTGGCCGTGGCGCAGCGAGTGGTTAATGGCGTCGATCTGCGGATTAATCTCCAGCAGTTCGGTCTCGTGACGCGAGCGCTGGCCGAAATCGGCGCTGATGGCGGCGGCAAGGGCGCCGCGGTGATCCAGCAAGATCTGGCGCAGGCGGCGCAGCCGGTCGGCGCGCAACGCCCAGGGGACGGGCGCCGGCGCGCGCGAGGCGGAGCGCTGGGCGGCGAAGGTAGCGGAGAGGTCGATCGGGTCGGGAGCCATAAGCTATTGTAATGCCACTGCGCAATTTGACCGCAGGCCAGAGTCCGGGGTCAGGTCCGACGGACCCGACCCCGGTGTTTTCGCTGCGGCGAATGGCTCGCTCAGTGCGCGGCCCGCTCCTCGCCCAGCCGCTTGTCGAGCAGCTTGGCGGCGCCGGCGGCGTATTCGCGGCAGGCCGCGCTGTCGATGAAGGCATTGTGCTCGGGGGTGCGCGCGGCGGCCTTGGCGAAAGTATCGGCCAGGAAGGGATGCGCCGCCAGCAGGATGTCGCATTTGAGCGCGCCGACCTTGGCGATGCTGGCGGCGAAGGCGCCCGAGATGTCCGCGCCGCCGTCCTTGCCGGTGAAATGGAAGCCGTCGCGCGAGATCGGATTCAGACTGTCTGCGTAGACCACTTCCTCGCATTTGCCCGCCTCGCAAGACTGCCACGACCAGGTGATGCTGCCCGGGGTATGGCCGGGCGTCATGTGCGCCGTGATACCGATCGATCCGACCTTGAGCGTCTCGCCTTCGCGCACCACTTTCACTTTGGCGACCTTCGGCACGTGGACTGTGCGCTCGGCGTAGAACTGCGGGTCGTCGGCGACGTGGGTGCCGCTCTTGAGCGCTACCGCGCCGGATGCGCTTGCCGCCACCACGGCGCCGCTGGCGCGCTGCAGCGCCGCGATGCCGCCGGCGTGGTCCCAATGTGCGTGCGAGTTGGCGATCAGTTTCACGTCGCGCATCCGAAAGCCGAGCGCCTTGATGTTCGCCTCGATCAGCGGGGCCGATTGCGGCAGCGCGCCGTCGATCAGGATGTGGCCTCGCGGGCCGGTGATCAGCACCGACGACAGCCCGTCGACGCCGACGTACCAGGTGTTGCCGTACACGTTGAACGGCTTGACCGGCTTGTTCCAGTCCTTGCACTTGTCGCAGGTGACGACGTTTTCGTTGGCATACGCACTACCTGCGATCGCCAGCGCCAGCAGCGCTACGATTTTCTTCAACATTGTCATTTTGCCTCTCTCAGGTTCAAAAAAAGGGCGCCCGTGGCGCCCTTCATTACAGCTTGATGCTGCTTACACGTTAAACAGGAAGTTCAGCACGTCGCCGTCCTTGACCACGTATTCCTTGCCCTCGGCGCGCATCTTGCCCGCTTCCTTGGCGCCGGCCTCGCCCTTGTAGGCGATGTAGTCGTCGTAGGCGATGGTCTGGGCGCGAATGAAGCCGCGCTCGAAGTCGGTGTGGATCACGCCGGCCGCCTGCGGCGCGGTGTCGCCGACGTGGATGGTCCAGGCGCGCACTTCCTTCACGCCCGCGGTGAAGTAGGTCTGCAGGCCGAGCAGCTTGTAGGCGGCGCGGATCAGGCGATCGAGGCCCGGCTCTTCCATGCCCATGTCGGCCAGGAAGGCGCCCTTGTCGGCGTCGTCGAGGTCGGCGATTTCCGATTCGATCGCGGCGCAGATCGCGACGATCGGCGCGTTCTGCTCCTTGGCGTAGGCGGTCAGCTGGTCGAGCAGCGGGTTGTCCTTGAAGCCGGTGTCGGACACGTTGGCGACGAACATGGCCGGCTTGGCGGTGATCAGGCACAGGGTCTTGATCAGCGCCATGTCGTCGGCATCGAGGCCGGCGGTGCGCACAGGCTTGCCTTCGTTCAGGTGCGGCATCAGGCGTTCGCACACGGCGACCAGCTTGGCGGCATCCTTGTCGCCCGAGCGCGCCTTCTTGTTTTCGCGGTGGATCGCCTTCTCGACGGCGGCCATGTCGGCCAGCGCCAGCTCGGTCTGGATCACTTCGATGTCGTCGAGCGGGCTGACCTTGCCGGAAACGTGGATCACGTTGTCGTCTTCGAAGCAGCGCACCACATTGACGATCGCGTCGGTTTCGCGGATGTGCGACAGGAACTGGTTGCCCAGGCCCTCGCCCTTCGACGCGCCCGCCACCAGCCCGGCGATGTCGACGAATTCGACGATCGCGTTGACCATGCGCTCCGGCTTGACGATGTCGGCCAGCGCTTGCATGCGCGTATCCGGCACTTCGACCACGCCGACGTTCGGCTCGATCGTGCAGAACGGATAGTTCTCGGCCGGGATGCCGGCCTTGGTCAGGGCGTTAAAAAGGGTGGACTTGCCGACGTTAGGCAGGCCGACGATGCCGCATTGGAGACTCATGGGAAAACTTTCTAGATCGATGGACGGGGCCGCGCGGGCGCAGGATTCCCCAAAACCCCACATTGTACCCTTGGACGGGGTGCGCTGCCGCAAAATCAGGCGATTTCAACGCCGGCGAGGGGCCGCCATCGCTCCGAATCCTCAAATCGGCAGCACGAGGGACAGATCGGGCTTTGCGACGAATCCAGCGAACTCGTCGCGCAGGCGTTCGCCCTCCCCGATCGCACGGCGCCAGTCGGCGATGCGGGCGTCGTGGTCGAGGCCGTGGTGGGTGAAGTCCTTGCGGTCGGGCAACTTGGCGCGCGGCAGGCGACGCAGGAACTCGGCGCTGGGCGCGACGATGATGACGTTGTCGAGCCAGCTTCTGCGCGGACCGCGCGCGGTGCGGCGCCACGGCATCGCCTTGTCCAGCCAGCCAGGAACTATGTGCTCGCCGAAGTGCGGATACAGCACCAGGTCATCGCCGAGCCGCGAATACGGCAGCGCCAGGTGATAGTCGATGATGCCGCCGTCCCAGTAATTGCCCGGCGGCGCGCCGGCCAGACCGCGCACCGGCTGCATGATCAGCGGCAGGCTGCCGGAGGCCAGCAGTGCGGATGGCAGGTTGTCCTGTGTCAACGTGGCGAAGTGGGTGGTGAAACCGTCGAAAGAATCGCGCAGCCAGCCGGCGCCGCCGCGCGGGTCGCCGACGACGACGCGCTCCATCACGCCTGCGAGCAAACCACGCGAGACCATGTTGCGCAGCGCGGCGGTCGCGAAACCGCGCAGCTCGGAGTTGCGGCCGATCGGCGCCGCCAGCACGCCGATGCCGCGATCGGTCAGCAGGTGGAGCCGGTAGTGTGGATGCATAAGAATTTCTAATGCATGGGGACCAAGAAAACCGGCCAGCAAGTCGCGGCAGACGTCGTCGATTTCCCGCTGCGTCGGCCTGGTGCTGGTGTAGCGCTGGCCGGCGTACAGTTCGCCGAGCCGCGCGAAGGCGGCGACCGGGTCCGGCTGGCAGGCTGCGGCCATGCGCCAGGCGCCGATCGACGAGCCGATCAGGGTGCGCTCGCGCGGCGATTGCGGCAGCCAGTGGCCGAACAGGTACTGGTCGAGCGCCTGGAAAATCAGGCCTTTCGGACCGCCGGCGGCGGCGGGAATGACGCCGATGTCGGCGGCGCGCAAGCCGTGCTCGCGCAGGCGCGCCATCGCTGCCGGCCCCGCGTGGAAGGAAAGTGAACTCATCGGCAAATTATCGCAGGAACACCGAACTGCGTGCGACAGGGATGCGCGCGTCGCGAATTCGCGCCAGAATTCCGAAATGACGAAACGAGATATTTTCGCGGAGCTGGTCGAAGGGGTCGTCGCCCTGGCGGATGAACGGGCTGGGCGCACTACGCTCAAGAGGAACTTTGTGGAACATCCCCGCGCGCCGGCAAAAACTGGTTCATCCCGCAGTGGTTTGCGAACTGGAACTCGGGCGTTTCGCGCAAGGCGGCGCAAACTCTATCGCTAAAATGGGGTCAGGTCCGCAGGACCAGATCCCGAGTCCGATCCTCAGGCGGTGTGCAGCTGCATCGTAGCGGCGTCGAACTTGCCGTCGAAGACCAGCGGCAGCACCCGCAGCGCCTTGTCGATCGATTCGTCGATCAGGCTCTGCTCCTCCTTGCGCGGCCGGTGCAGCACGAAATCGGCCACCGCCTGCTGCGAATTCGCACTGCGCGGATGGCCGATGCCGATCCGCAGCCGCCAATAGTCCTGCGTCCCGACCGCCGCGGTGATGTCCTTCAGGCCGTTGTGCCCGCCCGACGAGCCGCCCTTCTTCATCTTGACGATGCCCGGCGCGAGGTCGAGCTCGTCGTGGACCACCAGCACTTCATCCGGATTGATCTTGTAGAAGCGCGCGAGCTGCCCGACCGACAGGCCGGAGCGGTTCATGTAGGTCAGCGGCTCGAGCAGCCATAGTTCGTTGCCGCCGACCTTGGTCTTGGCGACCTTGGCGTTGAAACGCGACTCGTGCTGCAGCCGGCAGCCCGGCAAGCTGTTGGCCAGGTTGTCGACCAGCCAGAAGCCGGCGTTGTGGCGGGTTTGTTCGTATTCGGGGCCGGGGTTGCCGAGGCCGACGATCAGGCGGATGGACATTATTGAAATTTTCAGGCGAAAGCGTGATTATCGCGGAAATTGGGCAAGAAAAAACCCGCCGGGCGCGAGCCGGGCGGGTTTTTTTGATACTAGGGAAGAATTACTTCTTCTTGGTCTCTTCTTCGGCAGCAGCGGCAGTCGCGGTCGCGTCAGCGGCAACGTGGCCAGCTGGAACGGCAGCGGTAGCGACGGTCAGGTTCTGGCCGTGGGTCAGCGCGGTCACGCCTTTTGGCATGACCAGGTCAGCAACGTGGATCGAGTGGCCGACGTCGATGGTGGCCAGGTCGACGTTGATGAACTCAGGCAGGTCGGCTGGCAGGCAGCTGATTTCCAGTTCCGACATCACGTGCGAAACGATCGCGCCGTGCAGCTTGACCGCTGGCGAAACGTCGGCATTGATGAAGTGCAGCGCGACTTTGGTGTGCACCTTGCTCTTCGCATCGACGCGCTGGAAGTCAGCGTGCATGACCAATTGCTTGTATGCGTGCATCTGGAAGTCGCGCAGCATGACCGCCTGGGTCTTGCCGTCGATTTCCATGTCCAGGATCGAACCGTGGAAGGCTTCTTTTTTCAGCGCGTGGTACAGCGCGTTGCCGTCCAGGGCGATCAGCACAGGGGCTTCAGCGCCACCGTAGATGATGCCAGGCGTCTGGCCGGAAGTACGCAGGCGGCGGCTCGCTCCGGACCCCTGCAAAGTGCGATTGAATGCGATAACTTTCATGTGTTACTCCAAAAAGTGCGGCGCTTGATCGCGCCGCGTTGTGAAGCCCCCGCGACCAGGGGCTCCGAGATCGGGCCCCAAAAACTGGAACCCGAGAAAACGTCAACGGCGCACCAGGCAAATTGCCCGTGCGCCGCGCTAAAACAATGGGGCCAGGTCGCCAGGACCAGACCCCGATAATCGTCTTGCTTAGTCGATGAACAGCGAAATCACCGAGTCGCCCTTGATGATGCGCTTGAACGTTTCAGCCAGCAATGGCGCGCAGGTCAGCTGGCGAATCTTGCCGCAGGCCGCTGCTGCGTCCGACAGCGGAATCGTGTCGGTGACCACCAGCTCGTCCAGCGACGAGGCGGAGATGCGCTCGATCGCAGGACCCGACAACACCGCGTGCGTGCAATACGCCACGACTTTCTTGGCGCCGCGCTCTTTCAGCACTTCAGCGGCCTTGGTCAAGGTACCCGCGGTGTCGACCATGTCGTCCATGATCACGCAGTTGCGGCCTTCGACTTCACCGATGATGTTCATCACTTCCGACACGTTCGCCTTCGGGCGGCGCTTGTCGATGATCGCCAGGTCGCAGCCGAGGCGCTTGGCCAGCGCACGGGCGCGCACCACGCCGCCGACGTCCGGCGAGACCACCAGCAGGTCGCCGTAGTTTTTCTTTTGCAGGTCGCCCAGCAGGATCGGCGACGCGTATATATTGTCAACCGGGATATCGAAGAAGCCCTGGATCTGGTCGGCGTGCAGGTCCATGATCAGGACGCGCTCGACGCCGGCTTTTTCCAGCATGTTGGCGACCACCTTGGCCGAGATCGCGACGCGCGCCGAACGCGGGCGGCGGTCCTGGCGGGCGTAACCGAAGTAAGGGATTGCCGCGGTGATGCGGCCAGCCGAGGCGCGCTTGAGGGCGTCGACCATCAGGATGATTTCCATCAGGCTGTCGTTGGTCGGGGCGCAGGTCGACTGCAGCACGAACACGTCCTTACCGCGGACGTTCTCGTTGATTTCGACCATGACTTCGCCATCCGAGAACTTGGAGACGACTGCCTTGCCAAGCGGAATGCCGAGGTTTTTTGCGACTCCTTCTGCCAGCGCCGGGTTAGCGTTGCCGGTAAAAACCATCAGGTTTTCATAAGCCATGGGAGTCCCAAGAGAAGTAACGTTGAATTCTTGAAAAGACGCCAGCCCAGTGGCCGACGCTATGCTAAGGATGACTCGCGGAGGGCGAGTCCATCGATCCTGCCAGCTGGACGCACACTTCGCATCGACAGTCCGACAAAATTAATGGCAGGGGAACAAGGATTCGAACCTTGGTATGCTGGAATCAAAATCCAGTGCCTTAACCAGCTTGGCGATTCCCCTACGCAACTTACTGCTTGTCGCTGTGCCCGACATTGTAGCGTCAAACATCACGACAAACCAAATTCTATTCTATAACTCGTGCAACTTGCAACAGCGCCTGCATCGGATGGCGCGTCAGCGATTTGGCTTTCCACGCCCGCCATTTCGAGGGCATGTCGGCCAGCACCGCGTCGGCTTGCGCTTCGTTGGCAAACGCGCAAAACACGCATGCTCCCGAACCGGTCATCCTGGCGTCGCCGTAATTTCCGAGCCATTCGACCGCCTCGGCTACCGGCGGGAACAAGCGCGTCGCTACGGACTGCAAGTCGTTTTTACCGAACCCCTTCAAATCGTTTTCGACTGTCAGGTGTCTGGAAAAGTCCGTTATTCTGACGGGTTTGCTGTCCCTTGTCAAATCCCCGGCGCAAAATATTGCCGCGGTGGGTACCGCGACGCCCGGCTCGATCACCACGTACCAGCAGTCGGGTGTGGCCAAAGGTTCGAGCTTTTCCCCCACGCCCTCGGCAAACGCGTTCTCGCCGAAGATGAAAAACGGGATGTCGGCGCCCAGCGGCAGGCCCAGCGCCATCAGCTCGTCGCGGTCGAGGCCGGCCTGCCACAGGTGGTTGACGGCGATCAGCGCGGTGGCCGCGTCGGACGAGCCGCCGCCCAGCCCGCCGCCCATCGGCAGGCGCTTGTCGATCGCCACGTCGACGCCTGGCGGCAGCCGGCCATGGCGGCGCTGGAACTCGGCCTGCAGCAGGCGCAGCGCGCGCACGATCAGGTCCTGTTCCTCCGGCACGCCGGGCATGTCGGTGACGCGGCGGATCTCGCCGTCCTCGCGCAGGTCGAAGTGCAGGGTGTCGCCGTGGTCGATCAGCTGGAACGCGCTCTGCAGCAGGTGGTAACCGTCGGCGCGGCGGCCGGTGACGTGCAGGAACAGGTTGAGCTTGGCCGGGGCCGGGCAATCGTGCAGCGAACGTCCCGTCATGCTCAGCCTTGCGGATTGATGATGATGCGGATCGCCAATTCGTCGGCGGTGGCGCTGGCGCTGTGCTCGGCGTGGATCAGCTTGGGCACCGGCCGCGCGGCGTTCTCATCCTGCCACGAGACGAAACGCAGGCGCCAGCCGTCGCTGGTGGTGACGGTGTTGTTGGCCGGCGAGGCGGCGAAGCGCTTGCCGTCGGCGCCGGTGGCGTAGCCCTGCATCCAGTCTTTCAGGCCGGACACCGGCAGCGACCAGCCGAGCTCCTGCGCGGTCAGCGTGTCGATGTCTTTCGCCGTGCGCGGCGCCTTGTCGGCTTGGACCAGCGTCGCCGACTCGGGCGTGATGCTGATTTTGGCCACCGTCGACATCGGCGAGGACAGGCTGATGTCGATCCGGCCCGGCGTCTGCGACCAGCTGTAATTCACGGTGACCAACTCGGGATTGCCGTCCTTGCGATAGTTGACCGACAGCCGGCCGGCCGCGTCGAAGGTGCTGCGGTAGTCGGCGACCGGGTTGACGGAAACGCTGGCGCAGCCGCCCATCAGCGCCGCGCACAGGGCGGCGGCTACAATTTTCTTTGCTTGCATCGTGTCTTTCAAAGGCTCAGGCGCAGGCGCGCGAGCGTGTTTTTGAGGGTGTCGTTCTGGGGATCCTTGGCGCGCGCTTCACGCCACAGTTTCTGCGCGTCGGCCTTGTCGCCCTTCTGCCACAGCACTTCGCCCAGGTGCACCGCGATCTCGGGATCGCTGCGCAGCGCGTAGGCCTGGCGCAGCTGCGCCTCGGCCGCGCGCAGGTTGCCGAGCCGGTACTGCACCCAGCCCATGCTGTCCATGATGAAGGGGTCGCCCGGCGCCAGCTTCAGCGCCTTGTCGATCAGCTCGAACGCTTCCTGCAGGCGCACGTTGCGCTCGGCCAGCGAGTAGCCCAGCGCGTTGTAGGCGTGGTGGTTGTCGGGCACCTGCTGCATCACCTGGCGCAGGCTGGCTTCCATCACGTCGAGGCGGCCCGTCTTCTCGGCCAGCAGGGCGAAATCGTACAGCAGGTCGGGATTGGTGGGGAACTTCGCCACGCCGCCCTGCATCACCGTGAAGGCCGCTTCGAGCTGGCCGGCATCGCGCAGGATCTGGCCGTCGGCCAGCACCAGCTGCGCCTGCTCGGCCGGCTGGGCCGCCGGCAGGCCGGCCACCAGCTTGCGCGCGGCGGGCACGTCGCCGTGTTTGGCGACCAGCGCAGCGCGCTTGAGCTGGGCATTGAACCAGGCGTTGTCCTCGCCCTGCTCCACCTTGTCGAGCCATTGCAGCGCCAGTTTGGTGTCGCCGCGCTCTTCGGCCAGCTGGGCCAGGATCAGGAACGCTTTCGAACCGTCGGCTTCGCTGTCGGGCCTGGCCGCCAGCGCCGCGGCGAAGCGGGTGAAGTAGCCTTCGGCGCCCTTGCTGTCGTTCAGCTGCAGCGACATGACGCCGAGCGCGTACAGCGTGCCGAGGTTGTCGGGCTGGCCTTTGAGCAAGGCGAGGAATTCGTCGCGCGCCGGGCCGTATTGCTTGCCGCTGACGAGCGCCCGCGCATGCGCCGAACGCACTTCGCGCGCGCCCGGGTTTGCCACGAGGAATTGCGCCAGCACCTTTTCGGCCGCCGCTTCGTCGCCGCTGACCTGGGCCAGCATCAGCACGGCGATTTCCGAATCCGGCTTGATCGCCAGCGCCGCGCGCGCTTCCGCAGCAGCGCGCTCCTTGTCGCCGCGGCCGAAAGCGGCCTGGGCCAGCACCACGTGCGCTTCCATCGTGGCCGAATACGGCGCCACCAGGCGTTCCAGCATGGCCGCGGCGCCGGCCTTGTCCTTGGCGCGCGCCAGCAGTTGCTGGGCCTGGAACATCGCCAGCCCGCGGTCGCCGGCGGCGGCGCCCTTGAGCCGCTGCGCCAGGATAGGCTCGGCGTCGGCAATGTTGTCGGACATCACCACAAACGCCAGGTAGTACTGCGACGCCTCTTCCGACCCGGGCGCCAGTTCGCGCCACAGGCGGATCGCCGCCAGCGTCGGATCGCTCTGCCGGGCCGACATCGCCATCTCGGTGGCGCGCTGGGCCAGGCGCGGATCGCGCGTCTGCTGCGCCGCCACCATCATGCTCAGGTAGGCGGTCTGCCAGTTGCCGTTGCGGAAATCCAGCTCGGCCTTCATCAGCTTGTACAGCAGCTCCTTGGACAGGGCCACGTTCGGCAGGTGCTGCTCGGGCGCCGGCGCCTCTTGCGGCTCGGCAACCTCGGCGACCGGCGCGGGCTCGGGCGCGGCAACCGGCGCGGGCGCGACAGGCTGCGGCGGCGCCGGCCGGGGCGTGGCGCACGCGGTCAGCAGTCCAGCGAGGGTTACAATGGCGAAAGCGTTTTTCAAGGCAATTCCAAGATGACACGAATGATTCCAGATTCTACGCCCAACCCTCGCGCCGCGTGTGCGCCGGCGCTGAAAGTGCGGTGCTGAGATGCCGGAATTGCCGGAAGTCGAAGTCACGCGGCGCGGCGTCGCGCCCCACCTCGAAGGGCGCGTGGTCGACAGCGTGCTGCTGCGCCGCGAAGGCCTGCGCTGGCCGTTCCCGCCGGACCTGCCGACGCTGCTTGCCGGGCGCCGCATCCTGTCGACCGGACGCCGCGGCAAGTACCTGCTGCTGCACTTCGAGCACGGCACCCTGATCATCCACCTGGGCATGTCCGGCCACCTGCGGGTGCTGGCGCCGGGCGCCGAACTGAAAAAGCACGACCATTTCGACCTGGTGGTGAACGGGCCCGACGGCAAGCAGGTGCTGCGCCTGCACGATCCGCGCCGCTTCGGCGCCGTGCTGTGGCATCCGCATGACGACGGCGAACTGGACCAGCACCTGCTGCTGCGCGGCCTGGGCGTCGAGCCGCTCGAGCCGGGTTTCGACGGCGCCACCCTGTTTCGCGCCAGCCGCGGCCGCAGCGCCCCGGTCAAGCAGTTCCTGCTGGCCGGCGACGTGGTGGTCGGGGTGGGCAATATCTACGCCTGCGAGAGCCTGTTTCGCGCCGGGATCAACCCGAAAACCAGCGCCGGCCGCATCTCGCGTGGACGATATGACAAGCTCGCCCTTGCCATTCGAGAAATCCTGGCCGAAGCCATCGTCCAGGGCGGCAGCACCTTGCGCGATTTTATTGCGGTGAATGGACAATCGGGCTATTTCCAACAGACGTATTTCGTCTATGATCGTGCAGGAGTGCCGTGCCGCAACTGTGGCGCCCCGATACGCCAGATCAGGCAGGGGCAGCGGTCCACGTTTTATTGCGTGAATTGCCAGAAATAGGCGCTCGGAAAACAACACAACAGGCAGGGAAAACGATGGTGCACGATTTTCAACAGTACAGCGCGTGGCGCGAAGGCGTGACCGAGGCGCTGGCGAGCTACCAGATGTGGGTAAACGCGGCCGAGCTGACCGACGCCGCCACCGAGCAGCGCATCGCGCGCGCGCTGGGCCGGCTGGCCGACGACAAGCTGTCGATCGCCTTCGTCGCCGAATTCTCGCGCGGGAAATCCGAGCTGATCAACGCGATCTTCTTCGCCGACTACGGCCAGCGCATCCTGCCCTCGTCGGCTGGGCGTACCACCATGTGCCCGACCGAACTGATGTACGACCCGGCCTGGCCGCCGTCGCTGCGCCTGCTGCCGATCGAAACGCGCGCCGGCCACCAGTCGACCAGCGACTACCGTGACGACGCCGCCGCGTGGACCGTGTTCCCGCTGGCGCTCGACGCCGGCGACAACATGACCGAGACCTTCAAGCAGGTCGGCCTGACCAAGCGCGTGCCGATTGAAGAAGCCAAGAGCTACGGCCTGTTCGACGAGACCGATCCGGACGTCGCGGCCACGGTCGACGCCGACGGCGCCGTCGAAATTCCGCTGTGGCGCCACGCGATCATCAACTTCCCGCACCCGCTGCTGAAACAGGGCCTGGTGATCCTCGACACGCCGGGCCTGAACGCGATCGGCACCGAGCCCGAACTGACGCTGAACCTGATCCCGAACGCGCACGCGGTGCTGTTCATCCTGGCCGCCGAAACCGGCGTGACCAAGAGCGACATCGAAGTGTGGCGCACCCACATCGGGCCGGGCACAGGCCGCATCGTGGTCCTCAACAAGATCGACGCGATGTGGGACGAACTCAAGACCGAGGCCGAAAACGACGCCGCGATCGACCGCCAGCAGGCCAGCGTCGCCCAGCTGCTCGCGCTCGATCCGCGCCAGGTGTATCCGGTGTCGGCGCAGAAGGCGCTGGTCGGCAAGATCAACGAGGACATGGCGCTGCTCGAAAAGAGCCGCCTCGGCCAGCTCGAATCGGCGCTGTTCAACGAGCTGATTCCGGCCAAGAAGGACATCATCCGCAAGCAGCTGTCGGACGACATGGCGCAGCTGGTGGGCGCGCAGCACGCGATGCTCAACGCGCGCATCCGCGACATCGTCGAGCAGCTGCACGAGCTGAAAAGCCTGCGCGGCAAGAACCAGAGCGTGGTCGCGCACATGATGCGCCGCATCGACGTCGAGAAGAAGGACTTCGACGCCAGCCTGCAGACGCTGGCCGGCACGCGCTCGGTGTTCGCGCGCCTGTCGACCGAGCTGTATTCGTCGCTGGGCATGGACACCGTGCAGGCCGAGATCGACGCCGTGCGCGAAGGGATGCAGGCCAGCCGCTTCGCCACCCGCATGCGCGCGCCGGTCAAGGTGTTCTTCGACCAGGTGCGCGGCCACCTCGCCGAGTCCGACGTCAAGATCACCGAAATCGGCCAGATGATGGAATCGATGTACCGCAAGTTCACCACCGAGCACGGACTGTCGCTGGCGCTGCCGATGCTGTTTTCGCTCGAAAAATACCGGCTCGAGATCGACACGGTCGAAGCGGTCTACCAGAAGCAGTTCGGCACCACGACGCTGCTGATGACCAGCCGCGGCGCGCTGATGGAACGCTTCTTCGACTCGATCGCCTCGCGCGTGCGGCGCAACTTCAGGGCTGCCAACGCCGACGTCGAAGCGTGGCTGAAGGTGATCATGGCGCCGCTCGAAGCGGAGATCCGCAAGCACAAGGACCAGCTCAAGCACCGCCTCGCGTCGATCCAGCGCATCCACGAAGCGACCGGCAGCCTGGAACAGAAGATCGAGGCGCTCGAAGCCACGCAGGGCGACCTGGAACGCGTGAAGGCGCAGCTGCACCAGCTGGCCGGCGGCGTGAACCTGGCGCTGCAATCGGAGCGGGCGGCCTTGGCGGCGGCCGCGTGAAGCGGCTGACCGAATTCGACCAGCTGGCCGACCCGACTTTTTCGGCCGCCGTCATCGACTGGCAGCGCCAGCACGGGCGCCATGCGCTGCCGTGGCAGAACACCACCGACGCCTACCGCATCTGGCTGTCCGAGATCATGCTGCAGCAGACCCAGGTCGCGGCGGTGCTCGGTTATTACGAGCGCTTCCTGGAGCGTTTTCCGAACGTCGAATCGCTGGCCGCCGCGCCATCGGAAGACGTGATGGCGTTGTGGAGCGGGCTCGGTTACTACACGCGGGCGCGCAACCTGCACGCCTGCGCCAGGCGCGTGGTGGCCGAATACGGCGGCGTGTTCCCGGTCGATCCGGCGCTGCTGGCCGACCTTCCCGGCATCGGCCGCTCGACGGCCGCGGCGATCACCGCGTTCGCCAACGGCACCCGCGCCGCTATCCTCGACGGCAACGTCAAGCGCGTGTTCGCGCGCGTGTTCGGCATCGACCAGTACCCGGGCATCAAGCCGGTGGAAGACGCGCTGTGGCGCCGTGCCGATGCACTGCTGCCGGAAGCCGGCATCGAGCGCTACACGCAGGGACTGATGGATCTCGGAGCGACGCTGTGCACGCGCTCCAGCCCGTCGTGCGAACGCTGCCCGCTGCGCGAACGCTGCGTCGCGTTTGCGACCGCGCGCACGGCCGAACTGCCGGTGCGCAAACCGAAGAAGACGAATCCGGAGAAGCGCGCGGCGATGCTGGTGATCGTCGATGGCGGCCAGGTGCTGCTGGAACAGCGCGCCGACAGCGGCATCTGGGGCGGCTTGCTGTCGCTGCCGGAGGCCGATGGACACCTCGCTCTGGACGAGGCAGCGGCCGACGTACTGGCGGCGGCAAGCCGGTTCGGCGAGGTCGAGGAAGTGCAGGCGCTGCTGCCGCTGGTGCACGTGTTTACGCACTACAAGCTGCATATTCATCCACACCGGATCGCGCTGACGCATCGCGCGCAGGTCGATGGGTTTGTGTGGTGGGATATGGCCAAAATCGAGCAGGCGCCCTTGCCTGCCCCGGTCAAAAAACTGCTGGTCGAACTTTCCCGACCCAGCCTCTTCGCCTGAGAGCTGGGGTCAGGTCCGCCGGACTTGACCCCGCCGTTGTCCGCGTCCGTCGATTTGTTCTACAGCTCGATCTTGGGGTCAGACCCCGATTGCTCGCGCGTCAAATGCGGGCCCGAACAACCCAATCCCATTCAGTTCAAACGTCTAACACGAAAGCAACAAAATTAATACTTGGAATGTTGATGGATTGTTATTGGTTCCGAGGCGGTGTATGTTTCCCTGAAGACTCTGACTTCCGGAATAGACAGGAGCATCGTGCAAGCTGTCGATCAAACCATTTCGCTGGCCATCCAGAATTACGCCACAAATCTTGAGAAACATTTCAAGTGTGACGTGATCGCCTATATGGGACCGATCTACCCGTATGCCTTAACACGCTACCGTGAGATCATCGAAGGTCTCAAATCATCCGCACATAAGCCGGACGGACATCAGTCGCATTGTCTGATCATCGTTCTGACCACAGTGGGCGGTGTGGTCGAGACCGTTGAGAAGATGGTTCAAATAACCCGGCACCACTACCAGCACGTGTCCTTCATCGTTCCCGATATGGCAATGTCCGCAGGCACTGTCTGGTGCATGTCTGGCGACCGAATCTACATGGACTATGCGTCATCTCTTGGCCCTATCGATCCGCAAGTGCAATCTTCGAACGGTACCGGGGGACTCGTGCCGGCGCTCGGTTACTTGGAAAAAGTCCGGGAGTTTATCGAGAAATCGAACAACAACAGCTTAAGTGCGGCTGAGATAGTTATGTTGAGGGGACTGGACCTGGCGGAACTTCATCGTTTTGAACAAGCGAAAGAACTGTCGATTTCCCTCCTTAAACAATGGCTCGTGAAGTACAAGTTCAAGAATTGGACCGAACATCGGACCACTAATCCAGGCAGTGCGGTGACAGAAGCGGAGCGCGAAGAACGAGCACAACAAATTGCAGGGAATTTGATGGACAACAACCGGTGGCATTCGCACGGCAGGATGATCGATATAAATACCTTGAAGAACGATTTGCGGCTTGAGATCGACGATTATTCGAACGTGCCGGAAGTGCGTGAAAATGTGCGGGTATATAATTCCTTATTGGCGGAGTCAATGGATCGACAAGGATTTCCGCTAATCATTCATAGTGCAAGGGGGTAGCGAAATGTCACTTCAAGAAAATGTCGCCGCAGTGCTTGAAACTGCGCGCACAGAGGCGACGGCGCAATCTCGACGAATTGAAGAGGTATCGAAGTTGGTCGACGACCTTGTGCGGATGGGTGTCGTTGACGCCCCGCATTATCGGCTGGCGCCGACGACGGCGGTCCCGCACGGAATCGCCCACGCGATCAGGATAATTCCCGTCCGTCCGTAGCGATTCGTGTCCCAAGTGCCTCGCTACGATTAGCACGCGAGTTACAGCTCGTCGATCGAGAAGATGCGGCGGTGCTCGCGGATCGCATAGCGGTCGGTCATTCCAGCAATGTAATCCGATATCTTGCGCGCCTGGCGCCCCACGTCCCCGCTCAGCTGCTGATAGTCCGGCGGCAGCAGCACCGGATCCTTCATGAACGCGTCGAACAGTTCCGTCACGATTCGGCTCGCCTTCACGCGCATCCGGTTGACCTGGAAATGGCGGTACAAATTCGCGTGCAGGAAGCGCTTCAGCGCCGTGGTGTCGACCTTCATCTGGTCCGAGAACCGGATCAGCGGCGGCCCCGCGCGCACGTCGTCGATGCTGCGCGGCGCCGTGTCGGCGATCAGCTGCGCGGAGTTGGCCACCACGTCGGCCGTCATCACCGTGATCATGCGGCGCGATGTCTCATACAGTGCGCGCCGGCCCGGCAGCCCGGGATACTGCTGCTCCACCGCGCGGCGGTGACGCGCGAACAGGTCGACTTCGTCCATCTGCGCCATTGTGATCAACCCCGAACGCAGGCCGTCGTCGATGTCGTGGTTGTTGTAGGCGATTTCATCGGCCAGGTTAGTCAGCTGCGCCTCCAGGCTCGGCTGGGTCTTTTCCAGGAAGCGCCGTCCGAGCTCGCCCAAGGTGCGCGCATTGGCCGCCGAGCAGTGCTTGAGGATGCCCTCGCGCGTTTCGAACATCAGGTTCAGGCCGTCGAAGTCGCCGTAATGC
Source organism: Massilia sp. P1_C10 (assembly GCF_056406475.1). Taxonomy (NCBI): domain Bacteria; kingdom Pseudomonadati; phylum Pseudomonadota; class Betaproteobacteria; order Burkholderiales; family Oxalobacteraceae; genus Massilia; species Massilia sp. P1_C10. The sequence continues at coordinate 182,537 of NZ_JBFUAC010000008.1, forward strand.
TCTTCAAGCTTGTCGACCACGCGCAGACTTTGCAAATTGTGCTCGAAGCCGCCGTGCTCGCGCATGCATTCGTTGAGCACGTCCTGGCCGACGTGGCCGAACGGCGTGTGCCCGAGGTCGTGCGCCAGCGACACCGCTTCGACCAAGTCTTCGTTCAGCTGCAGGCTGCGCGCCAGTGTGCGCCCGATCTGCGCCACTTCGATCGAGTGCGTCAGGCGCGTGCGAAACAGGTCGCCTTCGTGATTCAGGAAGACCTGGGTCTTGTATTCGAGCCGGCGGAACGCGGTGGAGTGGATGATGCGGTCGCGGTCGCGCTGGAATTCGCTGCGCGAGCCGGCCGGCGCTTCCGGGAACGCGCGCCCGCGCCCTTGCGCCGAATGGGCCGCGTACGGAGCGAGGCGGTCGTCGAAATTCATGGCGCGACGACGCTGGCGGCCAGCGTCTCGAGCAGCAGCGCGCGCGGCGCGGTGCCGATGCTCGGGCTGCCCAGCGGCTTGAGCAGGATGAATTTGATCTCGCCGCCTTCGTTTTTCTTGTCCACTTCCATCAGCTCGAGCCAGCGTTCGGCGCCCAGGTCTGGCGCGACGGTCGGCAGGCCGGCCGCGGCCACCAGCGCGCGAACGCGCCGCACCGCCGCCTCGTCGATGTAGCCCATGCGGCGCGACAGGTCGGCCGCCATCACCATGCCGCAGCCGACCGCTTCGCCGTGCAGCCAGACGCCGTAGCCGAGGCCATTTTCGATCGCGTGGCCGAAGGTGTGGCCGAAGTTGAGGATGGCGCGCAGGCCGCCCTCGCGCTCGTCCTGGCGCACCACCTCGGCCTTGATTTCGCAGGAGCGCGCGATCGCGTGCGCCAGCGCGGCCTGGTCGCGCGCCACCAGCTTGCCGATGTTCTGCTCGATCCAGTCGAAGAAGGCGGCGTCGATGATGGCCCCGTGCTTGATCACTTCGGCCAGGCCGGCGGCCAGTTCGCGCGCCGGCAAGGTGGCCAGGGTGGCGGTATCGGCCAGCACCGCGCGCGGCTGGTAGAAGGCGCCGATCATGTTCTTGCCGAGCGGGTGGTTGATGCCGGTCTTGCCGCCCACCGAGGAGTCGACCTGCGCCAGCAAGGTGGTCGGCACCTGCACGAAAGCCACGCCGCGCATGTAGCTGGCGGCGGCAAAGCCGGTCAGGTCGCCGATCACGCCGCCGCCCAGCGCCACCAGCGTGGTCTTGCGGTCGCACTTGTTGGCCAGCAGCGCGTCGAACACCCGCATCAGCGATTCCTGCGTCTTGTACTGCTCGCCGTCGGGCAGCACGATCTCGATCACTTCGCGCCCGGCCGCGCGCAGCGGCGCGGCGACCCGCTCCAGGTACAGCGGCGCGACGGTGGTGTTGCTGACAATGGCGACCTGGCGGCCCTGGATGTGGCGCGCCAGCAGCGCCGGGTCGGCCAGCAGGCCGGGGCCGATCGAGATCGGGTAGCTGCGCTCGCCGAGTTCGACGTTGAGGGAAATGGTGGATTGCCGGGTCATCGATGAAGTGGCCGCCGGGGAGCGCGCGCGGCGCGTAGCCTCGAGCGCCTCGAGCTGGTCCAGAATGGTCTGAACCATCGATTGTACGTTAGGTCGGCCGGTATCGATGACCAGATCGGCGATTTCGCGGTACAAAGGCTCGCGCTGCGCCGTCAGTTCCTCGAGCTTGCGGCGCGGATCGGCGGTCTGCAGCAGGGGCCGGTTCTTGTCGTGCGCGGTGCGCACCATGATGCTGTTGACGTTGGCGCGCAGGTAGACGACGGTGCCGCACGACTTGAGCAGCGCGCGGTTACTCTCGCTCAGCACGGCGCCGCCGCCGGTGGCCAGCACCATGCCGCCCTCGGCGCACAGGTCGCGGATCACTTCCGATTCGCGCCGGCGAAAGCTTTCCTCGCCCTCGATTTCGAAGATCCACGGGATCGAGGCGCCGGTGCGGGCCTCGATCTCATGGTCGGAGTCGACGAAACGCTTGCCCAGCTTCCTGGCGAGGATGCGGCCGATCGTCGTCTTGCCCGCGCCCATGAGTCCGACCAGATAAATGTTATTGCTCGTAATATTGGGCACTGTATTCGCTCAAAATAAAAAAACGGCCAGGATGCTACCTGGCCGTTTAGTGATTTCCGCAATATGGTGTTACGGACAGGTAAACGCTAGTTTAAACGGAAACGACGTTGTGAACCCGAAAGGTGTGGTGATCGACATGTTGAACGTCGCCTTGCTGGCCGCCGTGCAAGGCTTGGGCGCCGTACTCGACAGCGTTACGCGGTGGATCGATCCCTGATTGCCGCTGACGTTGTTGCCGGTCGGATCGTCCGCGGTCAAGCTGTGCGGGAAGATCAGCGGCACGGTCGCAGGAATGACGTCGACGACGCTGGCATTCGCGAGGCTGGTGATGGCCACCGTGGTTCCGGACGGCAACGGGTTCAGGTTCGCATCGTTGATCTGCACGTAGAAGGTGGCCGGATCGGCCGATGCGAAGCTGCCGAGATCGGTGGGCGTGAACTGCGACAGCGGCGTGCTGCCGCCGTTGAGGAAGACATTGGCTGCGCTATTGCCCGACAGGAAAATCGCGATCTTCCCAAACAGGACTGACGCGCCATCGCTGGTGCTGGCGCAGATCGTCGCCACGCCGGCCCGCGTACTGTCGAGCGAGCCGCCGTTCGCCACGTTGTTGCACGCGCTCGGTACCGGCGGGTTCGCCGCGACGCGCGGGTTCTGGACGGTGAAATCAACGGTGCAACCGCCATTGCTGGTGTTGCAGCCGCCTTTGCCGGCGGAACCGATCGCGCCCAGATTGGTCTGGAATACGACCGGAGTGCCATCGGGCACAGGGTTGCCGAACTTGTCGGCGATCAGCGCCGTGACCGTTGTCGCTTTCTGCTTGTCGACACTGGTGTCGAGATTCGGTGACCCCACGCTGAGCGAGAACGCGCGCTGCACCGGCAGGCCGGTAGTGACGACGATCGAGTCGGAGAAGGTCGAGATGCCGCTGCCGAGCGTTGCCTTGACGCGGAAGGTGGTCGGCTTGTCGCCCGAATTGACGGTGGTGATGACCTCGCCGTTCTGATCGGTGTTGTCGGCGTCCTTGTTGAGGTGGACGTCGGTCGTCGTCGTCGTAAAGCTGACCAGCTGCCCTGGCAGCGGGTTGCCGAAGGTGTCGAACACCTTGAATTTCAGCGTGGCCGTCTCGGTGCGCGAAATGCCGCCCTGGCCCCGGATGACGATCGAGTTGTCGACCGGCGATGCGGACGAAAACTGGACCGACGCGGCGGCCGGCACGGCAATCGCCAGCGCGGCAGTGGCCGGCTTCGAGACGCCGTCGGTGGTGGCCGAGATGATGTCGTTGCTGGCGCAGCCCTGGTCGCGGAACACCGCGGTGGCGGTGCCGTTATTGGTCGGCACGGCGGCGGCCAGGGTCGCCTTGCCCGAAGCGACGCAGGTCGAGCTGAAGGTGACGGTCAGCTGCTGGTCGGTGTAACGCGCGCCGCCAGCCAGGACATCGACCGACACGGTGGTCGAACCGTACGCGGCGACGCTGGCCGGCGACAGGGTCAGCGTGCCCAGGGTCAGCGCGGTGGCGCCGACCGAAAAGTTCGCTTCGCCGGTGACCGCGGCGCCCGCCACGGTCGACGTGGCGGTCACCTTGCCGGCGCCGCCGGCCGACAAGCTGGCCGGGCGCACCGAAATGCTGGCGACGCCGGCGGCATCGGTCAGCGCGGTGCCCACCGATGGAGAGAAAACGGCGAGCGCGTTGTCCGTGGTGAACGCGACGATCGCATTCGGGATGACTTTGCCATCCTTGTCCTTCAGCGTGGCCTTCGCCGTCAGCGGCGAACTGGCGCTGAGCGCATTGCTGGCTTGCCCACTGGCGTTGATGAAGGCGAGCGTCATGGTCGGCGCGGCGACCGGCGCCGTGGTGCCGCCGCCTGTGCCGGTACCTGGCGCCGGGCTGCTGCCCGTGCCCACCGTCGTGCCCGGGCTGCCGCCGCCGCCGCCGCAGGCGAGCAGGATGCCGGCCAGCGCCAGCGCGATGGCGCCATTGGCAAGGCGCAGCGCGGCCGTGTTTCGTGATGTCTTCATGGGATAACCTTTTTGTTACTGGTGTCTGGTTCGGTTCAGCGGGTCGGCGCGGTATCGACGACGATTTTCGGCGTCAGGAACACCAGCAGCTCGGTCTTGGTCGACTCGCGCCCGGTGGTCTTGAACAGGTAGCCAACGACCGGCAGGTCGCCCAGCAGCGGGACCTTGCTTTCGTTGTTGCGGTCGGCTTGCTGGTAGATCCCGCCCAGCACCACGGTGCCGCCGTTTTCGACCCGCACCTTGGTCTTGACGTGCTGGTTGTTGATGGCGAAACCGGCCGGCGTGACGTCGCCCTTGGAGTCCTTGTTCACTTCCACTTCCAGCACGACGTTGCCGTCCGGGGTGATCTGCGGCGTCACTTCGAGGCGCAGGTTGGCCTTCTTGAAGCTGATCGAGGTGGCGCCGCTGCTGGTGGCGACCTGGTACGGCAGCTCGATGCCCTGCTCGATGACGGCGGTCATCTTGTCTTCGGTCAGCACGCGCGGGTTCGACAGGATCTTGCCCTTGCCGTCCGCTTCGAGCGCCGACAGCTCCAGGTTCAGGAAGCGGTTGGCCGCGGCCGAGAACAGCGAGAACGCCACCGTGGCCGGCGGCACCGAGCCGATCGCCGCGGCCGGCAGGTTGAGGAATTGCGAGTTGGCGAACGAATCGCCGGCGCCCACCTGCCCGGTGGTCTGGCCGGCGCCATTCAGGTTGCCGCCGATGGCGACCCGGTTATTGCCGTTGACCTGGTAGCCGGAATCGCCGCCGCGCTGGGTGCGCAGGTCGTTGAAGCCCAGTTTCGAGCCCAGCGTGCGGCTGAAGCTGTCGTTCGCTTCGACCAGGCGCGCTTCGATCAGCACCTGCTTCGAAGCGACGTCGGTCTTCAGGATCAGCTTGCGGATGTCGTCGAGCTTGGAGGCGATGTCGGTGATGAACAGTTGGTTGGTGCGGGCGTCGATGATGGCGCTGCCGCGCTTGGACAGCACGCGGTTGGCGCCGCCGTCCAGGCCGATCACGGTGCGGAACGCCTCGGCCTTCTGGTAATTGAGCTGGAACACTTCCGAGCGCAGCGGCTCGAGCTCGGCGATCTGGGCGCGCTGCTCGAGTTCGAGCTTTTCCTTGGTCAGCAGTTCTTCCTTCGGCGCGATCCACAGCACGCTGCCGTTCTTGCGCATGTCGAGGCCCTTGGCCTGCAGCACCACGTCGAGCGCCTGGTCCCACGGCACTTCGCGCAGGCGCAGCGTCAGGTTGCCGGTCACCGAATCGCTGGTGATGATGTTCAGGCCGGAGATGTCGGCGATCGCCTGCAGCGCGGCGCGCACTTCGACGTTCTGGAAGTTGAACGACAGCTTCTCGCCGCGGTAGCCCTGGGAGCCCTGGGTCAGGCGGTTCGGGTCTTCCTTGATCGGCTTGACGTCGATCACCAGCTGGGTGTCGCTCTGGTAGACGGTCTGCTCCCACAGGCCCTTCGCTTCGATCTTCATGCGCACGTTGTCGCCCTGCGGCACGGTGGTGATCTGCGACACCGGGGTGCCGAAGTCGGTCACGTCGAGACGGCGGCGCAGGCTTGGCGGCAGGCCGGTGTTCATGAAATCGACCAGCACGCTGTTGCCGACCTGGCGCACGTCGACCGCGACCTGGCTGTTCGGCAGGTCGACGACGATGCGGCCTTCGCCGTTCGAGCCGCGCTTGAAGTCGAGGTCGCGCAAGGTCTGGCGCGCGGCCGGGCGCGCCTGGCTGGCGGCCGGCAGGCCGGCACTGTTGACGGCCTGGGCCACACCGCCGGAGCCTTCGACGGTGACGATCACGGATTTGCCGTCGATCGCGGTGGCGTAATTGAGCGCGCGCTTGAGGTTGAGCACCAGGCGGGTGCGCTCGCCGGCCTGCACCACGTTGACCGCGCGCACGTCGCCCAGGTTGATGTCCTGGGCGCTCTTGCCGGTGGCGTTCGAGGTGGCGCCGAAGTCGAGCGCGATGCGCGCCGGATTGGTGATCGAAAAGCCGATCGGCAGCTTGGCGGGCGCGTTGCGCATGGCGATGTTGACCACCACGTTCGAGCCCTGCTGGTTGGCAGTGATCGATTCGATCGCGTTATCCTGCGCCCATGCCGTGGCGGCCGACAAGGCCAGGACCAGCAGTGCGCCCGCGCGCGCCAGCGAACCCGTGAGGGATGCGGCGCCGTTCATTTTGAATGCGATCATTTCCTGCTCTCCTTACTTTCCTGCAATTCCAGCTTCGACAGGCGCTCGACCCACTCGCCGGCGGCGTCCTGAACCACTTCCTTGATTTGCACCACGTTCTCGCTGACCCCGGTGACCAGCCCGTAATTCTGGCCGATGCGCTGGCCCGACTTGACCTGGTACACCGCTTTGTCGACCTGCAGCAGCGCATAGTTCACGCCGCCTTTCTGCATCACGCCGACCATGGTGAAGGCGTCCAGCGGATAGTTCTCCAGCAGTTCCTTGCGCCGGTTCATGTCCGGCTTGTACTTGCCGCTGTCGCCCTTTTCGGCCGCGCGCGCCAGTTCGGCCAGCAGCTTGTTGGGGCTGAACGGGTCGACCTGCTCGCGCGCCGTGTAGGCGAACGGAATAAACGTTTTCGGCTCGGCGATCGGCACCACGCTGACCTTGGTGTCCTTCTTGACCTGCGCCATCCAGTCCCGCACTTCGCGGACGTCGCTGGCGCCGCAGCCGGCCAGCGATGCCGCCAGCGCTATCGCAGCTATGCGCTTGATCGTCATTTCGGTGCCCCCTGCTGCTGTTTCTTGGCCGCGGCGCGCGCCTTGCGCTGCGCGCTCGCTTCCTCGGGATCGAGGTAGCGGAAGGTCTTGGCGACGGCGTCGAGCATCAGCACGCCGTCCTTGCCCGCGGTCAGGGTCATGTTGTTGAGCGTGACGATGCGCGGCAGGTTCGCCATGTCGGCGGCGAACGCGCCGATGTCGTGGTAGCTGCCGGATACCTTGATGTCGATCGGCTGCTCGGCGTAGTAATCGCGCACCACCACCGGGCCCGGACGGAACAGGTCGAACTGCAGGCCGCGGCCGAGGCCGGCCTGGTTGATGTCCGACAGCAGCGCCGCCATCTCGGCCTTGTTCGGCAGTTGCTTCTGCAGGCGGTCGACGTACTGGTCGACCTGCAGCTTCTGCGCCTGCAGGGCGTCGAGGTTGATCGCCTGCGCCATCTTCAGCTTGTATTCGTCGCGCAGCTTCACTTCGGTCTGGGCCAGCGTGTCTTCTTCCTCGAACTGGCCGCTCCAGTAGCCGAAGTAGCCGAGCGCGACGACGGCGGCCATCACGCCGGCGGCGCACAGCACGCGCGGCGCCAGCGGCCACATGCCGGGATGGCGTCCGGCCAGGCCCTGGAACTGGCCCGACAGCGATGCGCCGATGTCTTTGAAGTTAATATCCATAAGGTCCGTTCCGCGCTACTTGATGGTGGGGCCGGCCGGCGCGGGCGCCGGCACGACGGCGCCTGGCGGCAAGCCGGCAGCGGCGGCGGCCTTGGCGGCATCCTGGTCGCGCGGGCGCTTGATCGCCACCGCGAGCGTGAACTCGACCACCTTCTTGCCGGCCTTGCTCTGCGCCAGGGTCGAGGCCTTCACCTCGGTCAGCTCGGGACGCTCCAGCCACGGCGAGGCGCCGGTCAGGTTGCGCAGCAGTTCGGCGACACGTTCCTGCGACTGCGCGTAGCCGGACATCACCACGCGCTGGCCTTCCTGGCGGAAGGTTTTCAGGTACACGCCGGTCGGGGTCTGCCTGACCAGCTCGTCGAGCAGGTAGACCGGCTGGTTGCGGTCGCCCTGCAGGTCTTCGACCGCCTGCTGGCGCGCTTTCAGCGCTTCGATTTCCTGTTTCAGGGTGGCGATCGCGGCGATCTTCTTGTCCAGTTCGGCGTTCGACTGGGTCAGCACCAGGTTGCGCTCGTTCTGGATCGAGATGCGGCTGGCGTTGTAGCCGCCGACCACCAGCACCACGGCCACGCCGAGGATGCCGCCCAATGCCATCAGCGCCATGAAGGCGGTCTTCTTGAGCTTGCGTTTCGCTTCCCGGTGCGGGAGCAGGTTAATCCTGATCATCAGCCAAATCTCCTGAGGGCGAGGCCGCAGGCGACCAGGTAAGCCGGCGCTTCGGTGCGCAGTTGCGACTCGCGCACGTCGGCGCCGAGCTGCATGCCCTTGAACGGCGACACCACCGCGCTCGAGATCTTGGTGCGGCTGGCGACGATGTCGAGCAGGCCGGGGATCATTGCGCAGCCGCCGGCCAGGTACAGCTGGTCGACGCGGGTGTACGGGGTCGAGGTGTAGAAAAACTGGATCGCGCGCGTAACTTCGAGCGCGGCGTTTTCGAGGAAGGGGCCGAGCAGTTCGGCCTGGTAGCCTTCGGGCAGGTCGCCGGTTTTCTTCTTGGCGTCGGCTTCCTCGAACGACAGGCCGTAGGCGCGCACGATGTCCTGGGTCAGCTGGTTGCCGCCGAACGGCTGCTCGCGTTCGTAGATGGTGTCGCCGTTCACCATCACCGAAATGTGGGTGACGCCTGCGCCGATCTGGAACAGCGCGACGATCTGCTCGGCGGCGCCGGGCAGGACCTCGGTGACGCGCTCCAGCGCGGCGCGCGCGGCGTACGATTCGATGTCCATCACCACCGCGGTCAGGCCGGCCGCTTCGGCGATCGCCACGCGGTCCTCGACCTTCTCCTTGCGCGCCGCGGCCAGCATCACGTCGATGTCGTCGGGCGAGTTGGCGGCCATGCCGAGCACGTCGAAGTCGAGGCTGACCTCGTCGAGCGCGAACGGGATGTACTGGGACGCTTCGGATTCGACCTGCACTTCGAGCTGGTCTTCGGACAGGCCGGCGGGCAGGATGATTTTCTTGGTGATCACGGAAGCAGGCGGCATGCCGAGCGCGACCAGCTTGACCCGGGTGCCGCTCTTTTTCCAGACGCGGCGCACCGCTTCGGTGACTTGCTCCATGTTTTCGATATTGCCGTCAACCACGGCGCCGCGCGGCAGCGGCTCGGCCGCGTAGCGTTCGAGGCGCAGCGCGCCTTTGCCGGCGTCGGCCAGCTCGACCAGGCGCACGCCCGACGTGCTGATGTCCAGTCCCACCAACGGGGGACTGGCTTGTCCGAACAAGGAACTCAGATTGACCATGACGCGCGTGCTCCTCACCTGCCCACTGCAACCGCTGCAAAAGTTTCCTTGCAGAACGAATAATGAAACCGCCCGAAAACGGTAATGTGTTTATAAAACCGCCACTTAGGTCGTGCAACATGAGGCAGTACATTAAATCGTAGCAACAGAGCGACAGCGGTGTAAAGGTATTTCTGCACTGGAACATTCCGGGTACGGGCGGATAAACGACACTCTATGAACCGGGCGACATCATAGTTGTCGGCCGGTTCACAAGCATCTTGAGTGAAGGGGTCCGGATGGCGCGGCGCGTGCATAATGCGCGTACCTTATAATGAGCCGCATCAATATTAGAGAGAATCGACCCGCATGAGTGCTTCGAAATCCGACGGCAAGATCCCAGCCCCGGGCCGCAAGGGCCCGATGACGCCGCGCCGCATCGCCTTCATCGTGCTGGGCATCCTGACCGGCTCGGCGCTGGCGGCGGTGCTGGTGGTGGTATTCGCGCTGGCCATGGCCTACCCCAACCTGCCGGCGCTCGACACCCTGACCGACTACCGGCCGAAGATGCCGCTGCGGGTGTTTTCCGCCGACGGCGTCTTGATCGGCGAATTCGGCGAGGAGCGCCGCACGCTGACCCGCTTCAAGGACATCCCGGACGTGATGAAGAAGGCCGTTCTCGCGATCGAGGACGACCGCTTCTACCAGCACGGCGGGGTCGACTACACCGGCATCCTGCGCGCGGCCGTGCACAACGCCACCGGCGGCGCGCGCCAGGGCGCCTCCACCATCACCCAGCAGGTGGCGCGCAACTTCTTCCTGTCGTCCGAGCAGACCCTGAAGCGCAAGGCCTATGAAGTGCTGCTGGCCTGGAAGATCGAACAGAACCTGACCAAGGACCAGATCCTCGAGGTCTACATGAACCAGATCTACCTGGGCCAGCGCGCGTTCGGCTTCTCGTCGGCGGCCCAGATCTACTTCGGCAAGAGCCTGAAGGACATCAGCGTGGCCGAGGCGGCGATGCTGGCCGGCCTGCCGAAGGCGCCGTCGGCTTACAACCCGGTGGTCAACCCGAAGCGCGCGCGCACGCGCCAGCAGTACATCCTGTTCCGCATGCACCAGCTGGGCTATATCACCGACGCCCAGTTCGAAGCGGCCAAGGTGGAGCCGCTGAAGATCAAGACCGACAGCGCCGAATTCGGCGTGCACGCCGAGTACGTGGCCGAGATGGCGCGCCAGCTGGTGTACGAGCAGTTCAAGGAAGAGACCTACACGCGCGGGCTGAACGTGTTTACCACCGTGACCAAGGCCGACCAGGATGCGGCCTACCTGGCGCTGCGCCGCGGCGTGCTCGAATACGAGCGGCGCCACCCGTACCGCGGGCCGGAAGCCTACATCGACATCCCGGCCTCCAAGGAAGAGGCGGACGAGGCGATCGAGACCGAGCTGGCCGAGCATCCCGACAGCGACGACATCGTCGCCGCGATGGTGCTGGCGGCCAGCCCGGCCGGCATCACCGCGGTCACCGCGTCCGGCGAAGAGATCAAGATCAGCGGCCCGGGCCTGGCGTTCGGGCGCGACTGGCTGGCCGAGAAGGCGGCGCCCAACCGGCGCATCAAGCGCGGCGCGGTGATCCGCGTGACCAAGGAAGGCGGCCCGGCCTGGAGCATCATCCAGATGCCGGAAGTCGAATCGGCGTTCGTCGCGGCCGACACCACCGACGGCGCGATCCGCGCGCTGGTCGGCGGCTTCGACTACAACCGCAACAAGTTCAACCACGTGACGCAGGCGTGGCGCCAGCCGGGTTCGTCGTTCAAGCCGTTCATCTATTCGGCCTCGCTCGAGCGCGGGCTGTCGCCGGCCACCGTGATCAACGACGCGCCGATCAGTTTTGATGCCGGCCAGACCGGCGGCCAGGCGTGGGAGCCGAAGAACTACGACGGCAAGTACGACGGCCCGATGACGATGCGCAAAGGCCTGACCAAGTCGAAGAACATGGTCTCGATCCGCATCCTGCATAAGATCGGCGCCAAGTACGGCCAGGAATACACCACCCGCTTCGGCTTCGATCCGGACAAGAACCCGCCTTACCTGACGCTCGCGCTGGGCGCCGGCGCCACCACGCCGCTGCAGATGGCGGGCGCCTACTCGGTGTTCGCCAACGGCGGCTACCGCGTCAGCCCGTACCTGATCTCGAAAGTCACCGACGCCGACGGCAAGGTGCTGTCGCAGGCCATTCCCGACAAGGCCGGCGTCGACGCCAACCGCGTCATCGACGAGCGCAACGCCTACCTGGTCGACAGCATGCTCAAGGACGTCGTCAAGTACGGCACCGCGACCAAGGCGCTGGTGCTGAAACGCCCCGACATCTCGGGCAAGACCGGCACCACCAACGACTCGATCGACGCCTGGTTCGCCGGGTATGCATCGAACCTGGTGGGCATCGCGTGGATCGGCTACGACCAGCCCAAGAACCTGGGCAACAAGGAAACCGGCGGCGGCCTGGCGCTGCCGATCTGGATCGGCTACATGCAGAAGGCGCTGAAGAACGCGCCGGTCGTGGAGCGCGTGGTGCCGTCAGGACTGGTGCAGGCCAGCGACGGCGAGTACTACTACGCCGAGAATCCGCCGGGGACCGGAGTGCAGAGCCTGGACGTCGGCACGCGCGGCACGCCGGCAGAAGAAAAGACCAAGGACGCCGTCAAGAACGAGCTGTTCTAGGTAAAGATGGGGGTGATGCTGCGGCCTGCCCCCATTTTTCTTAGTGCAGCGCCGCGTCGACCTGTTCCCGCGCCAGCCGCGCCGACCGCATCGCCTGCACCTCGGACGGCAACCCCGCCAGCAGCGCATGTGCCTCTTTCAGGTTCGCGGCCCCACTCGCCGGCGTGATCTGCGCAGCCACGCTGAGCGCGCGGGCCAATTCAATGCGCAGGATCTGATCATCGCTCCCCGCCTTCAATTGGCCGCGCTGGATGGCGATCGCCTTCTCGATCTGGACACGCGCTTCCTGCGATTTCCCAACTTTCATCAGTGAGTAAGCGTATTCGACCCTGGCTAGCTCATCCGCCGGCTCAAGCGGTCCACTGATGTCTTCTTCGCCGACAAGCTCGAACACCCTTCGACTTGTGGCCTCCGCCTTCCCGAACTCGCCGCTCGCGTTGGCCATTTCGGCTCGCAGCGACAGCGCGCTCGCCAATAGGTGACGGCTGCCCCTGATTTCTTCCGGCGCCTCCTTCTGCTTAATGGATTTCTCAAGGAAGGTATCTGCACCCCCGATCAGATTGCTCGCTGCATCCGGCGTAGCCCGGCGATCCCCCGCGACCAAGAGTGCGTGCAAACTGCGATAAGTGGTAAACAATCCATACCACGCTGAACCATTGGCGCCGTTTTCCTTGATCTTGGCGTATCGGCGGACCCGCTCGCTCGCCCGCTCCAAATCGTCTTGCCTGCCTGATTGTGCCGACATGTTCATATCGTTAGCGGCAAAATGAAGCAGATTTCCGACTTGATAAGTTGACGGCGCACGGACCTCATATATCTTCCACATTTCGTCGAACCGCGCGCGCGCTTCCAGGACTTTTCCCTGTTGGAACGCCGCCAGTGCGCGATTTGCCACGCTTATCGCAAGAAGATCCTCCGCTTGCGCATTGTCCGGATCCATCTGCAATCGCAATCTTCCCTGCGCGATAATTTGGTCCAGCAGCCTCACCGCGCGCCCTGGCTGACGGCGATGCATTTCAGCCATCGCCTGCTCGAAATGCACTAAATCGATCACCTTCTCCGCAGGAAAATGATTCGGTGCTTGTTTCAGGACTGCCTCGGCCTGCAAAATCGCCTCGGCTCCAATTTTTCCAGCCTCGTCAAAGCGCTTACCTCGCGCGAGCAGTTCGTGCAGCCAGCCGCCGGCCGTCGCCCGGTCTGCAGCTGCGCGGACATCCGTGAGTCCATCGATCGCGCCAATCGCAGCATGCAGTTCGGATTCGGCCACTGCCTGCTGACCACCGCGCAAATGCATGTAGCCTGAACGCGTGAGCACTTCCGCATACTCGCGGCGAACCTGCGCGGGCGCACCGGAGCGGCTGAAAAATGGTTTGATCACCGCGCGCGCCTGGTCGATGAGCGACCTGGCGCTCTCCCTCTCGCCATTCGAGAAAGCCATATTGGCGCGCTCGCGCAGGGCATTCGAGTACGCCAACGCAGTGATTTCCGATCCTGGATCGACGCGAGCCAACCGTTGAAAGCCGGCGAGCGCGCGATCGGCGAGGGCGCGCGCCTCGGCGCCGTTGCCCAGCGACAGCCGCACAGACGCGAGCCGCATGCCTGCGCGCGCCTGGTTAAGCGTCGTGTCCGTACCGCGCATGTCTGCGTCCAGGTGTTCGTAATATGCAACGCTGCGGCGAGCCAGCTCTCCCATCAGGTCAAGCCGGCCGATCGGCTGCAAAGTCTCGTAGAAATCGTCGAGCAGGTAGCCGACCAGGTTCTCCGCGCCCGCACGGGAACGATCGGCGGCGATCCGGAGTTTCTCCGCCTGGCGCATGTTGACGTAGCCGAAGACCGTGCTGCCCACCGCGCACACCGACAGCACCACACATATCCCCGCGACTTTACGGGCCCTTGCCAGCGCACGCCGGCTTTCCTGCTCCCGGGTCTGCTGCAGCGTCAGAGCTCGTTCTGCCTCGGCCAGCTGTTCGCGCTCCAGGCGCCCTTCGCGGCTGTCCTTGACGACTCCGCACAGCACGTCGTGAGTCAGTTCGACGCGGCGCACATCGAGCCGCTCTTCGATGCGCAGCAGGCGCCGGTCCACCAGCGCGGCCAGCGCGCCGCCAGATGCGCCGGCGGCCGCCAGTGCGCGCCTGAGCCGTTCCTCCGCCACGTTTTCGCGGTAGCCGGAATCGGTCAGCAGGGTGTCCTCGATCACTGCGCGCACCGCCTCCGGCTGGTCGGCCAGCGCGCGTTCGTAGAAGTCGGTCAGGATGCTGGCGTGCGAGCCGGCCAGCAGGTCGATGGTGATGGCGTTGCGGCCCGCGGCAATGCGCTTGTCATTGAGCTCGCGGCAGATCAGGCTAAGCAGCGATGGCTCGACCTGCGCGTTGGCCAGCTCCGCCCCGCCGGCGACGAAGCGCACGATCGCCTCCGCCACTTCGCCCGTGACCAGCGAGCCGCCAGGTCCTGTCACCGCGGCCAGCGCCTGCGAGCCGGTCATCGGCGCCAGCCTCTGGCGGTTCTGGGTGATGCTCGGCATGCTGCCCTTGACGCCTTCCAGGTGCGCCAGGTAGTCCTCGCGCAGCGTGATCAACACGCGATAGTCGCTGCGCGAGAAATCGAATAGCGCCGCGGTGTCGTCATCCTCGTCCATGCGTTGCTCGAGTTCCGGCGATGGGCGGTTCTCGACCAGCCCCGCAAGCGTGCCGAGGAAATTGGCGGCGCGCTGCCGGCCATCGTCGTCGGCCTGCGCCAAGGTGAATATCTCTTCGAACTGGTCGAAAATCAGCAGCGGCACCAGCGCCGCGCCGTTTGCGTCGCGCAGCACGTTGTCGCGGCGGTGCAGGAACTCCCACAGCGGCTCGTCGTCGGCGCCCGGCTTGCTCCATTGACCCGCCGCCGCGGTTTCCTTCAACATGGCCTGCTTGATCTGCAGCGCCGGAGCCGGCGCGTCGGCGCTGTAATCGATGCGCACGTACACCGGACAGAATCCCTGCTGGCGCAGGCGCGGGGCCAGGCCGGCGCGCAGGATCGAGGTCTTGCCCAGTCCCGACTGCCCGAACAGCACGGTCAACAGCTTGCGCTGGACCCGGCGCGCCAGCTCGGCCACTTCTTCCTCGCGGCCGTAGAAAAAGCCCTGGGTCGCTTCGCTGAACGACGCCAGGCCGAGCCAGGGATGGCGGGCGTCGACCAGTTCTTCGCTCACCGACGCAGTGCTGTCGTAGTCGTTCATTGGTTGCCTTTCGCCTGGAACGCTTCGCGCAAACGCTGGCCGAAGTCGTCGGTGACCGCGCCGTCCGGCAGATGCGTGAAGTGCAGGCTGCGGAACCGTTCCGGCACCACCGCGTCGCCGGCAGACGTGTCGTGGATGGTCACCGGCAGGATGAACAGGGCGCCGTCGGCGATGTTGCGGGCGCGGTCGATCGCGTAGCTCCACTCGCGCCGGAAGTAGGCTTCGTGGCGCGCCTGCGTGGTGCGCGAGATCACCGGGATAAAGTAGGAGCAGCGCGCGATGTTGCGCTGGATCTTGCGGTCGTAGTCGTCGCCCGCTTCCAGCCGTTCCATGTCGAACCAAGTAGTGACGCCGATCGCATCGAGTTCGGCTTTCATGCGCTGCACCGCCTCCAGGTCGCCGCGCGCGTAGCTGATGAAGACCGCGTGGTCCGGCATTTCGCGGGACGGCGGCAGGAAGCGCACCGGGGCCGCCGCCAGGCGTGGCCTGAATTTATCGCGGCGCGCCCGCCAGCGTTCGTACAGTTCGTCGACGAACTTCTCGGCGCCCGTGTAGACCCGCGTGCGCACGCTGACCTGCTGCAGAAAACTCATCAAGCGGTCGTCGCTGCCGGAAAAGCTGTCGGCGAGGATTTCGCCGACGTCGCGCGGGTCCGACAGGCGGTGGCGCTTGGCCATGCGCAGGAACATGCGCGCCAGCCAGTTGCTGAAATTACTGCCGATGAACAGCAGGTGGTTGTGTTCGAGTTCGTGGAACAGCCGCTCCGGCACCAGGTGCTCGCTTTGCAGCGCGCAGATGAATTCGAGCGTGTCCTCGTCGGAGATGACGTAAGTCGGCGACGCCGCCACCTTGCCGAACAGGTGGTAGACCACGGGCCGCACCAGCGCCTCGCGCTCGGAGGGCAGGTCGGCGACGCGGTTCGGCGCGTAGGCAATCACGTCGGCCGCCTCGTTCGCTTGCGCGCCGCCGAAGCGTTCGGCGTTGATCGCGTCTTCCAGCAGCTGGTCGAAGGTGGTGGTGACGAACAGGTCGAAATCGGTGATCGCGGCCAGTCGGCGCAGCGCGCGCGGCGGCTCGAACACGGTGTCGCGCAGGATCGCGCGCAGGCGCACGTAGGCTTCCTCGCGCCGGCCGCGCATCGACAGGAACCAGCACACCACGTCATTCAGGTTGTACGGCTGCGGCAGTGCGGAAGTATCGACACTGAGTTTGGCGGCCAGGCGCTCGGCCAGCCAGTCGTACAGCGGGCGCGGTCCCGACTCGGTCTGGACTTCCAGCAGTTCGGGGCCGATGATCGGGATGACCCGCTTGTCTTCAATGTAGGTGAGGAGGTCGTCCCAGGCGTCGTCGTCGAGGGTCGTGAGCGGAAAATGGGCTAGGCTGGACATGGTCACCGTGATCGCAAATCGTCAGACGCAGCCCCCGAGCGCTCGGAAGCCTCTTTAATGCGCCCGATGACGTGCACCAAACGATGCCATCGGAATCACGATGCTAGCATGATGAAATGTTTTCAGGTATCAATTAATTAACAAAATCGCTGGCAAACTTCGGCGGAAATTGGATGAAGCCCCAAACCAGCATGCTCTGCGGGCACCCACTACCAGTGTGACGGCTTCCGAATGGGCTTCTTGCGAGTCGGAATTTGGTCGGACAACTGCGCCTCGCGTAATTGGTCGTCTGTGATATTTGGAATGACCCAATCTGCTTGAGCTAACAGTGAACCACTGGCTCTGCGCGGCGCCGCAGTACCCGGAACTGAAAGCCAAATGGGGATAACCAGTCCTATCGTGATTTCGGGGAAATCTTGGCGAATTGCCTGAAGAGCGGGTTCTGCATCGCTGTCGTTGGACATCAGGATGATCCGGTCGTACAAGCCTTTGCACGCGTCCCGATACATGCGCAGGGCCAAGTTCACGTCCGTCTTTTTTTCCTCAAGCTTCCATACCCTGGAACGAATAGTTCGATCGTAAGCCTGACCGGCTACAAACGTGGGAAGCAAGGCCCCGCTGCGGTCATAGGAGTGCTTGCCATAAATTATTTCGAATCGCTGGGGATGTTTCGATTGCAGCGCGCGATGATAAGCAGATTGCGCGATTACGGAATCTTGGCCATGCGTGGCGAAGTTTGCGAGTGCCGGAGCGGTGAACAAGTGAAGTCGGGCCACCCTTTCATTCTGGTCTCGACGAGCAAGAATCGCGTCGAACAGCGCCACTACATCGAGCCACTTAAAAGACGTGTTGCGAAGCCGGCCATAATAAAGGTTGTAGCCGTCAACATACACGGCGGTCTTCTGAAATGGCGTTGCGCTGAGCGGCAATTTGGTCTTTCAGATGTGAAAAAGCCGCCCAATTGAGCGGCTAATTCTTCCTAAGCAGAAGCCAACCAAATGACAATGCGAGGGATGAGTGGTACCCAAATTATTCAACTTATTGACGCCATTGTCAATGCATTGTCGATTCTTACAACGTCACAGGAACTCCGCCCTGGGCGCTTGCCAGCGCCGACAGTGCCGCAAACAGCTCGGAGCCATCGCGCGTGTTGATCCACTGGCCGTCGACCCGCTTGTAGTGGAAGCCGCCCGACTTGGCCGCCACCCACATTTCCTGCATCGGCGCCTGGCTGTTGATGATGATCTTGGTGCCGTTGTCGATGAATTCGATTTCGAGCACGTTGCCGCTGCGCTTGCACTCGACATCGAGCAGGTCCTCGTCGTTGAGCCGGTCCATCTTCGCTTCGATCTGGTCCAGCGTGGATTGGGCCAGGTCCAAAAATTCTGTTTCGCTCATGCTACACTCCAAGGTCTGCTAATCAATCCGTGATTCTAATCGTGAAGTCCACTCTCGCGCTCGTTATCGGCGCCGCCGCGCTGCTGGCCGGCTGCGGCCAGACCGGCCCGCTGTACATGCCGAAGCCGCCCGCCAGGCCGGCGCCGGCCGCCGCGCCCGTGCAGCCTCCCGCGATTCCGGTTGCCCCCGTCACCATCCCTACTCCAGCCGCCCAACAATAAATATGTCGCAATTTAATTACAAAGACGGCGTCCTGCATGCCGAAAGCACGCCCCTGTCCGACATCGCCGCGCAATTCGGCACGCCGACCTACGTCTATTCCAAAACGGCGCTGGTCGAGAACTTCGACGCCTACGCCAATGCCTGCGCCGGGCGCGACGCGCTGGTGTGCTACGCGATGAAGGCCAACTCGAACCTGGCGATCCTCGACATCCTGGCGCGCCGCGGCGCCGGCTTCGACATCGTCTCGGGCGGCGAGCTGCTGCGCGTGCTGGCCGCCGGCGGCAGCCCGTCCAAGGTGATCTTTTCCGGCGTCGGCAAGACCGTCGACGAAATGCGCCTGGCGCTGTCGCACGACATCCTGTGCTTCAACGTCGAGTCGATCCCGGAACTGCACCGCCTGAACGAAGTGGCCGGCAGCATGGGCAAGACCGCGCGCGTGTCGCTGCGCGTGAACCCGAACGTCGACGCCAAGACCCACCCCTACATCGCCACCGGCCTGAAGGCCAACAAGTTCGGCGTGGCCTTCGTCGATGCGCTCGCAACCTACCGTGCCGCCGCGGCGCTGCCGCACCTGGAAGTGGCCGGCATCGACTGCCACATCGGCTCGCAGCTGCTGGACGACGCGCCGCTGCTCGAAGCGCTCGACAAGCTGATTGAACTGATCGACACCCTCGCGCTCGAGGGCATCGTGCTGCATCACCTCGATATCGGCGGCGGCCTTGGCATCGACTACGGCGAAGCGGGCGAAGCGGCGCCGGTGCCGGTGGGCGACTACCTGGGCCGCCTGTTCAAGCGCATCGACGCCTGGCGCGCCGAGCGTTACGCCGGCCAGCCGATCAAGGTGATTTTCGAGCCGGGCCGCTCGATCGTCGGCAACACCGGCGTGCTGCTGACGACCGTCGAATTCCTCAAGCAGGGCGAAGAGAAGAACTTCTGCGTGGTCGATGCGGCGATGAACGACCTGATGCGCCCTGCCCTGTACCAGGCCTGGATGGGCGTGCAGCCGGTGGTGCATCGCGACGGCTCGGCCAACATGTACGACGTGGTCGGCCCGGTGTGCGAGTCGGGCGACTGGCTGGCGCGCGACCGCATCCTGTCGGCGCAGCCGGGCGACGTGCTGGCGATCATGAGCGCCGGCGCCTATGGCCTGACGATGTCCTCGAACTACAACACGCGCGGCCGCGCCGCCGAGGTGATGGTCGACGGCGGCCAGGCCCACCTGATCCGCCAGCGTGAAAACCCGGCCGACCTGTTCGCGCTCGAATCGCTGATCAAGTAAGCGATCCGCCGCGCCGCGCGTCCGCCTGCACGGGCGCGCGCGGCGCCGGCTTCAGTTTCCAGTACAGCCTCAATCCCAGCAGCACCGCGACGATGGCGCCGAAAATGATCGGCTGCTCGAAGTCGTGCTTGCCCGCCTTCATCCACCAGAAATGCAGGATCCCCAGCGGCGCGATCACGTAGATCAGCCGGTGCAGCCACTGCCAGCGCTTGCCGCCGAGGCGGCGGATCATGCCGTTGGTGCTGGTCACCGCCAACGGAATCAGGAGCACGAAGGCGGTGAAGCCCACCGTAATGAAGGGCCGCTTGAGGACATCCTTCCACATCTCGGCAAAGTCGAAGAAGTGGTCGAACCACAGGAACGTCATGAAGTGCAGGCAGGCGTAGAAGAACGCGAACAGCCCCAGTTCGCGGCGCAGTTTGATCAGCCAGTTCCAGCCGGTGAAGCGGCGCAGCGGCGTCACCGCGAGGGTGATGCACAGGAAGTACAGCACCCAGTCGCCGGTGCCGCGCGTGATGTGCTCGAGCGGCTCGACCAGTTGCTGGGTGACGGTCAGCCAGGCCATCTTCGCCACCGGGATCAGCCCCAGCACGAAGATGACAGCCTTGAGCGCGAACACCTGGCGCGCGGTCGCGGTGAAGGCCATGATCAGAAGTTTTTCTTCAGGTCCATCCCGGTGTACAGCGAGGCGACCTGCGGATAACCGTTGAACATCAGCGTCTTGCGCTTTTTCTGGAAGAAGCCGTCCTCGCCGATGCGGCGCTCGCTGGCCTGCGACCAGCGCGGGTGGTCGACCTCGGGATTGACGTTGGAGTAGAAGCCGTATTCGTTCGGCGCCGACACGTTCCACGCGGTCTTCGGCTGGTCCTTCACGAAGCGGATCTTGACGATGGACTTGGCCGATTTGAAGCCGTACTTCCACGGCACGATCACGCGCACCGGCGCGCCGTTCTGGTTCGGCAGCACCTGGCCATACATGCCGACGGTGAGCAGCGTGAGCGGATGCATCGCCTCGTCCATGCGCAGGCCTTCGACATACGGCCACTCGAGCACGCGGCTGCCCACGCCGGGCATCTGCTTGCGATCGGCCAGCGTGGTGAATTCGACGTACTTTGCGTTCCCGGTCGGCTCGCACTTCTTGATCAATTCGGACAGCGAGTAGCCGACCCAGGGAATCACCATCGACCAGCCTTCGACGCAGCGCAGGCGATACACGCGCTCTTCCAGCGGCGCCAGCTTGGTCAGGCTGTCGATGTCGAGTGTCATCGGCTTCTTCACCTCGCCCTCGATCGACACCGTCCATGGCCGCGTCTTCAGGGTGTGCGCATTGACGGCCGGCTCGGACTTGTCGGTGCCGAATTCGTAGAAGTTGTTGTAGGTCGACGCGTCCTTGAACGGCGTCTGCTTTTCCATGATGGAGTAAGCGGGATTGAGCTTGCCGGCCAGCGCATGCGCCGGCGCCTGGGCGAAGGCTTCGCGGTTCGCCATCTCCCACAGCGAGCTGCCGACGGCGGCGCCGACCGCCATGGTCTTGATGAATTTGCGCCGCTGTTCGTAGACTTCCTGCGGCGTGATTTCGGACGGGAACGGCAGGTCGAGGCCGTTCGGGCTACGTTTGATCAGCATGGCTTTCCTCGGCAATTCGGTGTTGGGATGCAGCTTTGTCGAATGACATCGCGACAACCTTACACCAAATTGTCAATTCTTTGCGTGCGCTGCGCCGCATATGACTCGCCGGTATTTACAGCTTGCCGTAGGAGTGCAGACCCGACAGGAACATGTTTACGCCAAGGAAGGCGAAGGTCGTCACCACCAGGCCGATCAGCGCCCACCAGGCCGCCACGCGCCCGCGCAGGCCGCTCATCAGGCGCATGTGCAGCCACGCTGCGTAATTCAGCCAGACGATCAGCGCCCAGGTTTCCTTCGGGTCCCACGACCAGTAGCCGCCCCACGCTTCGGCCGCCCACAGCGCGCCGAGGATGGTGGCGACCGTGAAGAACGCGAAGCCGACCGAGATCGCCTTGTACATCACGTCGTCCAGCACTTCCAGCGACGGCAGGCGGTCTGCCAGGTAGCCGTGCGACTTGAGCAGGTAGGCGGAACCGACCATCGCCGCCAGCGCGAAGGTGCCGTAGCCGATGAAGTTGGCCGGCACGTGGATTTTCATCCACCAGCTTTGCAGCGCCGGCACCAGCGGCTGGATGTCGGCCGCGTCGCGCGTGACCGTGTACCACAGCAGGAAGCCGACCGCGGCGGTGATGACAAGCATGACGAAAGGACCGAGCTGGCGCGTCGCGTAGCGCTGCTCGTAGTACAGGTAGAACATCGCGGTGATCATCGAGAACAGGATGAACACTTCGTACAGGTTCGACACCGGGATGTGGCCGACATCGGCGCCGATCAGGTAGGACTCATACCAGCGCACCATCATGCCGGTGAAGCCGAGCACCACCGCCGCCCAGCACAGCTTGGAGCCGACCGCGGAGCCGAAGTCCGAGCGTCCGGCCAGGCCGATCCAGTAGAACACGGTCGAGAACACGAACAGCGTGCTCATCCACAAGATCGCCGACTGCGACGACAGCATGTATTTGAGGAAGAATTTTTTGTTCGCCAGGTCGAGGTCGCCGGCGTACAGCGACACGGCCCACAGCGCCAGCAGCGCCACCAGCGGCATCAGCCAGCGCACCGGCTTCCAGTGCCAGCCCAGCGCGGCGAAGGTCGGCGCGGCTAGCAGCAGGATCGCCTTCTCGTAATAATCCATGTAGGCGCCGTAGCGGCTCAGCCCGAACACGGCGCCGCCCAGCAGCATGGCCGCGAACAGCCAGTCGAGCGCTTTCAAACGGCGAAAATAGCCCGGCGCCTGCGAATAAGTGTGTGCTTGCGATAGTTCCATTATGCTCTCCCGATGCCGTGCAGCTTACGCCGATTGCGGCAGCTTGGCTGTCAAGTCGTTGAATTCATGCTCGAAATCGAGCGTCTTGCGTTGCGTGCTCATTGCCATCAGGGCGTGGCTGCCGCCCGGCGCCTCGCGGATCCAGACCCACAGGCGCCGCTCACGGATGTAGAACATCGAGAACACGCCGATCACCAGGAACAGGCAGCCGAGGTAGACCACGCTCTTGCCCGGCGAGCGCGACACCTGCAGCACCGAGGCCTTGATCTCGGTGAAATCGTCCAGCTGCAGCAGCACCGGCGCGCCGTAGAAGAAGCTGTCGGACATCGCCACGGTGGCCATCTGCAGGAAGCGGCCGTGGGTCTCGTCGGCGGCCACCGGCGCCAGGCCGTCACGCTCGCGCGCCGCCTGCCACAGCTCCCACAGCGTGCCGTTGAGCATTTTCATGAACAAGTTTGCGGCATTGCGCTGCTCCGCTTCCGGCACTTTCAGCGCGCCGATGAAGTCGGCCACCGCGGTGAAACCGCCCATCTTGCCGTCGCCGGCGAACACGCCCAGCGTCTTTTCGCTCGACTCGCGCAACTGATCCTGCAAGGCGCGGGCGCTGTCGCTGGCCGCCATCGAGCCCTTGGCGTAGCGGCGCGCCGCTTCGGCGCGCAGGGCCGGATCGGCCAGCGCGGCGCGGAGGCGCATCCATTCGCGCACGCTGTGCTCGTCGTCGGCGGGAATGCGCAGGAAGCTGAACGGCTCGGACGGCGAAATGCGCATGCCGGCCAGGAACATCTGGGCGCCATCGATCGTCACCGGCTGCATGTAGTTCTGGAATTCGCGCGCCTGGCCGGTCTTGTCGCGCAGCTTGTACTGCACGCTCGGGCCGACGTTCTTCAGGTCCTTGTTGTTGGCGTTCTTCGCGGCGGAACCGGAGTGCTTGTCGAGGCTGGCCGAAAACTGCTCGTTCAGGCTTTGGCCCTTGGCGACCGAGCGCGCGTCGTTGCTGCCGGTGTTTTCCACGTTGAACGGGCGGAAACCCGACCACTCGATCGAATACTGGTCGTCGCCGCGCTTGAGGTCGGTGGACGAATTGACTTCGCCGGTCACGTCGAACGGCTTGCTGTCGGCGCCCGTCATCGGGAAGCCGGTCAGCTTGAGCTTGCTGCCGCCATCCTCGAAGCTGGACTGGTACACCGCGACGCCCTTGTAGATCAGCGGTTTGTTGACCTCGATTGTGGCCGGGAAGGTCTTGCCGGTTTCGTGGTCGCGGATCACGACGTCGCTGGCGAACAGCTTGGGCATGCCGGTCGAGTAAAAATCGATCGTGAACTTCTTCAGCATGATGGTGAACGGCAGGTCCTGCACCAGCACGCCGGTCGCCTGCGGAATGATGGCGCTGTCGCTGGCCTGGCCTTCGGGGATCATGGTGTTGCCGCGGAAGGTGGGATTGCCAATGCCGAGCCGGTGCTTGGCGGGAATGTCGGCGATCACGCCGCTGCCGGCGAACGGCGTCTTTCCCATGAACCATTGCTGGAAGCGGATTGGCAGGTCCGAATCGAGCATGCCGCCCAGCAGGATGATGATGATGGCGCTGTGTGCGAAGATGTAGCCGAGCTTGTTGGCCGCGCCTTTTTTCGCCGCCACCAGGGTGCCGGTTTCCTTCTCGACGATTTTGGTGCGGTAGCCGGCGTCCGCCAGGCGCGCCGCGCTCTGCTGCGCCAGCGTCGCATGGGTCAGCGGCCCGGTCCATTCGGACTTGTGGTGGAAGTTGCGCAGCGATTCTTCGCGCACGTTTTCGCGCCAACTGCGCATATCGCGGATCATCTTCGGGCCATTGCGCACGATGCACAGTCCGGTCGAGGCGATCAGGAACGTCAGGATCAGCAGGAACCACCACGCCGAGTAGACGGCATAAAGACCGAGCTTGTTGAAGATTTCGAACCAGAAGGGACCGAACTGGTTGACGTAGTTCGGCATCGGCTCGTTCTGCTTCATCACCGTGCCGATCATCGCGGCGATGGCGATGATGGTCAGCAGGCTGATGGCGAAGCGCATCGACGACACCAGCTCGACGGCGTCGGCGAGACCGCGGCGCCTGGTTTTCAGTTCAATTCCGGTGGTGCTCATGCTTCGACAATTCCTGTGCTCTACAACAAAAAGGGCAGCCCGCTCGCGCTGCCGCCCTTTTTGAATGGGGTTAGGTCCGTCGAACCTGACCCCGCTTTTGACGCCGACGCTCGATTACTTCAGGCCTGCGATGTAATCGGCGACCGCCTTCATCTCGTCATCCGACATGCGCTTGGCCAGCGCCGTCATCGGCGCGCTGTTCTTGCGCGCGCCGCTGCGGAACGCGGTCAGCTGGGCGACGGTGTAGTCCTGGTGCTGGCCGGCCAGGCGCGGGTACTGGATCGGCAGGCCGGCGCCGTTGGCGCCATGGCAGCTGGCGCAGGCGGCGACGCCCTTGTCGGCGATGCCGCCGCGATAGATCTTGCGGCCCAGGTCGAGCGTGTCCTTGTTCTTGGCGGCGCCCGGCTTCTGCTTCTGCGCGCCGACATAGGCGGCGACGTCGCGCTTCTCGGCGTCCGTCAGCATCTTGGCGTAGGTGGTCATCACCGGCTGGTTGCGGTCGGCGCCGGTGAAATCGACCAGCTGCTTGTAGACATAGTTTTCGACCTGGCCGGCCAGCTTCGGATTGGCGGCGATGGTGGAATTGCCGGCGGCGCCGTGGCAGGAAACGCAGGCGGGCAGGCTGCGCGCGGCGTCGCCCGTGTCGTACAGCGTGGCGCCCTTGGCGACATCAGCCTTGGCAGGAGCAGGCGCTGCGGCGTGCTCGGCGGCGCCGGCGACACCGGAGACCGCGAACGCGGCGACCAGCAGGGATTTCACAATTGCTGCGGATGCGGACGGAAAAAACACACGATTCATTCAAACACCTTAGACGAGTCAATAATTGGTTTTATTTAGGGACTGCCACATGCAACGTGCTTGCGAACCGAAAGAGCAGGCTTCGCAACAATCGTAACCCCTTATTGTACAATAGCTTTCTAGCGGAAACGCCCCCTTTTGTTGCAATTTTCCAATTCATGTCCAAACTCTGGCAAGCCCGATTCTTTACGACCGTCAACCAACTGCGCGACCTGCCGACCACCACGGCGCCGGAAATCGCCTTTGCGGGTCGTTCGAACGCCGGCAAATCGACCGCCATCAACATCCTGACCAACCAGAAGGGCCTGGCGTTCGCGTCGAAGACCCCTGGCCGGACCCAGCACATCAATTACTTCTCGATCGGCGGCGCCCATGTCGGGCAGCACCGCAAGGATCCGACCCGGGTCGACGAGATCGAGGCGCTGCTGGTCGACCTGCCGGGCTACGGCTACGCGGAAGTGTCCGGCTCGGCCAAGCTGCACTGGCAAAAGCTGCTGGGCGACTATGTGCAGCGCCGCGAGCAACTGGCCGCGCTGGTGCTGATCATGGACTCGCGCCGCCCGTTCACCGAGCTGGACGTGCAGATGCTCGAATGGTTCGCCCCGACCGGCAAGCCGATCCACTGCATCCTGACCAAGGCCGACAAGCTCAACCGCAACGAGTCGACCAACGCGCTGCGCCAGGCGCGCATGATGCTCGACAGCTATGTGGACGAGGACGGCGAAGGCTTCCCGTTCACGGTGCAGCTGTTCTCGGCGCTCAAGCGCATCGGCATCGAGGAGGCCAACGACAAGATCATCGAGCTGCTCGGCCTGACCGACGAAGAGCGCGATCCGAATGCGGTGCTGATCGACCCGGTCGACAGCGATGACTAACTTTTTCTTATGCATGAGATGCCACTGACTCCTTCCGCCTATCCCGCCATTCGCCTGCGCCGCATGCGGCGCGATCCGTTCTCGCGCGCCCTGATGCGCGAGAACACGATCACCGCGTCCGACCTGATCTACCCAGTGTTCATCCTCGACGGCGAAGGGCAGCGCCAGCAGGTCGCGTCGATGCCGGGCGTCGAGCGCGTGTCGGTCGACTTGCTGATGGAAGTGGCGCAGGAATGCGTGACGCTGGGCATCCCGGTGCTGGCGATCTTCCCGGTGATCGACGCGTCGCTGAAAACCTATGACGGCGTCGAGGCGACCAATCCGGACGGACTGGTGCCGCGCGCGGTCAAGGCGCTGAAAAGCAGGTTCCCGGAGCTGGGCATCCTGACCGACATCGCGCTCGACCCGTACACCACGCACGGCCAGGACGGCCTGCCGGACGACAGCGGCTACATCGTCAACGACAAGACCATCGAGATGCTGATCCGCCAGGCGCTGACCCATGCCGCTGCCGGCGTCGACGTGGTGGCGCCGTCGGACATGATGGACGGGCGCATCGGCGCGATCCGCGCGGCGCTCGAGGAAGCGGGCCACATCCACACGCGCATCATGGCGTATTCGGCCAAGTACGCGTCGGCGTTCTACGGCCCGTTCCGCGACGCGGTGGGGTCAAGCGCCAACCTGGGCAAGGCCGACAAGAACACCTATCAGATGGATCCCGCCAACAGCGACGAAGCGCTGCGCGAAGTCGGGCTGGACCTGGCCGAAGGCGCCGACATGGTGATGGTCAAGCCGGGCATGCCCTACCTCGACGTGGTGCGCCGCGTGAAGGACGAATACCGGGTGCCGACGTTCGCCTACCAGGTCAGCGGCGAGTACGCGATGATCAAGGCGGCCGCGCAGAACGGCTGGCTCGATCACGACAAGGTGATGATGGAATCGATGATGGCGTTCAAGCGCGCCGGCGCCGACGGTGTGCTGACCTACTTCGCGCGCGACATCGCTCGGCTGCTCAAGGCCCGCGCCTGACGGTTGGGGTCAGGTCCGCCGGACCTGACCCCGGGTTTGTCGCAGGCCGTCGATTCGGCGTGCCGCGATTCATGCTGCTGCATCAAATACGGCGTCAGGTCCGCCGGACCTGACCCCTTAATACTTGCGCTTGCCAGGCGTCGGCACATCGACACCGGCCGCCTTCGCCTTCTCGTACCACTGCAGCTGCTCGCCGTAGTCGCGCCCGACATCCCCGCTTCCCTTTCCGTAGATATCGCCCAGCATGCGCGCCGCGCGCCCGTTGCCGGCGCTGTAGGCCTGCTTGTACAGGTCGACCGCCTCGCGCGAACGGCCTTCCTTCTCGGCGCTCTGGGCCTGCGCGAACAATGCATCCGGATCGGACCTGGCCTTCGCTTTCGCGGCTGCCGCAGCAGCCGCCACCCTGGCCTTTTCGTCGTCCTTCGCCTTCTGCTCGGCCAGCTCCTTCGCGTGCTGGGCCGCCGCGTCGTCCCTGGCCTTCTGGTCGGCCAGCTCTTTTGCCTTCGCCTTCGCCGCCAGGTCCTTTTTCGCGGCATCGTCGCGCACCTTCGCCGCCGCGGCTTCCTTCGCCTTGTTCTCCTCGGCCAGCTTCGCGTCTTCGGCCGCCTTGCGCCCTGCCAGCTCCTTCTGCTCCTTCTGTTCCTTGGCCTTGAGGTCGGCCAGCCGCTGCGCCTCGGCGCGCCTGGCCGCCTCTTTTTCGGCGCGCAGGTCCGGCGCCGGCGGTGGCGCCGCGTTGGTGACAGCCGGGGCGGCGGCCGGCGCCGGCTGCGGCGGCGTCACGATCCGCGCCGGACCGCTCGGCACTGATGGCGGCGGCACCGCTGGTTCCACCACGACCGCGCGATCGGGCCGCGACGGCGCGCTCTTCGCCTCCACCGGGGCGTCCTTCTTCGAGGTCAGCATGTACGCGCCGCCGGCCAGCACCAGCACCGCCGCGCCAATCCCGAGGAACAGCGGCGCCCGCCCCGGCGCCGGCGTCATTCCGCGCGCCGCGCCCACCTCCTTGACCTCATGGCCGATCGCCGAACCGATGGCGTGGCGTTCGCGCTCGGCGGCCGCCTCGCTTTCCGTGGTTTGCCTTGCCTGCTCGCGCGCCGCCTGTTCCGCTGCCGCTTTCTGCTTATCGGCGTCGGCTGCCGCTTTGTCCTTGCCTGCCCGGTCGGCCGGGCGGATCAGGCGCGTCGGCTCGTCGTCGCTCGGCGCGGCCTGCGCAATCTGCGCCTCGCGGCGCCGCTGCGCTTCCGCTTCCTTCTCCGCGGCGCGCTTCTCCGCTGCCGCCCACTGCTCATCCTTCAGGCGCTGCGCGTCCGCTTCGCGCTGCTCCTCGGACGCACGCTGCTCCGATGCTGCGCGCAGTTCCGCCGCCTCGCGCTCCTCGACTGCCTGGCGTTCCGCGTCCGCCTGTTTCTTGCGCTTGAGCTGGCGCGCCGCCTCCTCGCTGGCCTCGAGCAGCGCGCGTTCGTTGGCGCACTCGATGCGCTGCGCTTCGGATTCCGGCGGCAGGCCGGCCAGCGCGGCCCCGCCGACCGCGATGCGCGTGGCGTCCTCGTCGACATTCACGCGGGCCGCTTCTTCCGCGCGCGCTTTCTCGCGCGCCGCCGATTCCTGGGCCGCCTTGTCCCGCACCGCCGCTTCCTCGGCAGCCCTGGCGCGAGCCGCCTCCTCTTCGGCCGCCTTCGCCAGCCGCGCCTTTTCTTCAGCGGCCGCGATCCGCTTCGCCTCCGCCTCGGCGGCCAGCGCCCGCGCCTTCTCCTCCTGCGCCGCCTTCGCGCGCGCGGCGGCCTCCTCCGCGACCCTGGCCCGCGCCGCTTCCTCTTCCATGGCCTTCCGACGCGCCGCTTCCGCTTCCTTCGCGGCGCGGACGCGCGCGACTTCTTCCTCGGCCGCCCTGACGCGCGCCGCCTCCTCTTCCGCCGCCTTGACCCGCGCCGCTTCCCGCTGCGCCGCCGCAATGCGTTCCTTCTCGAGCGCCTCCTGCCGCGCCAGTTCCGCCAGCCGCGCCTCTTCCTCGGCCCGCGCGCGCGCCGCGGCCTCTTCGCGCAATCGCTCCTCCTCTTCCTCCTGGAGCCGGCGCGCTTCCTCGGCCTGACGGACCTGTTCCAGCCGCGCTTCCTCGACCCGCTGGCGCGCCAGCTCGCGTTCGCGCTCCGCTTCGGCCAGCCGGCGCTCCTGGTCGGCGCGCAGCTGGCGCACCTTCGCCTCCTGCTCCTCGATCTGGCGCGCCATGCTCGCATCGGTGTCGTCGGCCGGCACGGCGCCGGCCAGCTTCGACATCTTCCTGCGCGCCAGGTCCGAATACGTCCCGGCAGGGAAGCGCTCCAGGAACAGCTGGAATTCCTCGCGATCTCCGCTGTCCTTGATGCTGCGCCAGAACTCCAGCTCGATCTCGTTGCTCTGCTGGTTGAACGCCGGCGCGGCGACGCCGAAGCCGCCGCTGGCGTTGCCGTGCTGCGAGCCGGTTCCGCTGCCCGTCCGCGTGACCTGGGTGGTAACGGGCCGCATGCTCGAATCGTCGCGCGCCGGCCCTGTCGCCGGCTTGCTGACAATACGCGTCGCGTCGGGGTCGAAACTGGCGCCGGCGATCGACGCCTTCAGGTCGGCGATCATCGCCGCGGCCGATGGCGGCCGCTCCTTCGGATCTTTGGCCAGCGCTCGCAGCATCGCGCGCTCCAGCGCGGGCGGCACGCCGGCGCGGTACTGCGACAGCGGCGGCGGCGGCTCGTTGACGATCTTCTGCCAGATCTCCCACTCGCTGCCGCCGCTGAACGGTTTGTGCAGCGTCAGGCACTGGTACAGCACCACGCCGGTGGCGAACAGGTCGGCCGCGGCCTGGGCCGGCAGTCCCTTGATCTGCTCGGGCGACATGTAGCTCGGCGTGCCGACCATGGTGCCGGCGCGGGTGCCATCGTTGCCGGTGCCGTCGGACTGGCGCGCCACGCCGAAGTCGGTCAGCTTTACGCGCCCGCGCACGTCGATCATCACGTTGGCCGGCTTGATGTCGCGGTGATAAATGTACTTCTCGTGCGCGTAATCCAGCGCGTCGAGCAGGTTGCAGACGATGCCCACCGTCTCGTCGATGCCGAACACGTGCTTCGCGTCGAGGTAGGGGGCGACCAGCGCGGCCAGCGCGGCGTCGGAAATCGAGTCGTTGCCGCTGAAGGTGAACCGGGACACCGAGATGGTGGCGCCGTCGCCCGGCGAGGCTGGCGCCGCCGCCGGGCCGGCGCCTTGCACCATGCCGGGCGGCGGCGGCTTCGAGGGCTGCGCAGGCTTGAGGGTCGGGTCCTGCGTTTGGGTGCCGGGCACCTGGTCAGGAACGGCGCTGGAGACCGAGAAAGCCACGCCGCAGCCAGCCACAGTCACCAGGCACCTGGTGATAGTCATCATATTCATCATTACCCATCCCGTATTTTAGTTTTGGCAAACCGGATAAACGCAAATAATTGTTTTTATTAATTTAACGATTAAAAACCCGTCACAGTTACTTTGAAAGTTTTTAAAAAATTAATAGCGGCCGATTATGCAACGCGCATTAAGTTCCGCTCTTTTCTTATCACCCAGGAACCGGAGTTCCTGAAACCGTCAATAAATAAAAACCGGAATTCAATATAACCAAAATCGCGTGACGAATGTTAGCCATTTAAATTAAAAACAACACGTTACATTTGGAGAGAATTCCAAAAGGAATCGCGTGTATTCTAGGCGGCCGGAGGCCATGGCCCAAAAAGCTGGAAAGCGGACTTTCTTATCAAGGACTCCTGTCCGATATTTTGAAACTACCGTAAATATCCTATGCGCATAAAATCGCCGACATTCCAATCGGCCGGCGATTCTGGATAGCGGACTTTGTAAATTCGCATTGCTTTTATTTATTACACCGAGGTTGATGCAGGTCGAACAGTGGACGAATTAATCGCGGCAATTGCGTTGTGAATTTCGAAGTGCGGCGCTTTACAAAAATCTGCCTCAAGGAAGCCGACCTGACCGGCATCCTCGCCGAGGAATGCGCGCGCGTCGGCGCCGCTCTCGAAGCGGGAGTTCATTGCGGGATGGGTGAGGCGAAACTGCTGCGGCGCCGGTTCAGCGATTGTGGCGCGGCTTGCGTGCACCGGGGACGGTGCGCTGCAGTTCGAAGTGTGCGACGGCGGGCCGGGGATTCCGCAGTCCGAGCGCGAGCGCATCTTCGAACCGCGCTACCGGATTGCCGGCGCCAGCGAAGCGGCCGGCGGTGTCGGGCCTGGCCTCGCCCTGGTGCGCCAGATCGCGCGCCATCACGGCGGCGACGCGCTGTGCCTGTCGAATGGCGCGGACGGCGGGGGCCGCTTGCGCGTCACGCTGCCCGGCGCGGCCCGATGCCGCTGCAACGCTAGCGCGCCGGCGGCTTGTAGTCCGGGAACGTGTCCTTCATCAGGAAGGCAAACAGCTGCTCCGTATTCTCGGGCCGCGCGCTCATCAGCACTGCGCGCTGGCTGTGGGTCGTCCACGTGAAATTATCGCCCTTTACTTCCTTGCGAATCATTTCGATCATCTTCTTGATGACGGCAGTTTCCAGGTCGGCCTCATTGCCCTGCTCCACAGTGACCTGCTGCAGCCAGCGGCGCTTGAAGTTCGGATTCATGCCCCGGAACTGCAAATCGACGCTGTGGAAGGTCTTGTTCGTCATGCTGAACAATCCCTTGTCCGGCCCGTCGTCGCCGCGCGAGCGGCCGTTGGCGGCGGCGATATTGGCTTGTGCGATGCGGGTGGCGCGCGCGTTTTCGCTTTCCTCCGACGGCTGGTCGCTCGGATCCTTGGCGCCGCGGGCCTTGCGCCGCGCGTCGATGTAAGCCTGCATGTCCATTTCCGGGGGCGGCGGCTGGGTCACCGGCTTCGGCTCCTCCTTCACCACCTCCACCGGCTTCTCGTGCGGCAGCGTGATGGTGTTGGGCAGGCGCTGCATTTGCACCGGCGGGGTCTTCGGCGTTTTTTTCGGCGCCTGCTGCTGCCGTACCTTCGGCTTCGGCTTGCCCATCGGCAGGGGCGCGACGTACACCATGGTCGAACCGGCCGGCGGCGCGGCGTGCTTGTCGCGGTGCGGCTGGAGGAAATAGATCGCGATCAGCAGCAGGTGCAGCGCGACCGTGACGATCAGGCCGGTGCGGTTCGGGCCGCGCTTTCCGTATTCGATCACGCTGACCGGCAGCGCCTGCCCGCAATGGGCGCAGACACCGTCGTTGTGTGGCGAAAAATGGGAATGGTCACGCAAAATGAATACAACTTTCCGAAAATCGTAGGGAATACCGCGTCGGGATCGTGCCGGCGGGTCGTCTTGTGCAGCTTACAAGATGACCCGCTTGAGCAATGTTACAAGATGTAACCCCTAAGCCTCGCGTAAGTATGCCATCAATGCCCGGCTTCGTACTCGGCCAGGTGCTCGTCGGTCATCGGTCCGGTGCCGCTGTAGCGGTCGAGGAACAGGTAGATCACCGGCGTGATGTACAGCGTGATCACTTGCGAGAACAGCAGGCCGCCGACCACCGCGAGTCCCAGCGGCTGGCGCAGCTCGGCGCCGGCGCCCAGCCCCAGCGCGATCGGCAAGGCGCCCATCAGCGCGGCCAGGGTGGTCATCAGGATCGGCCGGAAGCGCAGGATGCACGCTTCGCGGATCGCTTCGGCCGGGCTCAATCCCTCGTTGCGCTGGGCGTGCAGCGCGAAGTCGATCATCATGATCGCGTTCTTCTTGACGATCCCGATCAGCATCAGGATGCCGATGATGGCGATCATGGTCAGGTCCAGGCCGAAGATGCGCAGGGTGAGCAGCGCGCCGACCGCCGCCGACGGCAGGCCGGCGAGGATGGTGATCGGATGGATGTAGCTCTCGTACAGCACGCCGAGCAGCACGTAGATCACGCCCAGCGCAGCGACGATCAGGATGATCTGGCTCGATTGCGAATCCTTGAACACCGCGGCGTCGCCGCCGTACTTGGTGATCACCGACGCCGGCAGCTTCATGTCGCGGCCCATGCGGTCGATCGCCGCAGTGGCCACGCCGAGCGGCACGTCCGGCGCCAGGTTGAACGACAGCGTGATCGCCTGCAGCTGGCCCTGGTGGTTGACCGAAATCGGGCCGACCGTGCGGTCGACTTTGGCGAACGACGCCAGCTGCACCAGGCCGCCGGCGCGGCTGCGCACCGACACCCGCTGCAGCGCGTCGTCGAACTGGCGGTCGGCTTCGGCCGCTTCGAGGATCACGTTGTAGCTGGCGGCCGGCGCGTAGATGGTCGAGACCTGGCGCTCGCCGAATGCCGCGTACAGCGCGGTGCGCACGTCGGCCATCTGCACGCCCAGCGTGTTGGCCTTGTCGCGGTCGATCGTCAGCTGCGCCTGCAGGCCGCGGTTCTGCGAGTCGCTGGTGACGTCGCGGAAGTTCGGGTCGTTGCGCATCGCGTCCTGGAACTTGCTCGCCCAGCTGCCCAGCGAATCGGAGCTGACGCTTTGCAGCGTGTATTGGTAGCGGCTCTTGGACGGGCGGCCGCCCAGCTGCAGGTTCTGGATCGGCGACAGGTAGACCGCGATGCCTGGAATGGCGCGGGTGGCCTTGCGCAGGCCGTCGAGCACCTGCGGCATCTTGGCGCGCTGGTTGCGCGGTTTGAGCACCAGGAACATGCGGCCGCTGTTGCCGCCGCCGGTGAACGAGGTGACGTCCTGCACGTTCGGATCGGCGCGGATCGCCGCGACCACGCGGTCCTGCAGCTCCAGCAGCGCCGCCGACGAGGTGTCTTCGGCCGCCTCGGTGGTGACGCGGATCTGGCCCAGGTCTTCCTCGGGGAAGAAGCCTTTTGGGATCGTCACGTACAGCACCACGGTCAGCGCGAAGGTGGCCAGCGCCACCAGCAGCACCACGTTGCGGTGCGCCAGCGCGATGTCGAGCGTCTTCGCGTAGCCGTTGCGCACGCGGGTGAAGCCGGCTTCGAAATGGCGTCCGATGAAGCTCTTCTCGCCCTCGCCGTTCTCGACGTGCGGCGGCAGCAGGCGCGAGGCCAGCATCGGCACCAGGGTCAGCGACACCGCCGCCGATACCAGGATCGACAGGCCGACCACCACCGCGAACTCGTGGAACAGCAGGCCGATCACGCCCGGCATGAAGAAGATCGGGATGAACACGGCCACCAGCGAAATCGAGATCGACACAATGGTGAAGCCCATCTCTTTGGCGCCGACCAGCGCCGCGTTGATCGGCTTCTTGCCCATCTCGATGTGGCGCACGATATTTTCCAGCACGACGATGGCGTCGTCGACCACCAGGCCGACCGCCAGCGTGATGCCGAGCAGGGAGACGTTGTCCAGGCTGTAGCCGAGCCAGTTCAGCAGCGCCAGCGCGCCGAGCAGCGAGATCGGCATCGTCACCGCCGGGATGAAGGTGGCGGCGGCGCGGTGCAGGAACAGGAAGATCACCAGCACCACCAGCGCGACCGTCAGCGCCAGGGTCAGGTTGACGTCGTGGATCGCTTCGCGGATCGACACCGAGCGGTCGTTGACCAGGTTGATCTTGATCGAGGCGGGCACCTGCGACTCGAAGCGCGGCAGCAGCGCGCGCACGGCGTCGACCACCTGCACGGTGTTGGCGTTGGGCTGGCGCTGCACCAGCAGCACGATCGAGCGCTCGCCGTTGTAGCTGCCGGCGGTCTTGACCGACTGGTAGCTGTCTTCGACCGAGGCGACGTCCTTCAGGCGCACCGGGTCGCCATTGCGGGTGGCGACGATCAGCTCGGCGAATTCGGACGCCTTCATCAGCTGGGCGTTGCCCTGGATGGTCAGGGTCTGGCTCGGGCCGTCGAGGATGCCGAGCGGCGAATTCGAGTTCGCCGCGCGCAGCGCGATCGCCAGTTCGTCCATCGACAGGTTACGCGCGTTCATCAGGTCGGCCCTGGCGCGCACCCGCACCGCGAAGCGCTTCTGGCCGTTGACGGACACCTGGGCGACGCCCGGCAAGGTGGAGATGTTCGGCGCGATCAGGTTTTCTGCGTAGTCGTTCAGGTCCGACAGGCTCATCGACGGCGAGGTCATCGTCATGAACAGCACCGGCGCGTCGGCCGGATTGACCTTGCGGTAGGACGGCAGCTCGGTCATCTCCTGCGGCAGCTGGCGCTGGGCGCCGAGCAGCGCGGCCTGGACATCGACGGCGGCGGTGTTGATGTCGATCGACGGGTCGAATTCGAGCGTCAGCGAGGTACTGCCCTGGGTGCTGGTCGAGGTGATCAGGTTGATGCCGGCGATGGTCGAGAACTGCTTCTCGAGCGGCAGCGCGACGGACGACGCCATCGTCTCCGGGCTGGCGCCGGACAGGTTGGCGTTGACGTTGATGACCGGGGTGTTATAGCTGGGCAGTGCGGCGACGGGGATCGAGCCGTAGGCCAGGATGCCGACCAGGATCAGGCTGATCGACAGCAGCACCACCATGACGGGGCGCCGGATACACAGTTCGGAAATGCTCATGCCGCCGGATCCTTCCTGGCCAGGCGGGTGCTGTCATCCTTCTTCGCGCCCGCCAGCGCCACCTTGCCGCCGGGGCGAAGGTTCTGCTTGCCCTCGGTGATGACCTGTTCGTCGCCCGTCAGGCCCGACACGGCGGCGTTGAGGCCGAAGGAATGCAGGCGGGTTACCGGCACCTGGCGCGCCGACATGTCGGCGTCGACCACATAGACGAAGGCGCCGCGGGCGTTGGTGATGATCGCCGCCTGCGGGATGACCGTCGCGCCGGCCAGGGTCTGCACGGTGAGCTTTGCGTTGACGTACTGGCCCGGCCACAGGCTGCTGTCGCGGTTGTCGAACTGCGCCTTCACGCGGATCGTTCCGGACACCGGATCGACGGTGTTGTCGACGAAGCTGAGGGCGCCGGCGACCGGCTTGGCGGCCGCGCCGGCGCTGGCCTGCACTTCGACCTTGCCGCGCTTTTGCGCCGCCAGCACGTCGGCCAGCGCCGACTCGGGAAGCGTGAAGGCGACGGTGATCGGGTCGAGCTGGGTGATGGTGGTCAGCGACGTGGCCAGCTGCACCAGGCTGCCCGGATAGACGTTGATGGCGCCGACCCGGCCCGCCATCGGCGCGCGGATCGCGTTGTAGCTGGCCGAGACGCCGGTCGAACGCAGCGCGGCCTGGTCGGCCGCCACCAGCGCGCGCGCCGCTTCGACCTGGGCGCGCTGGGTGTCGGCCGCGCTTTGCGACAGGAACTTCTGCGCCACCAGCTCCTGGCTGCGCTTGAACTGGCGCTCGGCGTCGGCCAGCGCGGCCTGGTCGCGGGCGATCTGGGCGCGCGCCTTGTCGACGTTGGCCGCGTCGCTGCGGTCGTCGAGCGAGAACATCAAATCGCCCTTCCTGACGAACTGCCCTTCCTTGATGTGGACCGTGCGGATCGTGCTGGTGGTCTGCGGATGCAAGTCGACCGTGCTGACCGGCGTGACGGTGCCGTTCGCCTGCAACACGACCGGCACGTCCTGGCGCTGCGGCCGGGTCACGTTGACCACGGTCGGCGGCTGGCCCGCGCCCTTGCCGGCGGCGGGCTTGGCGGCCGGGGTGCCGGCGCTGTGCAGGTACCAGGCGGCGGAGCCGACGATCGCGATGGCGGCGATAACGACGCCGATGTTCTTCTTCTTCATCATGCTGTTTTCCGGCCGCCCCGTGAAGGACGGCTGTCTCGTGTAGTTGGTGTTGGATGAACCCGCGCCAGGCAAGGGCCCGGCATTGTCCCATGAATCGCGCATCATTTCCCGGCGTAGTACTCCGGCAGCATGAGGGTCACTTCGAGGCCGCCGGCGGCGTGATTGGCCAGCGCGATGCTGCCGCCGTGCTGCTCGGCGATGTTGCGCGCGATGGTCAGTCCGAGCCCGGTGCCGCCGGACTCGCGCGAGCGCGAGGTCTCGACCCGGTAGAACGGCTCGAACACGCGCGCCAGTTCGGCCGGCGCGATGCCCGGCCCCTTGTCGCGGATCCGGATGCGCGCGGCGCCGGCGACCCGTTCCACGGTGACGCTGGCGTGCTGGCCGTATTTGACGGCGTTGTCGATCAGGTTGACCAGGCAGCGGCGCAATGCCAGCGGGCGCCCCATCACCGCCATCGCGGCGCTGCCCTGCAGGTCGACCTGCTGGCCGGCATCGCTGGCGTCGGCGCACACGCTGTCGAGCAGCGAGTCGAAGTCGAGCGCCTGCATCGATTCGGTGGTGTCCATGCTGCGCGCCAGGTCGAGGCCTTCGCGCACCATCGCCTGCATCGCCGACAGGTCGCCCACCAGGCGTTCCTGCAGTTCGGGATCGTCGACTTTTTCCAGGCGCAGGCGCAGCCGCGTCAGCGGCGTCTGCAGGTCGTGGGTGATGGCCGCGAGCATCTGGGTGCGCTGGAAGATGTACTGGCGGATGCGCGCCTGCATCGCGTTGAACGCGGCGCTGGCCTGGCGGATCTCGCTCGAGCCGGTCAGCTCCAGCGGCGGATGGTTGATGTCCTTGCCCAGATCCTTGGCGGCCTGCGCCAGCTGCTTGAGCGGGCGCGTGGTCATGCGCGCGACCAGGTAGGCCAGCACGGCGATACTGACCAGGAACAGCGCGATGATGGTGCGGTAGTCGGTCTTGCCCGCGATCGGCGAGGAGCGCGGCGGCAGCACCGACAGGCGCAGCGCTTCGCCGTCGCGCAGGCGCACGTCGATGATTTCGCAGGCGCCGCGCCAGGGCGCGCGGGTCGTCCCCAGCATCGTCGACTGCAGGCGCGGCACGTCGCAGGCGGCCGGACGGGTGGCGACCGAATCGATCTGGTAGCCAGGGCCGAGGCGTTGCGCCAGCCCGGCGGTCAGTTCGGTCGGCGCCGGCGCGTGCGGCAGTTCGCGCTTGATTTCCTCGAGGCGCATGCCGGGACGGTTGGCCACCTTCAGGTAGGCCTGGCGGGCCGACGCCGGCACTACTTCGGTGGCCATGATCAGCTGCTCGGCGCGGTCGAGCGCGTGCAGGTCGCGCTGGTCTTCGATCGCGCGCTGACGCTCGGCGTCGGCCAGCCATTGGGTCAGCGCGGCCGACAGCACGATGCCGAGCAACAGGGTGATGAATACGCGGCCCGTCATCGAGCCGAAGAAATCCCTCATGCCTGCGGCTCCACCGTCACCTGGCCGGCCAGCACGTAGCCGCCGTTGCGCACCGTCTTGATGATCTGCGGCAGGCGCGCGTCTTCACCGAGCTTCTGGCGCAGGCGGCTGATCTGGATGTCGATCGAGCGGTCGAACGGATCGGCGTCGCGGCCCTGGGTCAGGTTCAGCAGCTGGTCGCGGTTGAGCACCCGGTTCGGATGTTCGAGGAACACGCGCAGCAGGCGGAATTCGGCGCCCGACAGCATGATGACGATGCCGTCCGGGTTGAGCAGGTGGCGCGCCGTCAGGTCCAGCGTCCAGCCCGAGAATTTCATCTGCTGGGCGTTGTCGGACGGGGTATTGGACGGCATCGCGTGGCTGCGCCGCAGTACACTGCGAATACGGGCCAGCAGTTCGCGCGGCTCGAACGGTTTGGGCAGGTAGTCGTCGGCGCCCATCTCGAGGCCGAGGATGCGGTCGAGCGGCTCGTTGCGGGCGGTGAGCATGATCACCGGCAGGGTCGAGTGCGCGCGCAGCTTGCGGCACAGGGTCAGGCCGTCGTCGCCGGGCAGGTTCAGGTCCAGCACGATCAGGTCGGGCCGCGCTTCGTCGAGGATTTTCCACATCGCGGTGCCGTCCGCGGCGGCCAGCGCGCGGTAGCCGTTCGATTCGAGGTAGTCCGCCAGCAGCGAGCGGATGTCGCGGTCGTCGTCGACGATCAGAATGGTAGAAGGAGTATCCATGCTTCGGATTATCGCCAGTTACCGGCCCCGTGAACAGCGTATTTGTATCGGCATGTGTATACACACGGAGGCGAAACATATTGATACAAACTCTCGGGCAGCCGACACGCGGCGGAAACACTGCGAGATGATGATGCATCCTGTGCAGTGAGTAGTTGAGATGCACAAACCCACTTGACTCTCAAAGGAACAACAATGAACACATTACGCAAGAATGTCCTGATCGCCATGACCGTGCTGGGCATGGGCACGGCCGCCGTTGCAGTGCAGGCGCAGACCGCCGCGCCGGAAGCGCGTCACGGCTGGGCCTCGGCGTCGCCGCAGGAACGCGCGGCCAAAATGGCCGAGCACTTCGCCAAGCGCCAGGCCAAGCTGCACGACGCGCTGCAGCTGTCGGGCGGCCAGGAATCGGCCTGGGCGGCCTACCAGGCGGCGATCCGTCCAGATGGCGCCATGATGGCCGCCATGGGCGACCGCAAGGCGTGGGCGGCAATGCCGGCGCCGCAGCGCATGGAGAAGATGATCGCCATGAGCAAGCAGCACACCGCGCGCATGGAATCGCAGCTGGGCGCGCTCAACACCTTCTACTCGACGCTGAATCCGGCGCAGAAGAAGATTTTCGATGAGCAGACCCGCGGCGGCCGCGGCCACCACGGCCATCGCGGCGGCCACATGGGCGCCAAGCAGGGCTAAATCCCGCGCGTGCGTCCCGAAAGGGGTCGGATCCGACGGGGTCCGGCCCTTTTTGTGCTTTTAAGCAACACTTTCCCGCCAATTTCTTCATCGCGCCGGTTTCTGGGTGTATTCTCCGAAAATGTCCGTACGGCAATACCCCGGGGAGATGGCAATGCACAGCTTCATTTACGACAAGACCGACAAGGGCCGCGAAGAGATCGCGACGCGCAAATATCAGGTGCCGGCCAAGCTGCGCACGCTGCTGGTGCTCATCGACGGGCGGCACACGCTCGAGTGGCTGCTGAAAAATGTCGCGGGACTGGGGCTGAACGAGGCCAACATCGACCAATTGCTGCGGCAGGAATTTATCACGCTCGTCAGCGGCGCCCCGGCAGCCGACCAACCCGAAATTATCGAGGCCGGAGCGCCGGACCGCCCAAGGGCGCCCGCGCATGCCCGCGCCCGGATGCTGGCGCGCCTGGCCGCCGCGCGCCAGGCGCTGGCCGAGTCCGACTACGCGCCGGAGGAATTGCCCGCTCCCGCCGACCCGGCGAAGCTGCGCGCCCTCTACGATTTCTACACTCAGTCGATCAAGGCGACATTCGGCCTGCGCGGCGTGCCGATGCAATTGAAAGTGGAGAAAGCCGTCGACCTGTACGACTTCGCGGAGTTGCGCCTGCCGTACCTGCAGGCGGTATTGAAAGCGAAGGGTGCGCCGGCCGCCATCGAAATGCGCGGACGCCTCGATGCGCTGATGGGCGGCGCGCCCGAAACGGACGACTTCGAGCTGCCCGATCCGGACGCGCCGCCGAAAGGACTGCTCGATTACTTCAACTTGTCGAGCGACTCGGTAAATTTCTGAGCGTTCTGGAAGCCGACCACGCGGCTGTCGGCGATTTCCTGGCCGCGGGTGTCGAACAGGATGATGCCCGGCGGCCCGAACAGGCCGAAGCGCTTGAGCATCTCCTTGTCGGCGTCGTCGTTGGCGGTGACGTCGACCTGCAGCAGCGTCGCCTGCGCCAGCTTCGCCTTCACGGCCGGCTCGACGAAAGTCAACTTCTCCATCTCCTTGCATGACACGCACCAGTCGGCGTAAAAATCGAGCAGCGCGGTCTTGCCGGCGTTCTGTGCCAGCGCGGCGTCGAGCTGGGCGACGGTCTTGACGCGGGTGAATGTCAGGCCATGCGACGGTGTCCCGCCGGCCGCAAGGTGCGCCAGCGGCGCCAGCGGATCGCGTCCGCCAGTGGCAAGGCCCGCCAGCTGCAGCACGCCGAGCACGGCGAACGCGGCGCCCAGCGCGCTGGCGGCCCAGAACTTCGCCGGGCGCATCAGGTAGAAGCCGTAGCCGAGCAGCAGCGCCGCCCACAGCGCCATCTGCAGCGCGGCCGGCAGCACCGGCGACACCAGCCAGATCGCCATCGCCAGCATCAGCACGCCGAAGAAGCGCTTGACGCCCTCCATCCAGGCGCCGGCGCGCGGCAGCAGCGAGCCGGCCGACACGCCCACCAGCAGCAGCGGAATGCCCATGCCGATCGCCAGCGAGAACAGCGCGGCGCCGCCGATGACCACGTTGCGGGTCTGGCTGATGTAGACCAGCGCGCCGGCCAGCGGCGCCGCCACGCACGGTCCGACGATCAGCGCGGAGATCGCGCCCATCGCGAACACGCCGGTCAGCTTGCCGGCCTTCTGGCGTCCGGAGGCGTTGGCCAGGCGGCTTTGCAGCGCGCCGGGGACCTGCAGCTCGTAGAAGCCGAACATCGACAGCGACATCGCCACGATCAGCAGGCCGAACGCGCCCAGCACCCATGGATTCTGCAGCGCGCCGGCCAGGCCCTCGCCGAGCAGGCCGGCGGCGACGCCGAGCGCCGTGTAGACGATCGCCATGCCGAGCACGTACACCGCGGACAGCAGCAGGCCGCGCGCGCGGCGCACGTGGGCGCCCTCACCCACGATGATCGATGACAGGATCGGCACCATCGGCAGCACGCATGGGGTGAACGCGAGGATCAGGCCTGCGAGCAGAAAGCCGGGCACGATCAGCAGCAGGTTGCCGCCCTTGAGCAGTTCGGCGAGGCGGGACAGTTCGGAGGGTTTGGCCGGCGCGGGCGCCGGGGCCGGCGCAGCCACGACGGCCGAGGGCGGCGCCGGCGGGACCGCGGCCGCGGCCGGCGCGACACTCATGGCCGGCGCGCCCACGCCGCCCATCAGGCGCGCGCTGGCGTCCTGCGGCGCGTAGCAGAGGCCGGCGTCGGCGCAGCCTTGCGACTGCGCGTGGATGGTGAACAGGCCCGGCGCGTCGACCGGAATCGTGATCGTCACGGTGTGGCGGTAGGTCTCGACGTTCTTCTGGAAGGTGTCGTCGAACTTCACCTTGCCGGCCGGGAAAGCCGGCGTGCCCAAGGTGGCGCCCTCGGCAGTAAACTTGAAGCGCTCGCGGTACATGTAGTAGCCGTCGGCGATGGCGTAGGTGATGGCGACCGTGTGCGGATCCTGCATCTGCGCCGAGAACTTGAACGCGGCGTCGGGCTCCAGGTAGTCGTCGGCGGACAGCGCGGGCGCCAGCCCCATCCAGGTGAGCAGCAGCAAGGCGCAGAACGAACGGAGGCGACGACGAAACATGGTTTTCCTGTGATGAAAGCGACGGCAGCCAGCATCTTACACCCGCGTCCAAAATCTGGCCGACCGGAAAAAACAAAAGCCAGGCATCAGCCTGGCTTTTGTCGGACTAACCGGCGCGAAAATTACTCGGCGGTTGGCGCTTCTTCAACGTCCGAGACTTCTGGACGATCCATCAGTTCGACGTAGCACATTGGTGCATTGTCGCCGACGCGGAAACCCATTTTCAGGATGCGCAGGTAGCCGCCGTTACGGTTGGCGTAACGTGGGCCCAGTTCAGCGAACAGCTTCAGGACCATTTCGCGGTCGCGCAGGCGAGCGAAGGCCAGGCGCTTGTTGGCCAGGGTGTCGGTCTTGCCCATAGTCAGGATCGGCTCGATCACTTTACGCAGTTCCTTAGCTTTAGGAACGGTGGTCTTGATGGCTTCATGACGCAGCAGGGAAACGGTCATGTTGCGCAGCATGGCCAGGCGGTGGGACGAAGTACGGTTCAGCTTGCGAAGGCCGTGACGGTGACGCATGGTAAATCCTTTCGATGATGTTTTATTCCAGTTCTTCGATCGATTATGCAAGATCTTGCATAATCGCGGACCGGTTCTTAAGGGTTAAATCCGGCCTGGCAACGCGCCAGGCCAGGGTGCTGCAATTATTACGTCTTTTCATCTAAAAAGGATCTGGCTTTGCCAGTCCTTTTTGGCTGAATCCACCCGAAAGTAGGTGTGTACTTTCGGGTGATTGGTATTACTTCTCGAGGCCTGCAGGTGGCCAGTTCTCGAGTTTCATGCCCAGGGTCAGGCCACGGGATGCAAGAACTTCCTTGATCTCGTTGAGCGACTTGCGGCCCAGGTTCGGCGTCTTCAGCAGTTCGTTTTCCGAACGCTGGATCAGGTCGCCGATGTAGTAGATGTTTTCGGCCTTCAGGCAGTTGGCCGAACGCACGGTCAGCTCGAGGTCGTCGACTGGACGCAGCAGGATCGGATCGACCAGCGGCGCGCGCGATGGCGCTTCGGCGGCGGCTTCCGTGCCTTCCAGGGCAGCGAACACGTTCAACTGGTCGACCAGGACGCGGGCCGACTGGCGGATCGCTTCTTCCGGCGTGATCACGCCGTTGGTCTCGATGTTGATGATCAGCTTGTCGAGGTCGGTACGCTGTTCGACGCGGGCCGATTCAACGAAGTACGACACGCGGCGCACCGGCGAGAACGACGCGTCCAGGATGATGCGGCCGATCGTCTTGTTGGTGTCTTCCGACAGGCGGCGCACGTTACCAGGAACGTAGCCGCGGCCTTTTTCGACCTTGATCTGCATGTCGAGCTTGCCGCCGGCGGTCAGGTGAGCGATCACGTGGTCCGGGTTGATCAGTTCGACGTCATGCGGCAGGTCGATGTCCGACGCCAGGATCGCGCCTTCGCCTTCCTTTTTCAGGGTCAGCGTGACGGAATCGCGGTTGTGCACTTTGAAGACCACGCCCTTGAGGTTCAGCAGCAGGTCGACGACGTCTTCCTGCACGCCGTCCAGCGACGAGTACTCGTGCACGACACCGGCGATCGTCACTTCGGTCGGCGCGTAGCCGACCATCGACGACAGCAGGACACGGCGCAACGCGTTACCCAATGTGTGGCCATAGCCACGCTCGAACGGCTCCATCACGACTTTGGCGTGACCGGCGCCGAGTGCTTCGACATCGATAATACGTGGCTTCAACAAACTGTTTTGCATGAAATGTCCTTTTCAATACCCTCGGCTCGTTACGCCGATAAGGCTGATGGCATTAGTGAAAACGCCCACTCCAGTCGGAGCGGGCGGGAAACGGCTACTTCTGGACTGCTATTAACGCGAGTACAGTTCGACGATCAGCGCTTCGTTGACGTCGTTGGCGATCTCGTTACGCTCCGGGAACGAACGGAAGGT
Organism: Massilia sp. P1_C10; assembly: GCF_056406475.1. Lineage (NCBI taxonomy): Bacteria > Pseudomonadati > Pseudomonadota > Betaproteobacteria > Burkholderiales > Oxalobacteraceae > Massilia > Massilia sp. P1_C10. The sequence goes on from NZ_JBFUAC010000008.1 coordinate 226,704, forward strand.
GCCTTCCATCTTCTTGGCGTCGACCGACACCCAGCTTGGCATACCGACTTGTTCAGCCAGCGACAGCGCTTCGACGATACGAACCTGCTTCTTGGCCTTTTCGCGGACAGCGATCACGTCGCCGGTGCGCACAGCGTACGAAGCGATGTTGACGACGTTGCCGTTCACGGTGAAGGCTTTGTGGCTGACCAGCTGGCGCGCTTCGGCGCGGGTCGAGCCGAAGCCCATGCGGTAGCAGACGTTGTCGAGACGCGCTTCCAGCAGGCGCAGCAGCGTTTCGCCGGTGTTGCCCTTGCGGCGGTTGGCTTCAGCGAAGTAGCGGCGGAACTGACGCTCGAGGACGCCGTACATGCGCTTGACTTTTTGCTTTTCGCGCAGCTGATTACCGTAGTCCGAGGTGCGGGCGCCGGATTTGACACCGTGCTGGCCTGGCTTGACGTCCAGTTTGCATTTCGAATCGAGCGAACGACGTGCGCTCTTGAGGAACAGGTCCGTACCTTCACGGCGGGACAGTTTTGCTTTAGGTCCGATATAACGTGCCACAATATTTCCTTTGATTTAGATGACGCCCCAGAGGCATCTTGCGATGCGGCAGGCGCTAGTCCAGTCTCGATGAGCCGGACGGTGGCTTACAAGCCCGATGCGCGAACGCCGCAGGCGACGACAGCCGGGCAGTATACCCTATTCGGGCCCTGCACCGGCGATCTTTTCGTGAAGCTGACGCGTATTAGATACGACGACGCTTCGGCGGACGGCAACCGTTGTGCGGTACTGGCGTCACGTCCTGGATTTCGGTGATCTTGATACCCAGGTTGTTCAGAGCGCGCACAGCCGATTCACGGCCTGGGCCTGGGCCCTTGATACGAACTTCCAGATTCTTGACGCCGCACTCGACAGCAACTTTACCAGCTGCTTCGGCTGCAACCTGCGCTGCAAACGGGGTCGATTTACGCGAACCCTTGAAGCCAGCGCCACCCGAGGTCGCCCACGACAGGGCATTGCCCTGGCGGTCGGTGATCGTGATGATGGTGTTGTTGAAGGAAGCGTGCACGTGGGCGATGCCCTCGGCAACGTTTTTCTTAACTTTTTTGCGGACGCGTGCTGCTGCGGCGCTGCTTTGTTGCTTAGCCATTGTCGTTTCCTATTATTTCTTGAGCGATTGTGCGGCCTTGCGCGGACCTTTGCGGGTACGGGCATTGGTGCGGGTACGCTGACCGCGCACCGGCAGGCCTTTACGGTGACGCATGCCACGGTAGCAGCCCAGATCCATCAAACGCTTGATGTTCATGGACAGCTCACGGCGCAGATCGCCTTCAACGACAAACTTGGCGACTTCGTCGCGCAGCTTCTCGAGTTCGTTATCGTCCAGGTCCTTGACCTTTTTATTGGTCGCAACACCCGTGGCGTCGCAGATTTTCTGCGAACGCGGACGGCCAACACCGTAGATCGCCGTCAGGCCGATAACAGTGTGCTGATGATTTGGGATATTAACCCCTGCAATACGTGCCATTCGTTATTCCTCAATAAATAACGTTAAATTAACCTTGACGCTGTTTGTGACGCGGTTCCACGCAGATTACGCGGACAACGCCTTTGCGCTTGATGATCTTGCAGTTGCGGCAGATCCGCTTGACTGATGCGAGAACTTTCATGATTGCACTCTCTTTGGATGGTTCGATTTCTAAATTTTTACTTGGTACGGAACACAATCCGGGCCCGGCTCAAGTCGTAGGGCGTGAGCTCCACCGTGACTTTGTCGCCGGGAAGAATGCGAATGTAATTCATCCGCATTTTACCCGAAATGTGGCCGAGCACCACGTGGCCGTTTTCCAGCTTTACTCGAAATGTCGCGTTGGGGAGATTCTCTAGAATCTCGCCCTGCATTTGTATGACGTCGTCTTTTGCCATTCGCTGTGTCTTCCTGGGCGCTTATCGCGTCGGAATGCCGCCCTTGAAATTTGCCTTGCGCAGCAGTGATTCATATTGCTGCGACATGACGTAGTTTTGTACTTGAGCCATGAAATCCATGGTGACAACCACAATAATCAACAGGGAAGTACCACCGAAGTAGAACGGTACCTTCCATTGGGCTTGCATAAATTCCGGCAACAAACACACCAGGGTGATGTACACCGCGCCGGCCAGAGTCAATCGCATCAGGATCTTGTCGATGTAGCGGGCCGTCTGGTCGCCAGGACGAATCCCCGGGACAAAAGCGCCGCTCTTCTTCAAGTTGTCCGCCGTTTCCTTGCTGTTGAATACCAGCGCCGTATAGAAGAAACAGAAAAACACGATTGCCACCGCATACAGCAGCGCATGGATAGGCTCACCAGGCCCCATCGATGCCGCCAGGTCTTTCAGGAAACCGATCACCGGGGTGCTGGTATCCTTGCCCTTGGTGAACCAGTCCACGATCGTAGCCGGGAACAGGATGATCGACGACGCGAAGATCGGCGGGATCACGCCGGCCATGTTCAGCTTCAAGGGCAAGTGGCTAGTCTGACCGCCATATACCTTGTTGCCAACCTGGCGCTTCGCATAGTTGACCAGGATCTTGCGCTGGCCGCGTTCGACGAATACCACGAAGTACGTCACCAGTGCCACGAGCACGATGATGAAGATCGCTGCAAAGCTGCTGATCGAACCGTTCGAGATCAGAGTGAACAGTCCACTCAGCGCCGACGGCAGACCGGCTGCGATACCGGCAAAAATGATGATCGAAATACCGTTGCCCAGGCCGCGCTCGGTGATCTGCTCACCCAGCCACATCAGGAACATCGTGCCGGTCAGCAGGGTCACGACGGTGACGAAGCGGAACGCCATGCCCGGATCGAGCACCAGTCCCTGCTGCGACTCCAACGCGACGGCAATGCCGAATGCCTGGAACAGCGCCAGCGCCACCGTGAAATACCGGGTGTACTGGGTGATCTTGCGGCGTCCTGCTTCGCCTTCCTTTTTCAGTGCTTCCATCTGCGGCGACACGATCGACACCAGCTGCATGATGATCGAGGCCGAGATGTAAGGCATGATGCCGAGTGCAAACACGGTAAAGCGGGACAAGGCGCCGCCCGAGAACATGTTGAACATGCCCAGGATGCCGCCTTCGTTCTGCTTGAACAGTGCTGCCAGCTGGACCGGGTCAATTCCGGGGACCGGAATGTGCGCACCGATGCGGTACACGACCAACGCGCCAAGCAAAAACCAGAGCCGACCCCAAGGGAATCCGGCTGCCGCACTCTTACCAAGTTGTGAATTAGTCGCCAATTTTTGCTCCGATCAAGCCGTTAGCCAACTCAGGCTACCGAGCCGCCAGCTGCTTCGATGGCCGCTTTCGCGCCCGCAGTCACTTTCAAGCCTTTGAGGTTCACCGCCTTGGTGACTTCGCCGGACAGGATCACGCGAACGTCGCGTGCCAGGACTTGCAGGATGCCGGCTTGCTTGAGCACCAGGATGTCGATGTCGCCGACAGGCAGGTTGTTCAGGTCCGACAGGCGCACTTCAGCTTTGAAGGTTGCATTGAGCGACTTGAAACCGCGCTTGGGCAGACGGCGCTGCAGAGGCATCTGACCGCCTTCGAAGCCGACTTTGTGGAAACCGCCCGAACGCGACTTCTGACCCTTGTGGCCGCGACCCGAGGTCTTGCCCAGGCCGGAGCCGATACCACGGCCGACGCGACGCTTGTAGTGCTTGGCGCCTTCGGCTGGCTGAATTGTATTCAATTCCATTGTTTTCTCCGTTCGTAAGCCCGAAGGCTTACGAGACAACTTTAACGAGGTACGAGACTTTGTTGATCATGCCGCGCACCGAAGGGGTGTCTTCCAGCTCGGAAACCGAGTTGACGCGACGCAGGCCCAGGCCGCGCACGGTCGCACGATGCGATTCGCGCGTGCCGATCAGGCCCATGACCAACTGAACCTTGACGGTTTTTTTAGCTTCTGCCATGTCGTTCACCTTAAGCCAGGATGTCTTCAACCGACTTGCCGCGCTTGGCGGCGATGTCGGAAGCCGTGCTCATCTTCGACAGACCGTCGAGGGTGGCGCGGACCAGATTGTAAGGGTTCGACGAGCCGGTGGATTTCGCCACGACATCGGTCACGCCCATTACTTCGAAGATAGCGCGCATTGCGCCGCCGGCGATCACGCCGGTACCAGGCTTGGCAGGCATCATCATTACTTTCGATGCGCCGTGACGGCCGGTAACGGTGTGGTGCAGGGTACCGTTCTTGAGAGGCACCTTGATCAGGTTGCGACGGGCTTCTTCCATTGCCTTCTGCACACCGACCGGTACTTCCTTCGACTTGCCCTTGCCCATGCCGATGCGGCCATCGCCGTCACCGACGACGGTCAATGCGGCGAAACCCATGATACGACCACCCTTGACCACTTTGGTCACGCGGTTGATCGCGATCATTTTTTCGCGCATGCCATCATCCGGCTTGTCGCTTTGCATTTTAGCTTGCATTTTTGCCATGATGATTATCCTTAGAACTTCAGACCGGCTTCACGCGCGGCTTCAGCCAACGCCTTCACACGGCCGTGGTAACGGAAACCGGAGCGGTCGAACGCAACTTCGGTAATCCCTGCTTTCAGTGCCTTTTCGGCGACGCGCTTGCCGACCAGTGCGGCAGCGGCGGCATTGCCACCCTTGCCGGACTTGCCTGCCAGTTCGGCGCGCACTTCGGCTTCGGCGGTCGAGGCCGAAACCAGGATCTTTGCGTCCGGGCTGATCAGGTTGGCGTAAATGTGCAGGTTGGTACGATGTACCGACAGGCGATTTACTTTCATCTCCGCAATTTTGATGCGGGTCTGGCGTCCACGACGCAGACGTGATTCTTTCTTGTCCATGGTCAGCCCTATTATTTCTTCTTGGTTTCTTTAAGCTTAACCACTTCGTCCGCATAACGGACGCCCTTGCCCTTGTAAGGCTCAGGGGAGCGGTAAGCACGCACTTCAGCGGCAACCTGGCCGACCTGCTGACGATCGATACCCTTGATCAGGATTTCGGTCGGGGTCGGGGTCGTTGCAGTGACGCCAGCTGGCATCGCATGCGCGACCGGATGCGAGAAACCGAGCGACAGGTTCAGCTTGTCGCCGGCGGCCTGGGCTTTGTAGCCCACGCCGACCAGGGTCAGCTTCTTCTCGAAGCCCTTGGTTACGCCGGTCACCATATTGTTGACCAGGGCGCGCAAGGTGCCCGACATCGCATTCGACTCGCGGCTGTCGTCGACGATGTCGAACGACAGGGTGCCGTTGTTGTTTTCTACCTTTACCAGGCCGTTCAGGGGCTGAACCAGCGTACCCAACGGACCTTTTACCGTGATCGACTGTGCAGTGATCGCCACTTCGGCGCCAGCTGGGACAGTGATCGGCATCTTAGCTACTCGAGACATCGTTGACTCCTTAAGCCACGTAGCAAATAACTTCGCCACCGACACCGGTAGCGCGCGCTTTGCGATCGGTCATGACGCCTTGCGGAGTCGACACGATCGCCACGCCCAAGCCATTCATGACGCTAGGGATGTCATCTTTGCCTTTGTAGACGCGCAGGCCCGGACGGGACACGCGGTCGAGGCGCTCGATGACCGGACGGCCAGCGTAATACTTCAAACCGATTTTCAGTTCCGACTTGCCACCGGCTTCGGTGACAGCGAAATCTTCAATGTAACCCTCGTCCTTGAGGACGTTGGCAATCGCCACCTTGACTTTCGACGACGGCATTGCCACGGTCGTTTTTTGTACGCCCTGGGCGTTGCGAATGCGGGTCAGCATATCGGCGATAGGATCGCTCATACTCATTGCATATTCTCCTATTACCAGCTTGCTTTAGTCATACCCGGAATCTCACCACGCATGGCGAATTCACGGAGCTTGATACGTGCCAGACCGAATTTACGGAATGTGCCACGTGGTCGGCCGGTAATCGCGCAGCGGTTACGCTGGCGGGTCGGGGCCGAGTTGCGCGGCAGAGCCTGCAACTTCAGACGGGCTTCATAACGTTCTTCTTCCGTCTTCGACTGGTCGTCGATGATGGCTTTCAGAGCGGCACGCTTTGCGGCGAATTTCTCCACCAGGTCTGCACGCTTCTGTTCGCGGTTAATCAGTGCTAGTTTTGCCATGATCTCAGTTTCTGAACGGGAATTTGAAGGCGGCGAGCAGAGCTTTCGCTTCGTCGTCGGTCTTGGCGGTGGTGGTGATACTGATGTTCATACCACGCAGCGCATCGATCTTGTCGTACTCGATCTCAGGGAAAATGATCTGTTCCTTGACACCGATGTTGTAGTTACCACGACCATCGAACGAACGGCCGTTGACGCCACGGAAGTCACGCACGCGCGGCAGGGCCACGGTGATGAAACGATCGAGGAATTCGTACATACGGGCGCCGCGCAGGGTCACCATCGTGCCGATCGGATAGCCTTCGCGGATCTTGAAACCTGCGATAGCCTTGCGAGCCTTGGTGGTCACTGGCTTTTGGCCAGCAATCTTGGTCAGGTCGCCGGTCGCGTGCTCGATGATCTTCTTGTCAGCGATCGCTTCGCCAAGGCCCATGTTCAGGGTGATCTTGGTCAGGCGTGGCACTTGCATCACCGATTTGTAACCGAACTTCTCGGTCAGGTCGGCGACGACCTTTTCTTTATAAAAATCTTGAAGACGGGCCATGATTAAACCTTCACTACTTCGCCGGAGGACATGAACACGCGAACTTTTTTGTCGTCCACGGTCTTGAAGCCCACACGGTCAGCCTTGCCAGTCGCGGCATTGAACAACGCCACGTTGGAAATGTGAATCGGCATAGTCTTATCGACGATACCGCCCTGTACACCGGTCATTGGGTTCGGCTTGGTCGCTTTTTTAGCGACGTTGACGCCTTCCACGATGACGTGCTCAGCGTCTACACGCTGCTGCACAACACCACGTTTGCCCTTGTCTTTACCGGTCAGAACGATGACTTCGTCGTTTTTACGAATCTTATCCATTACGACTCCTTACAGAACTTCAGGTGCCAGGGACACGATCTTCATGAACTTTTCAGTGCGCAGTTCGCGCGTGACTGGTCCAAAAATACGCGTACCGATCGGTTCCAGCTTGGCGTTGAGCAGTACGGCAGCGTTGCCGTCGAACTTCACCAGGGAGCCGTCTTGGCGGCGCACACCTTTAGCGGTACGCACAACCACAGCGTTATAAATTTCACCTTTTTTGACACGGCCGCGTGGCGCAGCAACCTTGATGGTTACCTTGATCACGTCGCCAATGCCAGCATAACGGCGCTTGGAACCGCCCAATACCTTGATGCACATGACTTCTTTGGCACCGGTATTGTCGGCCACTTCGAGCCGGCTTTCAGTTTGAATCATAGTATTCTCTTTCCCAACTTAAGCCGAAGAATCCCCACAACGTGGGCCTGCGGTCAGTCTTGGTCCCGCCAGAGGCCCCTGCTGGAGCAACTGATTGGGTGATGGACTTTCCAAAAACTTTCGTCTCGGACCGCAGCCACCGGGGTGACTAATTTTTGCGGCAACACATGAACGAAGCCCGCTAGTATCGCATAACACCGGCGGGCCCGCAAGAACTAAATTGTCAGCCGGGCCGTCGTACCACTGGTACAACGGCCCGGACTGGTTACTGCTAGTCAGTTGAGGACCGACCTGGCGAGCCAGGTCCGTCCCACAAGCTGTTAGATTACCGGTGCTGCTTGCACAACCTTGGTAACCGTCCAAGCTTTGGTCTTGGAGATCGGGCGACCTTCCTGGATCTCGACGGTGTCACCCATCTTGACCGAGTTGGTCTCGTCATGCGCGTGATACTTGTTCGAGCGCATGATGATCTTGCCGTACAGCGGGTGCTTGACGTGACGCTCGATCAGGACGGTGACAGTCTTGTCCATCTTGTCCGACACGACCTTGCCAACCAGCGTGCGCTTCAGCGCGACTTTAGTAGTTTCGGTCATTTGGCATCCTTCGAGTTCATTACCGTCTTCACACGCGCGATATCGCGGCGTACCTTCTTGAGCTGGGAAGTGTTGCTCAGCTGTTGCGTAGCGATTTGCATGCGCATGCCGAACTGGGCCTTCAACAACTCATTCAGCTCTTTCTGGAGAGCGTCCTGGTCTTTGCCGCGGAGTTCTGTTGCTTTCATATCCAACTCCTTTTATTGACCGACTTGGCGGATGACAAACGTCGTCGCCAGCGGCAGTTTGGCAGCGGCCAGGCGGAATGCTTCGCGCGCCAGTTCCTCTGCGACGCCGTCCATCTCGTACAGGACTTTGCCTGGCTGGATTTCAGCGACGTAGTATTCCGGATTACCTTTACCGTTACCCATACGAACTTCGGCCGGCTTGTTCGAAATCGGCTTGTCCGGGAAAACGCGGATCCAGATACGGCCGCCACGTTTGATGTGACGGGTCATGGCGCGACGAGCTGCCTCGATCTGGCGTGCGGTGATACGGCCGCGGGCAACTGCCTTCAGACCGAACTCACCGAACGACACAGCGGTGCCGCGGGTGTGCGAAATGCCGGTGTTACGGCCTTTCTGCTCTTTACGATACTTCCTGCGTGCTGGTTGCAGCATGGTTATTCTCCTGCTTTCTCAGCTGGTTCAGCCGCTGGTGCTGCAGCCGCTGCGGATGGCAGCTTGACGGCAGGACGAGCGCGGACAACCGGGCCGGTGGATGGACGGGCGCCACCTGGACCTGCTGGACGTGGGCGGCCGGCTGGCTTGCCATCGTCACGGCGTGGGCCGCGGCTCTTCTTCTCGTCGGCTGGGGTGTCGATCACAGGTGCTTCGCCGGTCGGCGAGCGGTCACCCTTGTAGACCCACACCTTGACACCGATGATGCCGTAGGTGGTCGACGCTTCGCTGGTACCGTAGTCGATATCGGCGCGCAGGGTGTGCAGAGGCACGCGGCCTTCGCGATACCACTCTTTACGGGCGATTTCGATACCGTTCAGACGGCCCGACGACATGATCTTGATGCCGAGGGCGCCCAGGCGCATCGCGTTTTGCATCGCGCGCTTCATTGCGCGACGGAACATGATGCGCTTTTCCAGCTGCTGCGAAATCGAATCGGCGATCAGCTGCGAGTCGATTTCCGGCTTGCGGATCTCTTCGATATTGACGTGCACCGGCACACCCATGATCTTGGTCAGGGCGGACTTCAGTACTTCGATGTCCTCGCCTTTTTTACCAATGACCACGCCTGGGCGCGAGCTGTAGATCGTGAAGCGCGCGTTCTTGGCAGGACGCTCGATGACGATGCGGCCAACCGAAGCGTTCTTCAGTTTCTTTTTCAGGAACGCACGTGCTGCGAGGTCTTCGTTGAGCATTTGGGCAAAGTTACCATTGCCCGCGTACCAACGCGACGCCCAGTTACGGGTTACTGACAGGCGAAAGCCTGTTGGATGAATCTTCTGTCCCATCGTGACCCCTTAGTTACCGACAGTCACGTAGATGTGACAGGATTGTTTCGAGATACGATCGCCCCGGCCTTTAGCGCGTGCAGTGAAGCGCTTCAGGATCGGGCCCTTTTCAACGTAGATCTGAACGATCTTCAGCTCGTCGATGTCGGCGCCGTCATTGTGTTCGGCGTTCGCGATGGCGGACTCCAGAACCTTCTTGATGATGGTGGCACCCTTCTTCGGGCTAAATTGCAGAATGTCGAGTGCTGCGCCGACTTTCTTGCCGCGGATCAGATCAGCAACCAGGCGGCCCTTTTGGTCCGACAGGCGCACACCTTTGAGGATAGCTTTGGTTTCCATTATTTCTTCGCCTTCTTGTCAGCGGCATGGCCCTTGAACGTGCGGGTCAGTGCGAATTCGCCGAGCTTGTGACCAACCATGTTCTCGGAAACATACACCGGCACGTGCAGCTTGCCGTTATGGACCGCGATCGTCAGGCCGATGAAGTCTGGCGAGATGGTCGAGCGGCGCGACCAGGTTTTGACTGGCTTCTTGTCTTTGTTCGCTTGCGCGGCTTCGACTTTTTTCACCAGGTGGGCGTCGATGAACGGCCCTTTTTTCAATGAACGTGTCATGTCTTATCCTTATTTCTTGCCGCGGCGCGAGACGATCATCGAAGTCGTGCGCTTGTTACGGCGCGTCTTCTTACCCTTCGTCTGTTGGCCCCAAGGCGACACTGGATGACGACCAGCTGCGGTTTTACCTTCACCACCACCGTGCGGGTGATCGACCGGGTTCATGACCACACCGCGAACGGTAGGACGAACACCGCGCCAGCGCATCGCACCGGCTTTACCGATCTTGCGCAGGCTGTGCTCGGCGTTACCGACTTCGCCTACCGTTGCACGGCATTCGATGTGGACACGGCGCACTTCACCCGAGCGCAGGCGGACCTGGGCGTAGGTGCCTTCGCGGGCCATCAGCACGACGCCGGCGCCGGCGGTACGGGCCATCTGGGCACCCTTACCTGGCAGCATTTCGACACAGTGCATCACGGTACCGACCGGGATGTTGCGGATCGGCAGGCAGTTGCCCGACTTGATCGGCGCTTCCGAACCGTTCATCACGCTGTCGCCAACGGCCATGCCCTTGGTTGCGATGATGTACTGGCGCTCGCCGTCGGCGTAGCACAGCAGGGCGATGTTCGCGGTGCGGTTTGGATCGTATTCGATACGCTCGACCTTTGCCGGAATACCATCCTTCTGACGCTTGAAGTCGATCAGGCGATAGTGCTGCTTATGACCACCGCCGATGTGGCGGGTGGTGATGTGACCGTTGTTGTTACGGCCGGCAGTCTTCGATTTCTTTTCAACCAGGGCTGCGAACGGACGGCCTTTGTACAGGTCCGGGTTCACAACCTTCACCATGCCGCGACGGCCTGGCGAGGTTGGTTTCATCTTTACGAGTGCCATTATTTAGCCTCCTCGGAGAAGTTGATTTCCTGGCCAGGCTTCAGGCACACGAAAGCACGCTTGGTATGGTTGCGACGACCGTTGAAACGGCCCGAACGCTTCTGCTTACCTTCGCGATTGACGGTCTGCACCGATTCCACTTCGACCTTGAACAGCAGTTCAACGGCGGCCTTGATTTCAGGCTTGGTGGCGTCAGGCAGGACACGGAAAACGATCTGCTCGTTCTTTTCCGCGACCATGGTGGCCTTCTCGGAAATGACCGGCGCCTGCAGCACCTTCATCAGGCGCTCTTCGCTAAATTTGATTGGGGCGCTCATGCGAACATCTCCTCGATCATGGTCAGTGCAGCTTTGGTGACCACGATTTTTTTGTAGAACACCAGCGACATCGGATCGGCGTGACGCGGCTCGACCACCAGCACGTTCGGCAGGTTACGCGATGCCAGCATCAGGTTCTCTTCCAGGGTGTCGGTGATGATCATGACCGATTCCAGGCCCATGCCCTGCAGCTTTTGCGACAGCAGCTTGGTCTTCGGTGCGTCGATGGCGAAGCCTTCGACGACGACCAGGCGCTCTTCGCGAGCCAGCTGGGACAGGATCGAGCAGATACCTGCGCGATACATCTTCTTGTTCACCTTGTGGGTGAAGTTCTCGTCAGGCGAGTTCGGGAAGATGCGACCACCGCCGCGCCACAGTGGCGACGACGACATACCAGCGCGAGCGCGGCCGGTGCCTTTTTGACGCCATGGCTTCTTGGTCGTGTGGTGGACTTCTTCACGATCTTTCTGCTTGCGGTTACCCGAACGCGCGTTAGCGGCGTAGGCGACGACGATCTGGTGGATCAGGGCTTCGTTGTAGTCACGGCCGAAAACGGTATCGGCTGCGGCGACGTTCGAACCTGCTTGTCCTTGCTCATTCAGAAGCTTGAGTTCCATCGTTTAAGCTCCCTTCTGTGCTTTGGTTTTGATGGCAGGCGACACGACGACCTGGCCATTTTTCGCACCTGGTACGGCGCCTTTGACCAGCAGCAGCTGGCGGTCGGCATCGATACGGGCGATTTCGAGATTCTGTACGGTGCGGTTGACGTCACCGAGGTGACCGGTCATGCGCTTACCAGGGAACACGCGGCCTGGATCTTGCGCCATACCGATGGAACCTGGAACGTTGTGCGAACGCGAGTTACCGTGCGTTGCGCGACCCGACGAGAAGTGGTGACGCTTGATGGTACCGGCATAGCCTTTACCGATCGTGACGCCCTGCACGTCGATCTTCTGACCGACTTCGAACAGCGAGGCGGCGACGACGTCGCCAGCTTTCAGTTCTGCAGCTTTAGCGGCATCGACGCGGAATTCCTTCAGCATCGTACCGGCTTCGACGCCAGCTTTGGCGTGGTGACCCGCAACAGCTTTGGTCACGCGGGATGCGCGACGCTGACCGAATGCGACCTGAACGGCGGTGTAACCATCCGTTTCAGGAGTTTTGATTTGCGCAACACGGTTGTTCGACACGTCGAGCACGGTAACTGGGATCGAGTCCCCGTCATCCGTGAAGATGCGCATCATACCAACCTTGCGACCGAGAAGGCCTAGGCTCATTTTTTCTCCATTCCCACCTGCGATTGGGCGGGGCTGACTGTTTAACTACCAAGTAAAGGCATAGATTCAAAAAAGACGAATCCATACCGAAGCCGGCTAGTATAACGCGCAAAAGGGGTTGACGCAACAACTAAGTTGGGGGTATGTCGAGGTGTTGCTATTCGCAGAACGCCAGTGCTGGCGGGAGGCAATTCGCATTGCCAGGCCGAAAAAAGAGGCTTTCGGCCGGGGGAACGGCGCATGGCTGCGCCGGGAAAACTGGTGGGCGGTGCAGAATTCGAATCTGCGACCCCTTGGATGTCGACCAAGTATTCTAACCAGCTGAACTAACCGCCCGAGGGGACGCATTGTAATAAGCCGCGCGCCGATGCGCAAGGGCTGTTTGCCAAAACATCCCGTGCGTCGGGGTCAGATCGGCGAACCTACCCCCATTTTCCGCCTGCCCGGCGACGTGCTAGCGATAATCAATCGCGAAATTCAGTCCGGTCGGTGGGATTTCTCCTCGTTCGGCGCGGCCATCGAACAGTTCAGCGATGCGGTCTTCGCCTGCGTCGAGGGCGCTGTCGGCATCGGCGCCGTATCCGATGGCCTCCGGAAATTCCGGAGCGCGCGCGCGCCACCTCCCGTCGGGTAGCTGGGTGACTTCAATTGCGACCGTCACGCGATGCGCCGGTCGCCTCCCCGCGAATTTGCCGCGGACGGCATCGCTCCAGTCCAGGTATTCCGGACGGATATCATCTTCGATTGGTTCAACCTTGCTCATATAATCTCCGTTCCCACGTCTCCGTTCCCACGGCGTAGCGACGCGCGCGCTCAATATCCGGGTTTGCTCGCCCCTTTCCGCACAGATAACCACGAGAGTACGCCCTCCAGTAGAAGCCCCTAGTGCGCGAAATCTGACTTCGCCCATCGAGTGATCGTGATCTGGCGAAATCTTGGACAACGGATCGTCCAACACGGACTCCGCTTCCCTGAACGATACGCCATGTTTTCGCAGGTTGGTAGCCGCCTTACGCGTATCCCATTCGACCTTCGAATTGCCAGATGGTTGCATTGGAGGCCTTCCGGGATGAGCGAGGGAGTGGATTGCGCAAGCTGCAATCCGTACGATCCTATCCGTAGCCTTGCCCTCCCCCGTCGACTCGCCTCAAAGTGCGTGCGGGAACCTTTTGGGCGATGCGTCAACCGCCCGACCGGCGGGGGACGAGCGGTCCTGCCCTGCCGGCCTGCCCTCGTCCCTCGCATTTTTGCCGTTGTCGCGGCCCAAGATGGTGTCAGGTCCGCAGGACCAGACACCCCCTCCCATTTATGCCGCGGACGAAGAGAGAATTGGGTCCGTGGACGCAGGCGCGGCTTTGCCGACCTGGTACCAGTCGACTTTGCGGGTGGCGACCATCATGGCGGCCAGCACGGCGAACAGCAGGATGCTGCCCAGCACCAACGCGTTGTTTTCCGAGATCAGCAGGCCGTACAGTGCGCCGTACAGCACCGTGAGCGCGGCGCCGAAGCCGAACCCGCGGCGCCAGTCGTGCAGCACGAACGCGAGGTAGAAGCCGATCAGGCCCGTGCACGCTGCGCTGGCCACGCAGTATGCCGTCACGAAGGCGATGTGTTCGGACAGGCTGACCAGCAGCAGGAAAAAGATCGCCAGCGCCAGCCCGACCAGCAAATACTGCACCGGGTGGATCGGCAGCCGCTTGAGGATCTCGAACACGAAGAAGCTGGCAAACGTCAGCGCGACGAACAGCAGGCCATATTTGGTCGCGCGGTCGGCGAGTGTATATACATTCACCGGCTCGATGAAACCGACGCTGAAGCGGTCGATGGTGCCGGCGGCGCTGCGGCCGTCGGCCGGTGGCGACGCTTCCGCGCGCGTAAGCTGCTGCTGGGTGTCGCTCGACAGCGACGACACGCTCCATGCGGCGCTGAAGCCGGTGGCATCGATCACCCTGCCCTTCGGCGTAGGCAGGAAATTGCCGCCGAACTGTGGATGCGGCCAGTTCGATTTCATCGTCACGCGGTTATCCTTGCCGACCGGCGCAAACTGCTGACTCTCGATGCCGTCCAGGCCGAGGTCGAACGAGAACTTGACGCGGTCCGGCTGGTCCAGCGTCAGCGGCGCCAGGTCCGCGTGCAGGCCGCTCTTCATCGACAGCAGCCCGCTGCCCTGGCGGAACTCGACGCGCTGGCCGCCCCAGCTCAGCGCCGGCGTGTCGCGCACGCCGCGCACGTCGCTGATCGACACGGCGACGAAGGGCCGCCCGAGCGACAGGCGCGAGTTCGGCCGGGCACGCGGCAGGTCGGCCAGCAGCGGCAGGTCGAAGTCGCCGTTTAAACTGTGCTGGCCGCTGAACACCATCACCTTGTGGATGCCGCGGTAGCGGCTGTCGGTGTCGATCCGGCCGCCGATCTGCAGCAGGTTGGGGAACACCAGCTGGCGCCGGCTGACCTGGTGGCGAACCGTCTCGGTGCGCTTCTGCGGATCGTTGGCGATCGCGACCTGTTCCTCGTAATCGTCGGTGTAGGGAATCACCAGCACCGGGCCGACCAGCGCCTGCGCGCCCACCGAGTCGGCGGCGATGCTCTGCACCGCCTCCTGGCGGAACGCCATGCGCTCGCGGATGACGGCCTGGATGAACAGCAGGGGAATCCCGATGACCAGCATCAGCACGGCGATGGTGAATATCTTGAGGAACAGCGTTTTTTGCATGACCGACTCCTTGGTGGAAAGCAGTCAGTCTAAAAAACCAATGTGCGGGGACGATGCGTTTCGTGTGAAGTCAGCAAGCAAGGCGCAAGGTGGCGCAAGCGCCGCCGGCCGGATCGCCGGCGACGTCGATGCTGCCGCCATGCAGGCTGGTGACCTCGCGCACGAAAGGCAGCCCAAGCCCCGTGCTGCGCGCGCCATCCGGTCGCGGCAGCGAGTAGAAGCGCTCGAACAGGCGATCACGCGCGAAGTCGGGGATGCCGACGCCGCTGTCGCGCACCGTCACGACCGCCTGGCCTGCATCCAGCGCGGCCTTCAGCGCGATGGCGCCGCCGGCCGGCGAGAAGTCGATCGCGTTGTCGACCAGGTTGCCGATGGCCTGGCGCAGCAGCAGCGCATCGCCGGGCACCTCGATATCGTCCGCGCTCACGTGCAACGCCAAAGAACGCGCCGCCAGCCGCGCCTCGCAATCGGCCGCGACCTGCGCCAGCAAGGGCCGCAGCGCCACCTGCTCGGGCGCGGCCAGCTGCTGCTGGCGTTCGACCTGGATCAGCGCGAGCAGGCGCTCGATCAGCTGCTTCTGGCGCGCGTTCTGGTTCAGGATGGTGTCGAGGAAGTGGGCGCGCTGGCCCGCCTCCATCGGCTCGCGCAGCAGCTCGGCCGATCCCTGGATCGCCGCGATCGGGCTTTTCAGTTCGTGCGCCAGCGTGTGCATCAGCTCTTCCACGTACTCCTTGCCGTCGAGCCGCGCGCGCATCGCTTCGAGCGCGCGTCCGAGCTGGCCGATCTCGTTGTTGCCAAGCGCCGGCAGCGGCGTGCGGGCGCCGGTCTCGACGCGCGACGCGTAGTTGGTCAGCTTGCCCAGCGCGCGCGTGAGCCACCAGGCGAAACCCAGCCCGATCAGCAGCGACAGCACCAGCAGCACCGTGCCGCGCTGGAGGATCTTGCGCTGGCTGCGCTTGACGAATGGCTGCACCGTGGAGATCGGCTTGGCCACGGTCAGCACGCCGACCACGCGGCCGCCATCGCGCACCGGCGCCGCCACGTGCATCACCGCGCTGGCGTCATCGGCCGGATCGGAGCGGGTGCTGCGCGCGCCGTACTTGCCCTGCAAGGTCAGGAACACATCGTTCCAGCGCGAGAAGTCCTGGCCGACCGCCTTGCCCTCGGAATCGAACAGCACCATGCCGCGCGCGTCGGTGAGGTAGATGCGGTAGTCGAGATGGGTTTTGGGATGACCGTCGATCTTCAGGTCGACGCTGCTGCGCGCGTAGTCCTGGATGCGCGCGAGCAGCGCGGACTGGTCCACCCTGCCCTCTTTCACCTCGGGCGCGACCAGCACCGCCAGCAGGTTGGCGGTATCGACCATCGTGTCTTCGAGCGTGGCGCGCACGCCGGGCCGCACTTCCTGCACGAACACGTTCAGCAGGAACCATGCGGCCAGTCCGACGATCAGGAAGTAGCCGAGCAGGATCCGCAGGCCGATCCTCATGCGGCGACCAGGCTGTAACCGAGGCCGCGATGGGTCTGGATCGGGTCGACCGATGCGTCGACCGCGCGCAACTTGGCGCGCAGCGACTTGACGTGCGCGTCGACCGTGCGTTCAAGGGTGTCGGGCGCGCCGTCCCACACCCGGTCCATCAGCTGCGGGCGCGACATCACGTGCGCCGGATGCTCGAGCAGGGTCTTGAGCAGCAGGTATTCGTAGCGCGTCAGGTCGAGCGGCTGGCCGCGGAACAGGATGCGCGCTTCGCTGGCGCGCAGTTCGAAGCGCGCCGCGGCCGGCGGCGCGGCCGGGGGCGCCAGGCGGCGCAACACCACGCGGATGCGCGCCACCAGCTCGCGCGGCGAGAACGGCTTGGTGACGTAGTCGTCGGCGCCGATCTCGAGCCCGACGATGCGGTCGATCTCCTCGCTGCGCGCGGTCAGGAAAATCACCGGCACGTTGGAGAACTGGCGCAGCTGGCGGCACACTTCGAAGCCGTTCATGTCGGGCAGGCCGACGTCGAGCACGACCAGCGCGGGCGCATCGGGGCCGCTGGCGCGAATCGCGGCGAGCGCGGCGGCGCCGAAGCTGACGTGGTGCGGCACGAAGCCGTCGGTGCGCAAGGCGTAGGCGATGCTGTCGGCGATCGCCAGTTCGTCTTCGACGATCAGGATGGTTTTCATGGCCCCGAGTATCGCGTTGTTTGATCGGATCGGCAAGCCGCAAGTTGAGCAAAAAACAATGTTAGTATTTGTTCCTCGCGGCAATTCGCCGACACTTGACCTGAACACTATGCGACTTCGAATTCTTGCTTGCGCCCTCTTGTCGGCCTTCGCGCTGAGCGCTCTGGCCAACCCAGTGGGCATCAATGCCGCGGGACAGGCTCTCATCGATCGCGGTCAGAGCCTGCTGGGGCAAGGTCAGGCGCAGCAGGCGTTCGACACCTATCGCGAAGCGGCCAAGGCCGATCCGGCGTCGTCGATGCCGGACTCGATGAGCGCGGCCCTGTTTGGCTACCTCGCAGATCGCAGCACGGGCGACCAGCGCGCCAAGTTCCGCGCGCAGTCGCTGGCGTTCGCGCGCAGTGCGCTTAAAAAAAATGAAGCCGACCCGACCGCCAACGAAATCATGCGGGTCGAGCAACAGGACGCGCCGACCCCGCTGCACCTCCCCAACAAGGAGGCAGCCGCGCTGGCCGCTGCCGGCGAATCCCTGTTTGCCCAGAAGCGCCTAGAGGAAGCATTGGCCAAGTATGAGCAGGCGGCGCAGGCCGACCCGCAGTATTCCACCGCCTGGGTCTACGCCGGCGATTGCTACTACCTTCAAAAACGCTGGGCCGACGCCGAAGCGCGCTTTCGCAAGGCGGCCACGATCGAGCCGCTGAACGGCCAGGCCTGGCGCTTCCTGTCCGATTCGCTGGCAGCGCAAGGCAAGACGCGGGACGCTCAGGACGCGCTGCTGAGCGGCATTGCGGCCGATCCGAACCAGCGTCCCAACTGGGACAAGCTCGAAAGTTTTCTGCGCCGCGATGGGGCGGTCATGGCCCGGCTGCGGCTGCAGCACAGGCCGAGCGTCGTGCTCGACCCGAAAACCGGCGCGCCCAATGTACAAATCGCCAAGGAACTTGCTGACAAGCCGAACAGCGTCGACATGGGCTTCTGGTTGTCTTACGGCTTGGCGGTAGCGGGCGGGATGACGCAAAAAGATCGGACCGTCTCGCCATTTGGCGCGGAACTGGCGGCCCTGCGCGGAGCCCTTCAGGTCGCCGCGGAATTGCGTGAGAAATCGCCCAGCCCGTTCGACGATCCCAGCCTCGAGTTACTGCGCCAGCTTGAAGCAAAAGGCCAGCTGGAAACGGCGATCCTGCTGTTGATGTATCGCGAATCCTATCGCGCGGAATTCGAAGCATGGAAGAAGGCGCATCCGAATGGCGTGCGCGAGTTCGTCCTTCTCCAGAACATCCGGCCGTAAAATGGTGGAGGAACACAATTGACAGTCGCTAGCTATCGGAACCAACAAGCCGAACAGCGGCGAGTGCCTGACAAAGAGCGGCGAGCATGCCGATAGCTGCGGATCTCTTACCGGTAGTCGATCGCAAAGTTTAATCCGGTCGGGGGAATTTCCCCCCGTGCGGATCGATCTTCGACAATCCCGGCGATCAGAGCCTCAGCATTGCGGAGCGCGCTCTTAGCATCGCCACCAATTCCTGTTGCCTCGGGAAACTGCATCGCGCCCGCGCACCACTGGCCATCGGACATTTGCTTCACCTCGATCGACACAGTAATACGGTTCTCGGGCCGCCGCCCTGCGTATTTTCCGCGAACGCCACCGCTCCAGTCCAGATATTCTGGAAGCATTTCGTCGTCGAAACAATCAACCTCGCTCATATAGGTGTGAATATGGCCAACGGATCCTCCAACACGGTCGCCGCTTCCTCTAACGATACGCCATGTTTTCGAAGGTTGGGAAGTCGCCTTGCGCCAATCCCATTCGACCTGCAGTTTGCCAAAAGGTTTCACGGGGAGCCTGACTGAATCGACTGGGGAGGCGCGGCCTATCTGAACTTGGCCACAAACCCTTCGATCCTATCTTGAACCGGTGTTGGATCCTGAACGCGGCTCAACGCGCGAGCCGGAACTTTCCGCCTGTTCTGTGTCCGATCGATGTAATCGCGCGCGAGGACGCACGGCAAACCAACTCCACACCACCAGCAAGCCGAACATCGAATACGCGGCAATGAACACCCAAGGCGGCCCCTGATAGAAAAGGAGCTTGCCTAACCAGTAGCCGATGAAATCGCCCTCGTAGGCGACCTGCCCGGCCTGCATGCGCAGCCACTGCTCGAGCGTCGTCAACGGGCAAACGATATCGAACCACGATTGCAACGCGACGTACGCGATCGCCGCCAGGTGCGCCGCGCGGAACCAGAAATTGCGCACCCAGCGCCAGCGCAGGGCGCCGCCCACCAGGGTCAGGATCAGGCCCGCGACGACAAACAGCACGACGCCGACGTGCAACGTCAGCACGGCATTCGCCAGACCGCGGTATGTCCCGGAATCGAATTGCATCTGCCCCCCTGTCTGCGACCATGATGGCGGCAAATGAACGCGGCGTAAACGGCATTGGGGCCGGAATCGTCCGATTTGCATCGAACTTCTCCGGCCCCAACTCGCCCGCGCGGATCACCGCGCCGGCGTCACCACTGCAAGAATTATTGCAGTTTGATTTCTACGTCAACACCAGCTGGCAGGTCCAGCTTCATCAGCGCGTCAACGGTCTTGTCCGTTGGGTCGACGATGTCCATCAGGCGCTGGTGCGTGCGGATCTCGAACTGGTCGCGCGAGGTCTTGTTGACGTGCGGCGAACGCAGGACGTCAAAACGCTGGATGCGGGTCGGCAGTGGAACCGGGCCTTTGACAACGGCGCCGGTGCGCTTCGCGGTCTCGACGATTTCCAGTGCGGACTGGTCGATCAGCTTGTAATCGAACGCTTTCAGGCGAATACGGATTTTCTGGTTTGGTGCGGACATGATATTTCCTCTAAAGAGCGAACCGCGCTTATCGCACGGCAATATATGGGGGACCGACATTGTACATCAAAAACTCAGCCAGGAACCGCGAGGTCCCTGGCTGATTTACTGCGATGCTAATGTATTACTTGCTGGCTTCGCTCAGGATCTTGGCAACGACGCCGGCGCCGACGGTACGGCCGCCTTCACGGATTGCGAAGCGCAGGCCTTCTTCCATCGCGATCGGGTTGATCAGCTTGACGGTGATCGACACGTTATCGCCTGGCATGACCATTTCTTTGTCCGCTGGCAACTCGATCGAACCAGTCACGTCCGTGGTACGGAAGTAGAACTGTGGGCGATAGTTGTTGAAGAACGGGGTGTGACGG
>NZ_JBFUAC010000009.1:0-216746 GCF_056406475.1 Massilia sp. P1_C10
GTCGCGCAAGGGCAACTGCCATGACAATGCAGTGATGGAGAACTTCTTTGGCATCCTCAAAAGCGAGATGTTTCATCGAACGAAATTCAGCAGCGTCGACCAGTTACAGCTCGCGATCACAAGCTACATCGAATACTATAATTGCAAGCGCATTAAATCGAGGCTGAAGGGCCTGAGTCCTGTGAAGTACAGGATTCGGTACGCGATCAGCTAGTTATCCTCGCTGTCCAACATTTGGGTGGCACTTCAAACCTGACCCCTTCTCCGTTTACGGGCGCCAGCAAAGGCCGGGGTCAGGTCCTGCGGACCTGACCCCATTTTCAGCTACACGATCTCTCACGTTATCGATTTTCTTCCACCCATCGCTTGATCGAATCGGCGGCTCCGTAGCGCATGTCATCGATCTTCCAGCATCCGGATTCCTTTATAAGGATGATGCGCGTCCGGCGCTGTTCGGTCGGTTCACTGGGATCGACCGAAAACCGGAATGTGTAGACGACCTCCGCTCGAGCGCCTTCTAGACCGGTCATTGCGAATGTCATTGGCGCACGCGCTTCCCCTTCCTGCGAGTTGGTCCAGAGGTCTCCTTTGCAGATCGCGCAAGGTTCGTCGGCTCGTTTCGCGCGTGCCGCATCGCGCCGGATCGATTCCCGCAAGTCTGCGGCGAGAAAACGATTCGCATCGGGCGTGTCGAGAGGCGGCCGGTTCTTCCACACCCAGCGGGCCACCGCGGTTGGCGACTGGCCGACGCATCCGGAAGGCGGGGAGGGGGCGGCACCGGCGCCCGCTGGCAAAGTTGCTACTGCCAGTAGAAGCCTTAAGCCACGCCGCTTATTCGACCACATAGTAGTTCCGGCCATCAGTCGCAGAGAACTGTCCTGCGACTTCGCCAGCCTAGGGGAGAAGCTAATTGATTGAGATGATGCCTCGCAATGTCCTTTACGGTGCCATCGCCAGCATCAATAGTACTTTGCGCACCGATGCGCGCACGGCCAGGAATTCGTCGCGCCGCGCATGTTTGTTCAGCCGGAACAGCATCAGCCCTTCGACCTGCGCCACCATCAGGATCGCGCGCTGCATGGTCTCGTCGTCGGAGATATCGGTGTTCAACGGGCGGATCAGGTTGAAGATCGCCTTGCGCTCGCGCGCCAGCATGCGGTCCATCAGCTTCGACGCAAACGGATTGCGCGACGCCAGCGCCCAGATTTCGAAGAAGATCGCGTGCGTCACCGGGTCGGTAATCTCTTCGAGGAACATGTCGATCGTCGACAGGAACTGCTCGACCCGCGTGGCGCTGTCCATCTCCGCCGAAATGCCGTCCATCTTGGCCTGGAATACGTCCATCGTGTACAGCAGCAGCGCTTCGATCAGCACGTCCTTGCTCTGGTAGTAGTGCTGCACGTTCGACAGGCTCATGCCCACTTCGGCCGCCACGCGCCGCATCGAAAGGCCGGCGTAGCCGTCCGCCGCCAGCAGCGCGCGCGCCGCATGCAGGATCTCGTGCGCGCGCCCCAGCCCTTTTTCGGTGGTGACCGAAGTCTTGGCTTTCGGGACGCTGGCGAGAGTCGATGGCATGATGTGATTATCGCATGAGCTGTACGGACTAGTACGACTGACCTATAATTGGCCGTCAACCTTCAAGGAGCGGGAATGAGGAAAGTATTCGTCACGGGCGTGGGCATGATCCCGTTCGCCAAGCCGGGCGCCAGCGCGCCCTACGACCAGATGGGCGCGATGGCCGCGCGCCAGGCGCTCGACGACGCCGGCGTTCCCTACGAGGACATCGAGCAGGCCTACGCCGGCTACGTCTACGGCGACTCGACCAGCGGCCAGAAGGCGCTGTACCAGGTCGGCATGACCGGCATCCCCATCATCAACGTCAACAACAACTGCTCGACCGGTTCGACCGCGCTGTTCCTGGCGCGCCAGGCGATTGCCAGCGGCGCCGCGGAATGCGTGCTGGTGCTCGGCTTCGAGCAAATGAGCCCGGGCGCGCTGGCCTCCGTGTTCGCCGACCGTCCAAGTCCGTTCGATCCATTCGACGCCGTCACCGACAAACTGGTCGGCAAGCCGGAGATCCCGCTGGCGCTGCGCTACTTCGGCGGCGCCGGCCTGGCCCACATGGAAAAATACGGGACGCCGCTGTCGGCCTTCGCCGAGATCCGCGCCAAGGCCAGCCGCCACGCCGTGAACAATCCGCTGGCCCTGTTCCGCAAGGAAGTCACGACTCAGGATGTGCTGGACGCCCCGATGATCTGGCCCGGCGTGATGACGCGCCTGATGGCCTGCGCGCCGACCTGCGGCGCGGCCGCCGCGGTGCTGGTGTCGGAAGACTTCGCGCGCAAGCGCGGCCTGCGCACCGACGTCTACATCGCCGGCCAGGCCATGACCACCGACCGACCCGGCACCTTCGACAGCAACGACATGATGCGCGTGGTCGGCTACGATATGAGCCGCGAGGCGGCAGCCAAGGTTTACGCCGAAGCCGGCGTAGGCCCGGAAGACCTCGACGTCGTCGAGCTGCACGACTGCTTCGCCCACAACGAGTTGATCACCTACGAAGCCCTGGGCCTGTGCCCCGAAGGGGGCGCCGACAAATTCATCCGCGAGGGCGACAACACCTACGGCGGCAAGGTGGTGACCAATCCGTCCGGCGGCCTGCTGTCGAAAGGCCACCCGCTCGGCGCCACCGGATTGGCGCAGTGCTACGAGCTGACCCACCAGCTGCGCGGCGACGCGGCGGCGCGCCAGGTCCACGGCGCCCGCGTCGCGCTGCAGCACAACCTGGGCCTCGGCGGCGCCTGTGTCGTGACGATGTACCGGGCCGCATGATGGAACTGACCTCACCCTGGATGACGCCGGAGCTGGAGGGCTTTCGCGACGCCGTGCGGCGCTTCGTCGACAGCGAGATCGTCCCGAACCAGGAGCGCTACCGCAAGCAGCAGCACGTCGACCGCGAGCTGTGGCGCAAGGGCGGCGCGATGGGCATCCTGCTGGCCGACATCCCCGACGAATACGGCGGCTCGGGCGGCAGCTTCGCCCACCAGTGCGTGGTGTTCGAGGAGCTGGCCTACGCCGGCGACATGGCGTTCGGCATCCACGTGCACGCGATCGTCGCCCACTACATCCTGAACCAGGGCACCGAGGCGCAGAAACGCAAGTACCTCCCGCTGCTTGCCACCGGGGAGATGGTCGGCGCCATCGCGATGTCGGAACCGGGCGCCGGCTCCGACCTGAAAGGCATCCGCACCACCGCCGTGGCGGGGCCGGACGGCTATCGGGTCAACGGCTCGAAGACCTTTATCTCGAACGGCTACCTGGCCGACCTGATCCTGGTCGTGGTCAAGACCGATCCCGCGGCCGGCGCGCGCGGCGTGTCGCTGCTGCTGCTCGAGACCAAGGACAATCCCGGCTTCCGGGTCGGCCGCATCCTCGAAAAAGTCGGCCAGAAGGGCCAGGACACCTGCGAGCTGTTCTTCGACGACGCCCACGCGCCGCTGGAGAATGTGCTGGGCGGCGTGGAAGGGCAGGGCTTTGCGCAGCTGATGACCGAGCTGCCTTATGAGCGCACCATTCTCGGCGTCTCCGGCGTGGCCGCGATCGAGCGCGCGCTGCAGCTGACCATCGAGCACACGCGCGAGCGCAAGGCTTTCGGCCAGGCGCTGATCGAAATGCAGAACACCCGTTTCGTGCTGGCCGAGATCAAGACCGAGGCGACCATCGCGCGCATCTTCATCGACCGCTGCATCGACGACATGATCGCCGGCCGCATGGACGCGGTGCAGGCGTCGATGGCGAAGTACTGGATCTCCGACCTGCAGTGCAAGGTGATCGACCAGTGCGTGCAGCTGTTCGGCGGCTACGGCTACATGCTCGAATACCCGATCGCCCAGATGTACGTGGACGCGCGCGTGCAGCGCATCTACGGCGGCGCCAACGAGATCATGAAAGAAATCATCGCCCGTTCACTGTAAGGAGAGCAGCAGATGGCTGGACCGCTGGCAGGAGTTCGCGTGGTCGAAATGGTGGGGCTCGGCCCATGCCCGTTCGCCGCCATGATGTTGGCCGACATGGGCGCGGAAGTGATCCGCATCGACAGGAAAAGCGCGTCCGGCGCCGCCAACCCGTTCCCGATGCTGGGCACGAAGTTCGACGTGATGGCGCGCGGGCGCCGCTCGCTGGCGCTGGACCTCAAGCAGCCGGCGGCCAAAGAGGTGGTGTTGGCGCTGCTGGACCAGGCCGACGTGGTGATCGAGGGCTTCCGGCCCGGCGTGATGGAGCGGCTCGGATTCGGGCCCGAAGCCTGCCATGCGCGCAACCCGAAGCTGGTGTACGGCCGCGTGACCGGCTGGGGCCAGCAAGGCCCGCTGGCGCAGTCGGCAGGCCATGACCTCAATTACATCGCGCTGACCGGCATGCTGCATGCCATGGGCCGCGCCGATACGCCGCCGGCGCCGCCATTGAACCTGGTGGGCGACTTCGGCGGCGGCGGCATGATGCTGGCGTTCGGCGTGGTGTGCGCGGTGCTGGAAGCGCGCGCCTCCGGCAAGGGCCAGGTGGTGGACGCGGCGATGACCGACGGCGCCGCGCTGCTGGGCGCAATGATGTACGGGATGCGCGCCTTAGGCCAGTGGAACGATGCGCGAGAATCGAACCTGCTCGATGGCGGCGCGCCGTTCTACGACAGCTACGCCTGCGCCGACGGCAAGTTCATCACCATCGCTTCGCTCGAGCCGCAGTTCTACGCCTTGCTGCTCGAGCTCACCGGCGCCGGACAGGGGCCGCAGATGGACCACGCGGCATGGCCGGAAATGAAACGCCGTTTCGAAATTCTGTTCCGCACCCGCAGCCGCGACGACTGGTGCGCGCTGCTCGAGGGGACCGACGTGTGCTTCGCGCCGGTGCTGGACATGACGGAGGCGCCGGCGCATCCGCACAACCAGGCGCGCGGCACATTCATCGAGGTCGACGGCGTGGTGCAGCCGGCGCCGGCGCCGCGCTTCTCGCGCACCGCGCCGCGGGTCGACAATGCCGCCTCGAAGCCGGGCGCCGACAGCGCCGCCATCCTCGCCGACTGGGGCTGGGCGCCCGACGCCATCGCGGCGCTACAGGACGCGCATGTGATCTGAGGCGGTAGTAAGATGACATGACTTTACCCGCTTAGGAGTCGCGATGGAACACCTGCTGCATCCCGCCGATGTGACGATGGAAGCCGAAGCCTTGCCCGGCCGCGACCTGTTCGTGGTCGCCAAGTGCATGGTGCCGACCGACGCCTGGCTGCTGCAGGGCTGCCTGGTGGCCGGCGGCGTGCCCGCGGTGGTGGCCGACGCCAACCACGTGCAGGCCGACCTGCTGATCGCGCCGGCGCTGGGCGGCGTGCGCATCCTGACGCCCGCGAGCTACCTGGTGCAAGCCGGACAAATCATCGCCGCCTACGAGCGCGGCGAATACGCGCTGGACGACGACGCCGACGTGGGGGAGCCGATTTGAGCGGCGCCGCGCTCGCCGCCAAGCAGGACGAGCTGCGCGACTCGAAGCGGCTGGCGCTGATGTTCTTCGTGGGCGCCGGCGTCCTGTTCGTCATCACCCTGTTCCTGCGGCCGGTATGGTGGGTCGAGCTGCTCAAGGCGTTTTCCGAAGCGGCGATGGTGGGCGCGCTGGCCGACTGGTTCGCCGTCGCCGCCCTGTTCAAGCGCATTCCTATTCCGCTGGTGTCGCGCCACACCGAGATCATCCCCAAGAACAAGGACAAGATCGCCGACAACCTGGCGGTGTTCGTGCGCGACAAATTCCTCGACACCGAATCGGTGGTCGCGCTGATCCGGCGCCACGACCCGGCGCGGACGGTTGCGAACTGGCTGCTGAAACCCGAGAACTCGCGCCAGCTGGGCGACTACCTGGTCAAGCTGGCGGCCGGGGTGCTCGACTTCATCGAGGACGCGCCGG
Organism: Massilia sp. P1_C10; assembly: GCF_056406475.1. NCBI lineage: Bacteria > Pseudomonadati > Pseudomonadota > Betaproteobacteria > Burkholderiales > Oxalobacteraceae > Massilia > Massilia sp. P1_C10. The sequence goes on from NZ_JBFUAC010000009.1 coordinate 5,947, forward strand.
TCCAGAAATTCATCAGCAAGGCGGTGCACACCCTGATCGGCAGCGTCGACCTGTCGCAGTCGGCCGGGACCATCCTCGAATCGATGACGCAGAACGGGCGCCATCAGCAGCTGCTCGACGAAGGCATCAACCAGCTGGCCAAACTGCTGCACAACGAGGACACCCAGGCCTTCATCGCGCAGGGCATCGTCGACTGGCTGAAGGAAGAATATTCGATGTTCGAAAAGGTGATCCCGAAGGAGGCGATCGGCCGCAAGGGCGCCGACATCGCGGTGCGGCTGGCGGCCGGCATCCTGGCGCGCATCGACGCCGACCCCGAACACCCGATCCGCAAGAACTTCGACGCGTTCACCGCGGACTTCGTCGCGCGCCTGAAGCACGATCCGGATTTCCAGCAGAAGGGCGAGGAGATCAAGCAGTACCTGATCGGCGACGAGACCCTCAACGCCTACCTGAAAACGCTGTGGGACGACCTGAAGGCGTGGCTGAAGAAGGACCTGCACAGCGACGACTCGGTGCTGCACAAGCGCGTGGTGGCCACCGGCGCCTGGATCGGCAAGACGCTGGCCGAGGATGCGCGCCTGCGCCAGTCGCTCAACGACCACCTGGAATCGGCCGCGCGCAGCGCCGCGCCGGAGTTCGCGCAGTTCCTCACCAAGCATATCTCGGACACGGTGAAGAACTGGGACAGCCGCGAAATGTCGCAGCAGATCGAGCTCAATATCGGCAAGGACCTGCAGTTCATCCGCATCAACGGCACCATCGTGGGCGGCCTGATCGGCGTGGCGCTGTATGTACTGTCGCACGTGCCGGCCTGGCTCGGCCTGGCCGGATAGGGCGCGCACTGTTACAAAGCGTGCACTTGTTGGCCCTCGTTTCCGTTAATATCCCCAATATATTGCCCAACTATAATAGTTTGCGGCTTCGGGAGGATGTTTGGGGGCAGAGGTCATCGCGCGGGGTTGGATATCCACCAGGGTCTGGCGATTGCTCGTCTGCGTCCTGGTGGCGCTGACCTCCGTGCTGATGGTTAGCGAGTTCAGCCATGCCGTCAAGCCGCTGCTGATCGACGGCCAGCAGGGCAGCCTGGGCGTGACCCTGGCCGACACGATCGGCAACACGGCCGATGGCCAGGGCACCTATCGCCTGCGCATCCGGTCGGCCGAACCAGGCCTGCCGATGGCGATGGCGGGCGGACGGCCCGGCGACTATCTGACGTTCGACGATTACGAGAATCGCTGGCGCAAGTTCATGCCCGGCGAGCGGGTCGGGGTGACCTTGTCCCAGGGAGGGCAGGAGCGCCGCTTGTCCCTGCTGGCCGTGCCCGAGCCGGTCAGCAACGGCGATTACTTCGATTACGGCGGCCGCTTCTTCATGTCGATTCCCGCGCTGCTGTTCGCCTTGATGGTCGCGTTCAGACGCGACGGGCCGGCCTACCGCGCGCTGTCGATCACTTTCGTCACGCTCAGCCTGATCTACTTCCACAACTTCAATTATTCGCCTGCCGGCCCCACGCTGGAATTGAGCAAGTTCGTCAATATCGCCAGCTATAACCTGATCTGGTATGGCTGCGTGGTGTTCGCGCTGCAGTTCCAGCCCTATCCGCCGGGCCCGGTGCGCAACGCGCTGCGGCGGCTGTTTCCGTGGTACCGGGCGCTGGTGGCAGGTACCACGGCGTATGCGATCGGCTTCGCACTCGGACGCGAAACGCCGTGGCTGTGGCTGCCCGCCCTGATGATCGTGGTGTTCGGCCTCGCGCTGGTGTTCGTCAGCCTGGCCGACGGCTGGCGCCATACCGGCGGCGAAGTGCGCCAGCGCCATTTGTGGCTGCTGATGTCGTTCGCGGTGGGAGCGGTGCCGGGCTTCCTCAACATGGTGCCGGCGTTCGACGCCACCGTGCTGGGCGACCTGCGCGTCACGGTGGTGATGTACTTCGTCGGACAATTCCTGATGTTCGGCGGGCTCGCCTACGCGGTACTGCGCTACCGGGTGTTCGATTTTGATTTTGCCGCCAGTCGCGCGCTGGTGTTTGCGGTCGCCAGCGTGCTGCTGCTGTGCTTGTTCGGCATGGTCGAATGGATCTATTCGAGCGTGCTGCCGGGCGACGGCGGCGTGCGGCGCGCGGTGGAAAAGAGCAGTCTGGTAGTCGACGCGATCGTGATCGCGCTGGTCGCGTACGCCGTGCGCAAGGTGCATCGCCGGCTCGCGCTGTGGGTGCAGCGCTTCCTGTTCGGCAGCGGGCCCATGGCGCGACCTGCGCAGACCGATGCGCCGGAGGGCGGCCGGCCGCTGCCGGAAGGGGACGCGCCCGCGACCGGCGCGGCGCCGGCCGAGGCCTAGCCGCCGCGCCGATCCGCCGGTCCCGGTGTGGCGCGAACGCCTACCAAAAAAACAAATCAATTGACAAAAAACCGAGCCAGCAGCACTATCGGCGGTGAAGGTGTGGGAACGATTCCAATTTGGAGACAATGGGCCATCTCACTAGACTTTCTAACAACAATTGAACCTACTTATCAAAAGGAAGGCTGCACTACATGAACAAGCCAGCGACCACGCATTCTCCCCAGCCCGCACTCGTATTCCAGCGTTTTCCGATCACCCCGATTGCCGCGGCCTGCACCCTGCTGCTGATCTCCGGGGCCGCCTATGCGCAGGAAGTCGCCACCAGCAACGTGGTGGTGGTGTCGGGTATTCGCCGCGGGATTGAAAGCGCGATCGCGGCCAAGAAAAATTCCGACCAGATCATCGAAGCGGTGTCGGCCGAGGACATCGGCAAGCTGCCCGACGCCAGTATCGCCGACTCGATCGCCCGCCTGCCGGGCCTGACGGCGGTACGCGTCGACGGCCGCGCCTCCGGCATCTCGATCCGCGGCCTGGGCGGCGATTTCTCCGGCTCGACCATCAACGGCCGCGAAGTGGTCAGCTCCGGCGACGGCCGCGCCGCCGAGTACGACCAGTACCCGTCCGAACTGGTGAACCAGGTGCTGGTCTACAAGACCCCCGACGCCGCGCTGGTCGGCCAGGGCCTGTCCGGCACGATCGACATCCGTCCGGCCATGCCGCTCGACTTCCAGACGCGCCAGATTTACCTCAATGCGCGCGGCGAGAAAAACTCCTACGGCAAACTGAACTCCAACGGCAAGGGCGCCCTGGGCAACCGCGTCAGCGCCGCCTACATCGACCAGTTCCTCGACCGCACGGTCGGCTTCTCGCTCGGCTTCGCCCACCTCGATTCGCCAGGCCAGGCGAAGAATTACGAGTCGTGGACCTATGGCGACTACGTCGGTCAATGGGGCGCCGGCGCCACCGGCATCCCGGCCGGCGCGGTTGCCTCGCAAGGCTTCACCGCCAGTAACGTGTCGAGCAAGCAGGTGCGCGATGGCCTGATGAGCGTGATCGAGTACCGTCCGAACAAGACCTTCCGCACCGCGGTCGACCTGTACTATTCGAAGTTCACCCAGGACCGCGTGACGAACCAGTGGACCGGCGACCTCGGCCTGTGGTCCGACCCCGCCTCGGCCTATTCGAACGTCAAGACCCAGAGCGTCCATGGCAACACCGTGGTGGCCAGCGGCACCGTGGCCAACGGCACCAACATCATCGACGACAAGAACTTCAACCGCACCGACGATATCCGTTCGGCCGGCTGGAAGAGCGAGCTCAAGCTCGACGACAAGTGGACCGCCACCATGGACGTCGGCCTGTCCAAGGCCAAGCGCCACGAGAGCCTGATCGAGTCGATCGCCACCGGGCCGCGCGGCGCCGCGACCTTCATGTTCAGCGGCCTGGACAGCAATTCCAATCCGGGCTGGTCGACCAACCAGGACCTGAGCAATCCGGCGGTCATGCGGCTGACCAACAACCCGTCGTGGGCGCAGCTGGTCACGCCGAACTACACCGATGAGCTCAAGTCGCTGCGCCTCGGCGGGGAGCGCAGCCTGGACGGCATGTTCAGCAAGCTCAGCTTCGGCATGAATTACACCAAGCGCGACAAGGTGGTCAACAATTCCGAGTACCAGCTGACGCTGGCGCAGGACAATATGCCGATCCCCGCGGCTGCCCTGCGCGGCACCACCAACCTGAACATGGGCAACATCAACGCGAATATCCTGGCGTGGGACGTGCCGAGCATCCTCGGGCTGTATACCCAGACCGCCAAGAATCCGTGGAACGCCCAGTCCCAGAAGTATTCGATCCACGAAAAGATCAGCACCGCTTACGCCAAGCTGAACATCGATACCGACGTGGGCAGCGTTCCAGTGCGCGGCAACGTCGGCGTGCAGGCGGTCCACACCGATCAGCTCTCGAATGGCTTTGCCTGGAACGACGGCGGCGGTTCGCCGGGCGCGCCGGGCGCCGGCTCGGTGATACCGGTCACCGGCGGCTCGACCTACACCGACTACCTGCCGAGCCTGAACCTGAATTTTGAAATCGTGCCGGATCTGATCGCCCGCTTCGGCATGGCCAAGGCAATGGCCCGCCCGCGGATGGATGACATGCGTGCCGGCGCCGACCAGCCGAAGCTGACCGCCATCGCCCTGGGCTCGAACATCGGCACCTGGTCGGCCGGCGCCGGCGGCAAGCCGGACCTGCAGCCGTGGCGCGCCCAGTCGGTCGACTTCTCGCTGGAGAAATACTTCGGCAAGAAGAGCTACCTGGCCGCCGCCCTGTTCTACAAGAAGCTCCAGAGCTTTATCTACAACCAGACGGTGACGCGCGACTTCACCGGTTTCCCGAACTACTCGGGCCTGACCCCGGGCTGCAGCGTGGCGAACAAGGACTGCAATCCGAACCTCGGCACCATCTCGGCCATGGCGAACGGCGAGGGCGGCAAGGTATGGGGCGCGGAGCTGAGCGCATCGCTCGACGGTTCGCTGCTGACGCCGATGCTGAGCAATTTCGGCGTGACCGCCACCTTGTCGGGCACCAAGAACAGCCTGCCGCTCGACAACAACGGCCAGAAGATCAACCTGGACGGCTTCTCCGGCGTGGTCAACGGCGTGACGGCCTATTACGAGAATGCCGGCTTCTCCACCCGGATCAGCCGCCGCTACCGTTCCGCTTTCACCTCGACCACCCGCAGCATAATCCTGGGAACGGAGTCGTCTTCGCACATCGAGGCCGAAGCCGTGGTCGATTTCCAGATCGGCTACTCGTTCGAGACGGGGCAGTACAAGGGCTTGTCGCTGCTGCTGCAGGTCAACAACCTGACCGATACGCCGTATGTGCAGACCAAGGGACCCGAGGTCGGCGGCAACGGCACCGGCCAGCTGCCGTGGAAGTACAACACCTACGGCAAGCAGATCCTGCTGGGCGCCACCTACAAGTTCTGATCGTGGCTTGACGCGAGCCCCTGCCGATATACTGGCAGGGGCTTTTTTTTTACTTTGTTGGGCAGGAACGCAGATGCAAAATAATCACATCCGGGATATCGTCATCGTCGGCGGCGGCACCGCGGGCTGGATGACGGCGGCCGCCATGGTGCGCATCCTCAAGGGCGACTACCGCATCCGGCTGGTCGAATCGGACGACATCGGCATCATCGGCGTCGGCGAGGCCAGCATCCCGCACATCGCCACCTTCAATTCGATCCTGCGCATCGACGAGGACGAATTCCTGCGCGCGACCCAGGGCACGTTCAAGCTGGGCATCGAGTTCGTCAACTGGGGCGGCATCGGCGACCGCTACGTACACGGCTTCGGCAAGCTGGGGCCTCAGCTCGACGGCCTGCCGTTCCACCATTTCTGGCTGCGCCAGTTCCAGGACGGGAAGGCCGCCCCGCTGGAAAAATATTCGATCAACACGGCGGCGGCGCAGCAGGCGAAGTTCATGAAGGCGCCGTCCGACATGCCAGGCTCGCCGCTGAGCGAGATCGTCCCGGCCTACCATTTCGACGCCAGCCTGTATTCGCGCTTCCTGCGCGGACTGGCCGAGAAGGACGGCGTGGTGCGCACCGAAGGCAAGGTCGCGCAGGTGATCCAGCGTCCCGAGGACGGCTTCATCGAGGCGGTGGTGATGGAAAGCGGCGAGAAGATCGGCGGCGACCTGTTCGTCGACTGCTCCGGCCTGCGCGGCCTGCTGATCGAGCAGACCCTCAAGGCCGGCTACCAGGACTGGTCGCACTGGATGCCGTGCGACCGCGCGATCGCGGTGCCATGCAGCTCGGTCGAGCCCTTGATTCCGATGACGCGCGCGACCGCCCATTCGGCCGGCTGGCAGTGGCGCATCCCGCTGCAGCACCGGATCGGCAATGGCCACGTCTACTCCAGCCGCTTCATGGAGTCCGACGAAGCCGCTTCCATCCTCCTGAATAACCTGGACGGCAAGCAGCTGGCCGACCCGCGCCACATCTCCTACGTGCCGGGACGGCGCAACAAGGTCTGGGTCAAGAACTGCGTGGCCATCGGATTGGCCGCGGGCTTCTTCGAGCCGATCGAGTCGACGAACATCCACCTGATCCAGACCGGCATCCTGCGCATGCTGACGATGTTCCCGCGCGCCGGCTTCGACGAGGCCGACATCGCGGAAGCGAACGCGCAGGCGCAGACCGAGTACGAACGCATCCGCGACTTCATCATCCTGCATTACAAGGCCACCGAGCGCGACGACTCGCCGTTCTGGAACTACTGCCGCACCATGGCCATCCCGGACAGCCTGCAGCACAAGATGGACCTGTACCGCAGCAATGGCCGCCTGTCGCGCGCCGAACTGGACCTGTTCGGCGAAGTGAGCTGGCTGCAGGTGATGCACGGCCAGCGCATCCGCGCGAGAAGCCATCATCCGTTCGCCGACGTGCGTCCCGCCAGCGAAGTCGCCGAGTTCCTCGGCAATGTCGAAACGGTGGTGCGGAAGTGCGTCGACTTCATGCCGACCCACGCTGACTTCATCCGCAAGTATTGCGCCGCTTCCTGAACACATAAAAAGAAAGACCTCGCATGAGTATCGAAATCCGCGGGCTGTTGCGCATTGCAGCGGCCTGCTTCATGACTGCCGCCTTCGCCGGCGCAGCCCAAGGCGCACCAGGGCCCGCCGTCGCCGCCGTCGATGCGGTCATCCCGCAACCGTCCCAGTCCAAAGCCGGCCAGGGCGTGTTTGTCCTCACCCCCGACACGCCGGTGATCGGCCGCGGCGCGGCTGCCGCGACGGCGGCGCAGCTGGCGTCATCGCTTCATTTGCCGAACGGCGCCGGCAAGGGCCGCGAGATCGTGCTCGAGATGGTGCCGTCCGCGCCGAAGGAAGGCTACACGCTGTCGCTGACGCCGGAACGGATCCGCATCCAGGCGGCCGACAGCGCGGGGCTGTTCTACGGGGCCCAGAGCCTGCGCCAGCTGGTCGTCGCCGCCCGCGGCGCGCCGCTGCCGGCGCTGGAGATCAGCGATGCGCCGCGCTTCGCCTGGCGCGGCCTGCTGGTCGACGTGGCCAACCATTTCTTCCCCAAGTCGGCGCTGATGTCGATCATGGACCAGATGGCCTACTACAAACTCAATGTGCTGCACCTGCACCTGACCGACAACGCCGGCTGGCGCATCGCCATTCCGGCCTATCCGAAACTGACGGACGACCAGAACGGCGAGTTCTATTCCGAGGCAGATGTCAGGGAGCTGGTCGCCTACGCAGCGGCGCGTCATATCACGGTCGTGCCGACCGTCGAGATGCCGAGCCATGCCGGCCGGTCGGCGCGCGCCTATCCGCAGTTCTTCGATGGCGGCAACAGCATCAACCCGGCCAATCCCGAGACGTACGGCTTCGTCGAAGCGGTGTTCAAGGAAGTGGCCCGCCTGTTCCCGTCGCCGCAGCTGCACTTCGGCGGCGACGAGCTGGCGTTGGGCAGCAACTGGGGCACCCGGCCCGACATCCAGGCGCTGCGCCAGAAACTGGGCGGCAAGGACATTCGCGCGGTCGAGGGGCACTTCGACCGCCGGGTGACGGAGATCATCCGCGGCATCGGCCGCCAGCCGATGGCTTGGGACGAGGCGTTCAGCGCCGGCGTCGATCGCAGCGCGGTGATCCAATGGTGGCGCAAGGACCATCCGGAGGCGCGCGACCTGGCCGTCAAGGCCGGATACGACGTGGTGCTGTCGCCGGTGGACCAGGTCTACTTCGATTATCCGCAAGGACTCGGCGAGCCGGGCGCGCCGTGGGAGGGCAACGATAACGGCCCGACGTCGATGGCCAAGGTGCTGGCGTGGGAGCCGATTCCGGCGAGTTATTCCGCAGCGGCACGCTCGCGCGTGCGGGGCATCGAAGCCTGCCTCTGGACGGGATTCATCCGCACCGAGAGCTTCCTGCAGTTCATGCTGTATCCGCGCATGATGGCGTTCGCCGAAGTGGCGTGGTCGCCGGCGGCCAGGCGCGACCTGCAAAAGTTCGAAGCGCGCCTGAAGCCGCAGATCGAATTGCTCGACGCCGCCGGCATCAACTCGCGGCACGGCCCGGACGACGCGTCGAAGTACATGACACACTGAGCGAACCCGGCGCGGTTCGCAGGAATAGGGTCAGGTCCGGCGGACCTGACCCCTGGCTTAATGCGTCATGTATTTGACCGCGTCTTCGGGGCCGCCGCGCACGCTGCGCCCTAACGCCCGCCAGCGCGCCACATGCGGCGCCACCCGCGCGGCGAATGCCGCCGGCATGGAGTTGGGCTTCTGGCGCCACGCCACCTCGGCCACCGCGGCCAGCCGCGGATACAGCATGAATTCGAAGTACGCTTCGCTGCGCACCAGCTCCGTCCACAACGCCGCCTCCACGCCCAGGATGCGGCTCTGCGCCTCGGCCGGGAGGCCGGCCGGCATCGGCTCCCAGGCGACGATCTTCTCCACCGACATCGGGCCGCCTTCATTGCCGCCCCACGGCGCGCCCGGCTCGCCGAGGGCCTGCGGATAATCGAGGTACATGGTGTCGGCCGGCGACAGCACCACCGACTGCCCCTGGGCCAGCGCGGTGCGCATGACCTCCGGTTTGTCCATGCGCCACCACTGCACCAGCGTGTCGGCGTTCAGCCCCGCCGAGATGATCTCGTCCCAGCCCATTGGCGTGCGCCCGTGCTTGCGGATCAGCTGCACGACGCGGCGCGCGAATTCGGCTTCGACCGGTTTGAAATTCGGCTTGTCGGATGCGGGATCCAGCGCGCGCGCCATCGCCACCACCGCCGGCCTCCGGCTCCAGCCGGTCTCGCTGGCGTCGACCTCGTCGCCGCCGAAGTGGATGTAGCGGCCGGGGAACAGCTGCGCCACTTCGGCCAGCACGGTATCGATGAATCGATACGTGCCGGGATGCGCCGGGTTGAAGGTGTGGGCGCCGTCGAAGAACTCGGGATAGGCGCGCGCCGCGGCGCCGGCGTGGCCAGGCATCTCGATCTCCGGCACGATCTCGATCTGGCGCTCGGCCGCGTAGCGCACGATGGCGCGGATGTCGGCGGCCGTGTAGAACCGCGCCGGACCGCGCGGATTGCTCATGTCGCCGCGCGCGCCGATCGTCGTCAGCTTCGGATAGGAGCGGATTGCGACGCGCCAGCCGTTGTCGTCGGTGAGGTGCAGATGCAGGACGTTGAGCTTGTACGCGGCCATGCTGTCGATGACGCGCTTGATCGTCGCCACGCCGAAGAAGTGGCGCGCCACGTCCAGCGTCAGGCCGCGCCACGCGAAGCGGGGGGCGTCGGCGATATCCAGCGCCGCAACGGCGTTCCCGGTTCGCTTCGCCGCATCGCCGGCAGGCAGCATCTGCAGCAGGGTCTGCGCACCGTTGAAGGCGCCCGCCGCATCGGCCGCGGAGATCGTGATCGCCGATTCGCGCACCTGCAATCGGTAGGCGCCCGCGACCGCGCCCGGTATGGGTTCGAGCTTGAAGCGAATCTCGCGGCCGCCGTGCGCCGCATTCTCGCGCAGGTTCAGCGTGGCGGCCAGCAGGTGGGCCGGCTGCGCCAGCGAGGCGGGCGCGGCGACGCTGACGCTGCGGTCAAGCACGAACGGTGGTTCTGGCGCCAGCGTCAGCGACTGCGGTTGCGGCACCAGCTGGGCCGGCGGCACCCCCTGCGCGGAGGCTGACAAGCCAAACGCCAGGTAGAGGAGGAACGCGCTAGCGATTTGTCGAGTCATTTAATTTGGTGGAGAAGAACAGCATCTGGTATTTGATGGCGTTGGCCCAGTAGTCCCAGCTATGGCCGCCGGGGCGCTCGGTGTAGTCGTGCGGGATCTTCAGTTCGAGCATGCGCTGGTGCAGCGCGCGGTTGCCGGGTGCGAAGAAATCGTCCCCGCCGCAATCGATCGCCACGTCGATGCCGCCATCGGCAATGCGGTGCACGTTGTTGATGATCGCCACACTGCTCCAGTAAGCGGCATTGTTGACCGGGTCGCCGAAGGCCCCTGCGAGGTTCCAGTTCTTTGGGAAAGGACGCGGATCGACACCGCCGCTGATGCTGCCGGCCGCGCCGAACGTGGACGGATGGTTGAGCGCGATGTGGAGCGCGCCGAAGCCGCCCATGCTCAGGCCCGTGATCGCGCGCGCGTTCCTCTGCGCCACTGTGCGGAAGCGCTGATCGATGAACGTCACGACTTCCTCGCCGATGTAGGTCTCGTATTTGTCCGTGGGTGACACCGGGCTGTCCACATACCACTTGTCGTAACCGCCGTCGGGCATGACGACGATCAGGCCGTAAGTGTCGGCCAGCTTGCCGATGCTCGTCTTCGACGCCCAGTCGGCATCGCTGCCGCCATGACCGTGCAGCAGGTAGACCGTCGGGAAGCGGCTCGCGTCCTTGCCGTAACCGTCGGGAAGGATCACGGTGGCGCGCGGCGCCTTCTGCATCGACGGGCTGGGAATCGCCAACGCGACCGTCTCGAATGCCCATGCCGGCGCCAGCATGGCGAGCGCGCAGGCCAGAAGTCCTGCTTTGAAAATGGACATCTTCACACTCCTTTTTCGCGCGCCGCGCCGAACGACGGATCGCTGCGGCTCGGCAGGCCATCGTCGAGATGGCCGCACAGGCGCCGGTAGAACACTGAATCCTGGTCCACCGCCACCTCGAGGTCGTACCAGCCGTGGCTTGCCGCGACCGGCCATGGCAGCGTCATTTGCTGGCCCGCGTCCACCTTCAAGGCGAGCGTGCCGGCGCCATAGGCTCCGTCCTTCAGGGTGAACGTGCAGTCGCGCGCGAAGCGATTCGCCAGCACCAGCACGACCTCTTTGCGCGCCGCATCGTGGCGCAGGGCGACTTCCGCATTGCTGTCGGCGCTGCCGCGGAAAACGCGGACGAAGCCGTTCGGACCGTATGCGCGCAAATCGTATTGCCGGTCCGCGAATCCGCGCAGCGGCCACGATTCCGTGAAGGCGTCGCCGGGCGGCAGCGTGTAGTACCAGGGACCGTTGTTGTGCCGCAGCGAATACACGGTGAAGACGGCGCCCGCCTTGCCATTGTTGGCGAAAGCGATCGTGAAAGCGTCGTTCTTGCGCGCGCCGTCGGCGGCCAGCCGGTAAGGAAGGGCGCGGGCGGGACGCGTCGCCGCGCTCTCCGCCGCAGGCAGGCTCTGATTGACCGGCAGCGGCACGACCTTGCGGTTGCGGCACAGGACGTCGGCCCGGTCGAGGTAGGTGCGGTGACCGGTGGCCAGCAGGCTGTCGGGGCGTTGCGCGTCCAGTTTCGCGAAGTCGAACATCGACGTCAGGTCGCCGCAGACGGCGCGGCGCCACGGCGAGATGTTCGGCTCTGCCACGCCGAAGCGCTTTTCGAGGAAGCGCAGGATCGAGGTGTGGTCGAACACTTCGGAACACACCCAGCCGCCGCGGGTCCACGGCGACACCACCAGCAGCGGCACGCGCGGGCCGAGGCCGACCGGCTCGCCACCGGAGACTTCGCCGTCGGTCGGCACGCCGCTGTAGCCGTCGCTGCGCGAGGCCGGCGGCACCGGCGGCGGCACATGGTCGAAGAAGCCGCCTTCCTCGTCGTAGCAGATGATGAAAGCGGTCTTCGCCCACACGGCCGGATTGGCGGTCAGCGCGTCGAGGATGCGCGCGACCAGCGATTCGCCGTAGCCCGGCGGATTGACGTCGGGGTGCTCGCAGAACTTCGCCGGCGAGACGATCCACGATACCGCCGGCAAGGCGCCGTTGCGCACGTCCAGCGCGATCTGGTCGACCAGCGCCTGCGCATCGGGCGGGTTGGGGTTCACGGCCTGTCCGGCGGAGGTTTCGCCGGCCCAGGCGCGGCCACGCCGGTAGCGGTCGCGCTGCGCCGGATCGTTCAGGTCCAGGTTGCGAAACTGCGGGAAGTAGGCCAGCGCGTTGCAGCCGTAGTTATCGTATTCCTGGTACACCTTCCAGCTGATTTGCTTCGCGCTCAGGCGCTCGGCGTAAGTGGTCCAGGTGTAGGGCGAGACCCAGCCAGCCTTGTCCAGCGCCATCGGCGCCGTGTAATTGAGGTCGTCGACGTTCTCCAGCGCCTGGAAGCCGTCCTGGTTCACCGACAGGCCGTTGGTGCCGCTGAACAGGTACATCCGGTTCGGATTGGTCGGCCCGAACAGCGACGCGTGATAGGCGTCGCCGATGGTGAAGGCGTCGGCCAGCGCGTAATAGAACGGGATGTCCTGGCGCGTCAGGTAGCCCATCGAGGTGTGCTGCTTGTGGTGGACCCAGGCGTCGTGAAACGCCCAGGCGCGCTGGCTGCCTTTCCACACGTGCGGCAAATCGGTCTCTACGCATTGCGTGCGGTTTTCCGATTCGTCGCCGCCGCGCAGGGCGAACGGCAGCACGTGGCGGTAGTCGTCGGCGGGCTGGTACCACACGGGCTTGCCGTTGCGCAGGGTGATGGGACGCGGATCGCCGAAGCCGCGCACGCCGTTGAGGGTGCCGAAGTAGTGGTCGAACGAGCGATTCTCCTGCATCAGGATGACAACGTGCTCGACGTCGGCGATGGTGCCGGTGACCCGTGCGGCGGGTATCGACAGCGCGCGCGCGATGCTCGCCGGGATGGCGGAGACGGCCGCCGCGGCGGCGCCCATGCGCAGGAAACGCCGACGCGGTCCCGACGTCATGGCTTCTTCAGCGCCGGAGTGATGACGATATTGCGATACGTGACCACGCCGTCCTCGCTGCCCTGCAGGACCAGCGGACCGTCCGCGCCTTCGCGGCTATCGAGCGCGCCGCCGGTGATGCCCGGGATTTCCTTCCGGTCGATCACCACCTTGCCATCGAGGGCGACCGTGACGTAGCGGCCGACCAGCGTGATGTCGTAGCTGTGCCAGACGCCTGGCTTGCGCGGCGCGGCGACCGTGGGCGCCAGGTAGCCGTAGATGCCGGCGGTGCGCATGTTGGGCGCCTCGGGCTTCAGGTCGTTCTCGATCTGCAGTTCGTAGCGGCCGCGCAGGTACACGCCGCTGTTGGCGCCGGGCGCGCAGTTGAATTCCAGGTGCAGCTTGAAGTCGCCGAATTCGGCGACGCTGCGCAGGTCGGTGCCGGCGCCGGGACTGACCAGCGTGCCGTCGGCGACGCGCCACGGCTTGGCGGCCGCGTCGAGAGGCTTCCATGCGCTCAGGTCATTCAGCGGCACCGGCGCGCCCCACTGCGGCGCCTTCGCGGCGGGTAGCGCAGGCGCGCGCTCGGCGCGCCAGGTCCACGCGGCGCCGTCCGGCCCCCTCGTGGTTCCGTGCAGCTCGGCGCCGGCGCGCACGGCGTCGAACACCATGTCGTCGGGGCGTCCTTCTTCTTCCTTCGGCGAGACGAAGCGCAGGTGGCCGCCGACGATGCCGGCCTTCGGCAGCCAGCGCGCATGGCCCCAGCGCCCCACCATGCGCACGCGCACGCGGCCCTTTTCTTCACGCACGTCGATCCAGGACGAATACGCGCGCTCCGGCGTTTGCAGCGTGACGTCCCAGCGGCCGAGGTAGGGCTGTGAAGGCGTGGCGGCGCACAATTGCAGCGGCGCTACGGAAAGCGTAGCAAGCGCCAGCAGGCGCCAGTTCATCATGCCCACGATGCTTCTCCCTTTTTGTAAGGGACGACGCCCTTGTATTTTCCCGGGACGGGCCGGTAGCGCAACACGCGAGTGGCGCCAGGTTCGGAGGTGAAAAAGCCAAGCAGCGTCAGTTGCTTCATCAGCGTGAAGTAATGCGGCGTGGCCTGGTTCGGTTCCTTCGCGTGCTTCCTCGCCTGCAGGTCGATGTCGATCAGCAGCGACTGCCGCTGCGCCGGCGACGCGTGCAGGAAGTCGGCGCCAGACTTCGCGCGGATCAGCCCATCGAGCGTGGCTATGCCTTGCTTCAGGATGAGCAGGTGCCCGGGCTCGTAGCAGGCCGCCGAATAACGAGCGATGAAGGCGCCGACGGCGGCATCCTTGGCGCCGGGCGTCCGGGTGCGCGGGATGATGGTCTCCGAAATCTCGTCGAACATGGCGTGATCGCGCGCCGAGAATGGCGAGCGGACGGCTGGCTTGGCGAGCGCGCCCTCCATGCCGATCAGCGCGCAGCCGGTGGAAGCGGCAATGGCCTTGAGCAGGTCGCGACGGTTCATTTCTTTAACTCCCTGACCGCATGGTCGACGGCGCGCGCGGTGAGCGCCATGTACAGGATCGACGGGCTCTGGTTGCCGGTGCTGGTCATGCAGGCGCCGTCGGTGACGTACACGTTCTTGCACAAGTGGAGCTGATTGTGTTCGTTCAGCAGCGAGGTCTTCGGATCCTTGCCCATGCGGACGCCGCCCATCTCATGGATGTCGAGGCCCGGCGCCTGGTGGTTGTCGGTGGCCTGGATGTTCTTGAAGCCGGCCGCCTCCATCATCTTGCGTCCCTCGGTGAGGAAGTCCTTGACCATCCGGTCGTCGTTGTCGTCGTAGCCGACAGACGTCACCAGCAGCGGTATCCCCCACTGGTCGGTCTTGTCGGTGCTGAGGCGGACATGGTTGCTTTTCTTCGGGATGGTCTCGCCCTGCATGTACATGTAGGCGTTCCACTTGCCGGGCTTGCCCATCGCCTCCTTGAATGCGGGGCCGACGCCCGGATCGATGCCGGGATCGTCCCAGCCCGGGCGGCCGGCGCCGGAGAAGATCACGTAGCCGCCGACGAAATCGGTGTCCTGCTTGTTTACGTTGCGGAAGTTCGGGATGATGCATTCGGCCGGCTTGCGCACTTCGTAGTAGCTGTCCTCGAAGCCGTCGATCTCGCCGCTCATGCCGGCACGGTAGTTGTGGAAGCCGATGTGGGTGCCGAGCAGGCCGTTGTCGTTGCCGAGGCCATTCGGGAAGCGCTTCGACTTCGAATTGAGCAGGATCAGGTTGGTGTTCAGCGCCGAGGCGTTGACGAAAATGATCTTCGCCTTGAACACGTGCGTCTCTTTGGTTTTCGCGTCGATCACCTTGACGCCGGTGGCCACGCCAAGCTTCTCGTCGTAGATGACCGAATGGACGACCGAGTGCGGGCGCATGGTCAGGTTGCCGGTGCGCGCGGCCCAGGGCAGGGTGCCGCTGTTGGCGCTGAAGTAGCCGCCGAACGGGCAGCCGCGCATGCACAGGTTGCGGTTCTGGCACTGGCCGCGGCCTTGTTCGAGGTGCAGCGCGGTCGGGTCGGTCAACTGCGCCCAGCGGCCCGAGACGTAGTGGCGCCCGAACTTCTCTGCGATCACCGTGCGCAGGTGCTGCTCGACGCTATTGAGTTCGTACGCCGGCAGGAATTCGCCATCCGGCATGCTGGGAATGCCTTCCTTGCTGCCGCAGACGCCGACGAACTTCTCGACATGGCTGTACCAGGGCGCGATGTCCTGGTACGAGATCGGCCAGGCGATGCCGTAGCCGTAGCGCTCCGGCGCGGTGAAATCGGTTTCGGCCCAGCGCGCGCAGGCGCGGCCCCAGGTCAGCGACTTGCCGCCGACCTGGTAGCCGCGGATCCACTGGAACGGTTTCTCCTGCACGTAGGGGTGGTCCGCGTCCTTGACGAAGAAGTGCGCGGTGGTCGCGTCGTAGCCGGCGGCCTTCGAGATGAGCGGATTCTCGGCGGCCTGCTGGCGGCTGATGGCGCCGCGCAGCGGGAAGTCCCAGCTCGGGTTGCTCATGGTCGGATAATCCGTGATGTGCTTGACGTCGCGCCCGCGTTCGAGCACCAGGGTCTTCATGCCCTTGTCGCACAGTTCCTTTGCCGCCCAGCCGCCGCTGATGCCGCTGCCGATGACGATTGCATCGTATTCCGTATTGATCTTCATTTTCCGAGCGCTTTCGACAGTGGCAGGTTGCGCGATGAGCCGCCGATGTAGACGACGCGGCCGTTGCGCGCGTCGCGCCACGCCTGGTCGCGCTCCGACCAGTAGCGCATGCGCTCCGGCGGGATGTGCAGTTCGACGCGGCGCTGCTCGCCCGCAGCCAGGGTGATGCGGTCGAACGAGGCGAGGGCGCGCTTGGCGAACGCCGCGCCGCCTGGTGCCGGACGCGGCGCGCCAACGTAGGCCTGGACCACTTCGTCGCCGTCGCGGGCGCCGATATTCTTGATCATCACGCTGGCGTCCACGCCGCCATCGGCCGCCGGCGCGAGCTTGAGGTCGGAGTAGCTGAAGCTGGTGTACGACAGGCCGTGGCCGAACGGGAACAGCGGCGCGATGTTTTTCTGGTCGTACCAGCGGTAGCCGACGAAGATGCCTTCGGCGTAGACGGTCTTCCCTTTTACGCCCTTCGACGAACGCTCCGGATGCGCCGGATCGTTGGCCGGTCCGTCGGAGATGCGCCGCGGCCAGGTGATCGGCAGGCGGCCGGCCGGATTGGCGCGGCCCGTCAGCAGGTTGGCCGCGGCCCAGCCGCCTTCGTCGCCGGTGTACCACATCTCCATCACGGCGCGCACCTTGCCCAGCCACGGCATCGCGACCGCCTGGCCGGTGTTCAGGATGACGATGGTGTTTTTGTTGACGGCGGCCACCGCTTCGATCAGGCGGTCCTGCTCGCCCGGCAGGCCGAACGACGGCCGGTTGCGGCTCCATGCGAACACCACCGCGGTTTTTGCGTTGCGCGCGGCGTCGACGGCGGCGTCGAACGCCGCCTTCCTCATCTGCGGCGTCACCCACGCCAGGCGCACCTGGACCGGCACGCTGCTGCTGTCGGCGGTCGCTTCGACCTGGATCTTGTGCGCGCCGGCCTTCAGCTTGACCAGGCGGCGCACGTTGTCGAGTCCATCGGTGGTCGGCACCACGTTGTCGCGGTTGGCGAACACGATGTCGCCGTGGCCGCCCCACCAGCCCATGTTGCCGACCTTGCGGCCGTCGATCATGAAGCGGCCGGTGGCGCCGATCAGCTGCAGGTCGATGTCGTAGTCGCCGTCGGCGTCCACCGCCAGCGTGCCTTCCCACTTGGCGTTGGCGCCGGCCGGCAGCGGCTGGCCGGAGCGCAGCGTGTTGTCGATGTCGGCGGCCGGCGCGCCATCGCGGGTCAGGCCGCTGAAGGCCGCTTTCGGGATCGGCGCGCCGGTCATGTCGGCGCCGACGGCCAGGCGCATGCCAGGGCTGGCGGTCATGGTGCGCAGGGCGTGATACGCGCCGACCTGGCGCTCGGCGCGGCCGAACGATTGTTCCTCGCCCGCGACGATGGCGAAGGTCTGCTGCGCGCCGGGGCCGATCAGGGCCAGCGAATCGAGGTCCGCGGGCCTGAGCGGCAGCACGCCGTCGTTCTTGAGCAGGACCGCGCCGCGTTCGGCCAGCCGCTGCACGGCGCGCGCGTTGTCGTCGATCGGCTGCGCCTTGATCGCGTGGCTCGGGGCCCGGTCCAGCCAGCCGAAGGCTTCCATCTGGCCGAGGATGCGGCCTGCGGCGCGATCCAGATCCGCGTCGGCGACGCTGCCCCTGGCGAACGCTTCGGCCAGGCTCTTCGACACGCCCGCCGGTTCCGGCTGCGGCGTTTCAGGGCGAGGGCGAGTGATGTACTTCTGTTCTTCCGGTACGCCGGCGGCCAGCGTTTCCAGCAGGTCGGCCTTGTCGTCGGCCGTCATGGCCGGCGCCGGCGCCTCCTTCGTCACGGCGAAAAACGCGCCGGGACCGATGCCCGGCTGCTCCATGTCCAGGCCATTGACGAGGAATTCGGCGCCGTGGGTCGCGCCCCAGTCGGAAGTGATGAAGCCCTTGAAGCCGGACTCCTTGCGCAGGATGCCGTTGAGGATGGAGCGGTTGCCGCAGGCGTGCACGCCGTTGACGCGGTTGTACGAGCACATGACCGAGGCGACGCCGGCCTGGGCGACGTCGCGGAACGGCGCCACGTAAATTTCGCGCAGCGCCTGGCCGCCGATCTTCACGTCGGCCGACGCGCCGTCATAGCCGACGAAGTGCTTGGCCTGCGCCATCACGTTCTGCGCCTGCGCGCCGCGCACGAAGCGCGCGCCCAGCGTGCCGGTCAGGACCGGATCTTCGCCGAAGGTGTTGTAGGCGCGCTCGAAGGTCGGGTCGCGGTAGATGTTGATGAAGGGCTGGAGGATGACGTCGACGCCGAGCGCGCGCGCGTCGCGGCCGATGATCGCGCCGGTCGCTTCCGCGTCCGCCGGGCTGAAGGTCGCCGCCATCGACAGCGTGGACGGCATGCCGGTCGAGGCGTGGCGCACCAGAACGCCGGGCGGGCCGTCGGCGAAGCGCAGGTCGGGGATGCCAAGGCGCTTCACCCCGGCGGTCCATCCGGCCTGGCCCAGGGTGGCGTCGGCCGGTTCCTGGGCGCCGCGAATCACGGCCATCTTTTCGGCGCGCGACATCTGCGACAGCAGGCGCTGCACGCGCGCGCTGGTCGGCTCGGCGGCATGGAGGCCGGCGGTCAGCAGCAGGCCGGCGAGGATGGTGAGTTTCGGTACAGTGGACGGCACGGCAACCTCTTTGTTCTAGTTGTTCGGATCAGCGCTGGTAGACGCGCACGTAGTCGACTTCCATCGTGGCCGGG
Source organism: Massilia sp. P1_C10 (assembly GCF_056406475.1). Taxonomy (NCBI): domain Bacteria; kingdom Pseudomonadati; phylum Pseudomonadota; class Betaproteobacteria; order Burkholderiales; family Oxalobacteraceae; genus Massilia; species Massilia sp. P1_C10. Next base: position 24,820 of record NZ_JBFUAC010000009.1, read on the forward strand.
AAGATCCTGTCGTCCACCGGGCCGCCCATCATGCCGCCGATCGCCAGGTTGAGGATCAGGTATTGCGGATCGCTGAACGGCCATTTGTGGTGGTCGCCGTCTTTCGGATTGGCGAACTGCAGGTAGTTCTTGTCGTCGACGCCGATGAAGATATGGTCGGCGTCCCACGTCAGCTGGTAGTTGTGAAAGGCGTCGCACACACTCTCGACCCGCGTCGGCGCGGAGATCTGGGTGTTGTTCGGCCAGTTGAAGGCGCCCGTGTGCAGGCTGGCGAGGACCTCGCCCTTCTTCATGCCGGAGTGTTCCATGATGTCGATCTCGCCGTGCTCGGGCCAGCCGGCGCCGGTGCCGAGCATCCAGATCGCCGGCCAGGTGCCCGGGCCGCACGGCAGCTTGGCGCGCACCTCGACGAAGCCATAGGTGAATTCGAATTTGCCCTTGGTGTACAGGCGCCCCGACGTGTAGGCCTGGCCGCCGAAGTCGGCCTCGCCGGCCAGCTTCTCCTTGCGCGCGGTGATCAGGAGTTTGCCGTTCGCGACGCGGGTGTTTTCAAGCCGGCCCTTGGCGTAGTACTGCAGTTCCTTGTTGTGCCAGCCCTTCTTGTTCATGCCGATGTCGTAGTCCCACTTCGCCGCGTCGGGCAGGCCGGGCTGGTCGAATTCGTCGGCCCATGCGAGCTTATAGCCGGCCGGCTTGCCGCCGGGCGGCATCGGCGCGGCGGGCGCGGCGCCGGCGCTGAAGGCGGCCAGCGCGCAGAGGGCGAAGAGGATGCGCTTGGTGTGGACGTTCACTGAGTCTCCTGTGGCTTATTCTGGAATCGTTTCCATTTTTCCCGAATATATCATTCCTGGACGCCGCTGGCGATCAATTTTCAGGTGGCGACAGCCAGACTCGACAGCATACTCGGCAAGCCTCGCCAAACCCCGTAAAATGGCGCACCCGCAGGGCCGGGCGCGGCCGGTAAATCGTTGACACTCAAAAACGATGGGTGTTATATTCAGGCAATTGCGATGGGAACGTTTCCAATTTGGAATTGGCGATGCGCCTGTCAGCAAGCGGACCCCAGATCCGCACTCAAGGAGATCAGATGGTCACAGCACACAAGCTGGCGCTCGCAATGGCGCTGGCGTTCGGCGCCGGCAGCGCGGCACACGCGGGCGGCCCCAGGGCCGAAGTCATCCACTGGTGGACCTCGGGCGGCGAATCGGCCGCAGTCAGGAAGGTGGCCGACGCCTATCGCGCCGCCGGCGGGGTCTGGGTGGACACCCCGATCGCGGGCAGTGAGCAGGCGCGCGCCGTGGCGATCAACCGGGTGGTCGGCGGCAAGCCGCCCACCGCCGCGCAGTTCAACACCTCCAAGCAGTTCCTCGACGTGATCGAAGAGGGCATGCTGAATAACGTCGACGACGTGGCCAAGGCGCAGAACTGGGACGCCACCTTGCCGGAACCGATCCGCAGCGTCATCAAGGTCAAGGGCCACTACTACGCGGTGCCGATCGATATCCACATGCCGACCTGGATCTGGTACTCGAAGGCCGCATTCAAGAAGGCCGGCATCGCCAGGGAGCCGGCCACGATGGACGAACTGTTCGCCGCGCTCGACAAGCTGAAGGCGGCCGGCGTGATCCCGCTGGCGCACGGCGGCCAGTCGTGGCAGGAAAACATCGTGTTCATGGCGGTGCTGGCGAACGTCGGCGGCAAGGACCTGTACCTGTCGGTGTTCCGCGACCGCGATCCGAAGGCGATCAATTCCGAGGCTTTCAAAAAGGTGCTGGTTGCGTTCAAGCGCCTGCACTCCTATGTCGACGCCGGTTCGCCGGGCCGCAACTGGAACGACGCGACCGCGATGCTCATCTCCGGCAAGGCCGGCGTGCAGATCATGGGCGACTGGGCCAAGGGCGAATTCGGCGCCGCGCACCAGACTGCCGGCAAGGAGTACGGCTGCATTCCCGGCTTCGGTCCGAAGTCGCCGTACCTGATCCAGGGCGACGCCTTCATCTTCCCGAAGACCAGCGACCCCGAAGCGCTCAAGGCGCAAAAGCTGCTGGCAAACGTGATGGTCGCGCCGGCCACTCAGGTCGAATTCAACCGCCTCAAAGGCTCGGTGCCGATTCGCGGCGACGTCGACGCTTCCAAAATGGACGTCTGCGCGCAGGCCGGCCTGGCGATCATGAAGGACCGCACGCGCCACGTCGGCAACGGCGAGGTGTACCTGACGCCGGCCCAGAACGGCGACCTGGTCGACGTGCTGACCGCATTCTGGAACACCAATATGCCGGTCGAAAAGGCGCAGCAGCGCATCGCCGCGGCGCTGAAGAACTAGCCTGATGCGCGCTTCGCATCGACTTCGCGGCATCGTCCCCTTCGCCGCGCTGCTGCCGATGGCGCTGACGGTGATCGTCGGCTACCTCGGCTCGGTGCTGTGGTCGCTGCGCATTTCCTTCACCAGTTCGCGCAGCTTCCCGTCCGATCATTTCGTCGGCCTGATGCAGTACGCGCGCCTGTTCGACAACGAGCGCTGGATGCTGTCGCTGCATAACCTGGCCATCTACGGCGTGCTGTTCGTCGGCGCATGCATGCTGATCGGCTTCCTGCTGGCGGTGTTCATCGACCAGAACGTCACCGGCGAGGGCGTGCTGCGCACCGTCTTCCTGTATCCCTACGCGATGTCGTTCGTCGCCACCGGCCTGGTCTGGCAGTGGATGCTGACGCCAGGCGGCGGCATCGGCAAGGTGCTCGCGCAGCTGGGATTTTCCGGCGACTTCGACTGGATCATCGACCAGGACATGGTGATCTACACGATCGTCATCGCCACCGTGTGGCAGGCGTCCGGCCTGGTGATGGCGATGATGCTGGCCGGCCTGCGCGGCATCGACGGCGACATCTGGAAGGCCGCGCGCCTGGACGGCATCCCGGCCTGGCGCGTCTACACCTCGATCGTGCTGCCGATGATGGGGCCGACCATCGCCACCGTGTTCCTGCTGCTGTCGACCGCGGTCGTCAAGCTGTTCGACGCGGTGGTGGCGATGACCCAGGGCGGCCCCGGCACGGCCAGCGAAGTGCCGGCCAAGTTCATCATGGATAACCTGTTCGGGCGCGCCAACATCGGCCTGGCCTCGGCCGGCGCCGTGATGCTGCTGGTGCCGGTGCTGGCGGTGCTGGCGCCTTACGCCTACGCGCGCAGCCGCAAGGACCGCGCATGAGCCGCCGCGCATTCACGCCGGCGCGCATCGGCATCTACGTATTCCTGCTGACCGCGGCGCTGTTCTTCCTGCTGCCGCTGTACGTCATGCTGGTCACCTCGGTCAAGCCGATGGACGAGATCGGACTCGGCAACATCTTCGCGCTTCCTGTCAAAATGACGCTGGCGCCGTGGAGCGAAGCCTGGAGCGGCGCGTGCACCGGCGAGTCCTGCGAGGGCATCCGCGCCGGCTTCTGGAATTCGGTGGCGATCACGGTGCCGAGCACGATCCTGCCGATGCTGGTCGGCGCGCTCAATGGCTACGCGCTGTCGTTCTGGAAGCCGCGCGGCTCTTCGCTGCTGTTCGGCGCGCTGATGCTGGGCGCCTTCATTCCCGGCCAGGTGATGATGTACCCGCTGGTGCGCATGGCCGCCGGCCTCGGGATCTTCGGCTCGCTGCCGGGCGTCGTGCTGGTCCACCTGGTCTTCGGCATGCCGTTCATGACGCTGTTGTTCCGCAATTACTACGCGGCGATCCCGCAGGAGCTGTTCCACGCCGCGCGCATCGACGGCGGCGGCTTCTGGCGCATCTTCGCGCAGCTGATGCTGCCGATGTCGCTGCCGATCATCGTCGTCGCCGCGATCATCCAGGTCACCGGCGTGTGGAACGACTACATCCTCGGGCTGGTGTTCGCCGGGCGCGATTTCATGCCGATGACGGTGCAGCTCAATAACGTGATCAACACGACCACCGGCACGCGCCTGTACAACGTCAACATGGCGGCCACCATCCTCACGTCGCTGGTGCCGCTGGCGATCTATTTCATTTCAGGCCGCTGGTTCGTGCGCGGCATCGCCGCCGGCGCGGTAAAGGGTTAACAATGTCGAATGTGCGTCTTCGGAATCTGGGCATCAACCTTGGCGGGGTCGAGATCATCAAGGACCTGGACCTGGCGGTGGAGGAGGGCGAGTTCCTGGTGCTGCTCGGGCCTTCCGGCTGCGGCAAGTCGACCCTGCTGCACAGCATCGCCGGCCTGATCGACGTCACCGCCGGCAGCGTGGAGATCGGCGGGACCGACATGACGCAGATGGACCCGAGCCGGCGCGGCATCGGCATGGTGTTCCAGTCGTATGCGCTGTACCCGACCATGACGGTCGAGAAGAACATGTCGTTCGGCCTGCGCGTGGCCGGCACGCCGAAAGCGGAGATCGCGCGCCGCGTCGCGCGCGCCGCCGAGATGCTGCAGCTCGGCGCGCTGCTGGACCGCAAACCGGCGCACCTGTCGGGCGGCCAGCGGCAGCGCGTGGCGATCGGCCGCGCGCTGGTGCGCGAGGCGGGCGTGTTCCTGTTCGACGAGCCGCTGTCGAACCTCGACGCCAAGCTGCGCGCCGAACTGCGGCGCGAGCTCAAGCTGCTGCACCAGACCTTGCGCTCCACCATGATCTACGTGACGCACGACCAGGTCGAGGCGATGACGCTGGCCACCCGCATCGTCGTCATGCGGGCGGGGCGCGTCCAGCAGGTCGGCGCCCCGGCCGAAGTGTACGAGCGGCCGGCCAACCTGTTCGTCGCCGGCTTTCTCGGCGCGCCGGCCATGAACTTCATCCACGGCGCGCTGGACGAGCGCGGGCGGTTCTGCGCCGGCCAGCTGTCGGTCGACATGCCGGCCGCGGGCGCGCGCGCGGCGGTGCTGGGCGTGCGTCCCGAGCACATCGCCATCGCGCACGGCGCGCCGCTGGCCGGCACGGTCACGCTGGTCGAGCCGATGGGCAATCACCAGATCGTGTGGATCGACGCCGGCGGGCAGCTGCTGTCGGCGATGGTTCACGACAACCGCGCATTCGCGCCCGGCGACGCGGTGACATTCGCGGTCGACGCGGCGCGCGCCTCGCTGTTCGACCCACAAACCGAACAACGTTTATGAAGTCCACCCGAGGAGAACCACGCATGGCACCGACACTGAACCGATTCATGCTGCCGCTGCTGGCCGGCGTCGCAATGCATGCCGCTGCGGCGCCCGCGCCGGTCCAGGCGTGGGTCACCACGGGCGACCAGTCCAAGCTGCTGTCGCGCGAGAAGGATGCCGCGTTCGATGGCGCCAAGCGCGCCGGCGTGGTGATCGAGGTCGATCCCGCCAGGCGCTACCAGGAAATCGCCGGCTTCGGAGCGGCGATCACCGACGCGTCGGCGGAGCTGATCCAGGGCCGGCTGACGGCGCCGGCGCGCGACGCGCTGATGCAGGAGCTGTTCGGCCGCAAGGGAGACGGCATCGGCCTGTCGTTCACGCGCCTGACCATCGGCGCCTCGGACTTCTCGAGCCAGCATTACACCTTCGACGACATGCCGAAGGGGCAGACCGACCCGCAGCTGAAGCACTTCTCGATCGAGCCGAACCGCAAGACGGTGCTGCCGACCGTGAAGGCCGCGCTGGCGATCAACCCGCAGCTGAAAGTGATGGCGTCGCCATGGAGCGCGCCGGCCTGGATGAAGACCAACGACCACCTGTACCAGGGCGCCCTGAAGCCGGAAGCGTTCGCGCCGTTCGCCCAGTACCTGAGCCGCTACGTTTCGGCCTACAAGGCCGAAGGCGTGCCGATCTTCGCGCTGACCCTGCAGAACGAGCCGCACTTCGAGCCGGCCGACTACCCCGGCATGCGGGTCGATCCGGCCAGGCGCGCCGCCTTCATCGGCGGCCATCTCGGCCCGGTGCTGGCGAAGCAGAATCCCGGCACCCAGATCTTCGACTGGGACCACAACTGGTCGCAGCCGAATTCGCCGCGCGAAGTGCTGGCCGATAAGGCCGCGTCCCGGTACATCAGCGGGGTGGCGTGGCACTGCTACGAAGGCGACGTCAAGGTGCAGGCGGAAGTGCATGACGAGTTTCCCGGCAAGGACACCTGGTTCACCGAATGCTCGGGCGGCCAGTGGGACCACGACTTCGCCCACACGCTGCAGTACTTCACGCGCACGCTGGTCATCGGCGCCACGCGCGGCTGGGCCAGGGGCGTCTCGCTGTGGAACCTGGCGCTCGACGAAAACTACGGCCCGCACAAGGGCGGCTGCGGCGACTGCCGCGGCGTGGTGACGATCAATTCGAAGACCGGCGCGGTGACCCGCAACGTCGAGTACTACGCGCTGGCGCATGCCAGCCGCTTCGTGCGGCCGGGCGCGCGCCGGATCGCCTCGACCAGCGGCGTCGGCGGCCTCGACACGGTGGCGTTCCGCAACACCGACGGCGCGATCGCGCTGGTGGTGGCCAACCCGGAAAAGACCGCGCGCGAGTTCTCCGTGAAAGTGGGCGCCAGCAGCTTCGGCTACACGATGCCGGCCAGTAGCGTGGCGACCTTTACCTGGAGCGGCGCCCGTTAAAGCCCGGGCCGTGCCGGGCCTGGCCTGGCCGGGTGGTTCTGGCGGCGCAAATGCAGTATGCTTTTCCAATGCGCGAATAGCGAATAATCGAAGGAAGCCGTGGCAACTATCAAAGACGTAGCGCGCCTGGCCGGCGTGGGACTGGGAACCGCTTCCCGCGTGGTGAGCGGCAAAGGTTCGGTCTCGCCGGCCACGCTGGAACGGGTCAGGAAGGCGATCGAGGAGCTCGACTTTCGGCCGTCGCACGCGGCGCGCGCGCTGCTGTCGGGGACCTCGAGCATGATCGGGGTCTACATCCCGATCCTGAAGGGCACTTTCTACACCCCGATCCTGCAGCTGATCGACACCGAACTGCGCGCCGCGGGCCTGCACATGGTGGTGGCCTTCGGCACCGGCACCGGCGACGCGCGGCGCCAGGCGATCGAGGGCATCGAGTTCCTGATGGAGCGCGGCTGCGACGGCCTGCTGGCGATGACCAATCACCTGAGCGACGCCGACATCGCCGCGCTCGGGCCGAAGCAGTCGTGCGTGGTGCTGCTGAACCACAGCTCCGACAAGCTGCCCGGCCAGTGCTTCTCCGCCGACCACCGAGCCGGCGGCGTGCTGGCCGCGCGCACCCTGCTCGAGCGGGGCCACCGCCAGATCGCCGTGATCGCCGGCCCGTCGGCGTCGCCCGACAACGTCGACCGCATCGACGGCTTCCTCGGCGAGCTGGCCGGCGCCGGCATCGACACCGGCAAGCTGTGGATCGCCGAAAGCGACTTTTCGCCGGAAGGCGGATGGGCGGCGGCGGCCGAACTGGTGGCGTCGAAGCAGCCGTTCACGGCGCTGTTCTGCGCCAACGACGAGATGGCGGTGGGCGCGCTGTCGTACTTCCAGCAGGCCGGCATCGCGGTGCCGGCGCAGGTGTCCGTGCTCGGCTACGACGACACCCCGAGCGCCGAATTTTCGGCGCCGCGCCTGAGCACCGTGCACATTCCGTGGCGCGACGTCACCCTCAGCGGCCTGAATACCCTGCTCAACCGCTGCTACGGCGGGGCGCGTCCGGCGGCGCGCGAGTTCCCGATCAGCCTGACCGAACGCGCGTCGCTGGCGGACGTGCCCGAGGCGGCGCGGCGGGCCGCGTAAACATCGAAAAATCGTCCCCGCGGGTGCGCACACGCGGCGATTCTTTGCTACACTTGGAAACCTTTCCATGCCTGACCTCGACGCCGGGCGGTGGCAGCTTGCACGATCAATAACCGATGACTAAAAAAATTCACGACAACGCGCCGCCTGCCATCGCGCGCTCCGATTTCGCTTCCGACTTCCTGTGGGGCTGCTCGACCTCGTCGTACCAGATCGAAGGCGGCGCGCACGAGGGCGGGCGGGTCGAGTCGATCTGGGACCGCTTCTGCGAGCGGCCCGGCGCGATCCGCGACGGCTCGAACGGCGCGGTCGCCTGCGACCACTATCACCGCTGGCCGGAAGACCTCGACATCGGGCGCGACCTGGGCCTGAACGCCTACCGCTTCTCGGTGGCGTGGCCGCGCATTTTCTCCGGACCCGGCGCGAAGCCGAACCCGGAAGGCCTGGCGTTCTATTCGCGCCTGGTCGACGGCATGCTCGAACGCGGCCTGGAACCCTGGCTGACGCTGTACCACTGGGACCTGCCGCAGTACCTGCAGGAACAGGGCGGCTGGAACGAGCGCACCACCGCCTATGCCTTCGCCGAATTCGCCGACGTGATGAGCGCGCACCTGGGCGACCGCGTCAAGCACTGGATCACCCACAACGAGCCGTGGTGCACCGCCATTCACGGCCACTTCGAAGGCGTGCACGCGCCCGGCATCGCCGACTTCCGCACCGCGCTGCAGGTGTCGCACCACGTGATGCTGTCGCACGGGCTGGCGCTGCCGGCGATCCGCGCCAACGTGCCCGACGCGAAGGTCGGCATCGCCCTCAGCCTGCATCCGCTTTCCGCCGCTTCCGACAAGCCGGAAGACGTCGCCGCCTGCGCGCGCCACGACGGCCTGCGCAACCGATGGTTCCTCGATCCCCTCCATGGACGCGGCTACCCGGCCGACATCCTCGAACTGTGCGCGGCCGATGCGCCGGTGGTGCTGGCGGGCGACCTCGAAGCGATCGCCGCGCCGACCGATTTCCTCGGCGTGAACTACTACTTCCCCGAGATCATCGCGCATGCGCCGGGTGTGGCGCCGCTCGAGGCGCGCGTGGTGGCGCGCGACGACGCCGTGCGCACGGCGTTCGGCTGGGAAGTGTCACCCGAAGGAATGGGCACCCTGATCCGCCGCATCGAAGCCGATTACGATCCCGCGCCGATCTACATCACCGAGAACGGCTCGACCTGGGAAGACGTGGTCGGCGCCGACGGCGAGATCGACGACGTCGAGCGGCGCGACTACCTGGCCAGCCACCTGGCGGCGCTGCGCGACACCATCGCCCAGGGCAGCCGGGTCAAGGGCTACTTCGCCTGGAGCCTGCTGGATAACTTCGAATGGGCCGAAGGCTACACGCGCCGCTTCGGCCTGACCTACGTCGACTTCACGACGCAGCAGCGGCGCCTCAAGCGCAGCGGGAAATGGTATCGCGCATTCCTCAAACAAGACGCCGAATAACAACAGCACCGGAGACCATCACCATGCATAAGAATATCTATCTCATCGCAGCCGCCGCACTGTTCAACGCCGGGGCCGCGGGCGCCGCGGCCCCGGCGCCGCTGGCCGACTGGCCGCACGTGCGCAGCGCGATCCGCCCGGACGCCGCGCTGGAAGCGAAGGTCGCGAAGATCGTCGCCGGCATGACGCTCGCGCAGAAGATCGGCCAGATGACCCAGCCCGAGATCAAGACCGCAACGCCGGAGCAGGTGCGCCAGTACTACCTCGGCTCGGTGCTGAACGGCGGCGGCAGCTGGCCGAACAACAACAAGCAGGCCAGCGCCGCCGAATGGGTCGCGCTGGCCGACAAGTACTACGACGCTTCGATGTCGACCGACATGGCGACCAGGGTGCCGGTCATCTGGGGCATCGACGCGATCCACGGCAACAGCAACGTGATCGGCGCGACGCTGTTCCCGCACAATATCGGCCTGGGCGCCGCGCACGACGTCAAACTGATCGGGCGCATCGGCGCCGCGGTCGGCCAGGCGGTGCGCGCCACCGGCATCAACTGGGTGTTCGCGCCGACGCTGGCCGTGGTGCGCGACGATCGCTGGGGCCGCACCTACGAGAGCTTCTCGGAGAATCCTGCGCTGGTGAGCGAATACGGCGGCGCCTACGTGCGCGGCCTGCAGGGCAGCTTCCGCTCGGACGCCAACGTGGTCGCCACCGCCAAGCACTTCATCGGCGACGGCGGCACCGACCAGGGCAAGGACCAGGGCGTGAACAAGGCCACGACGGCGCAGATGATCAACATCCACGGCGCCGGCTACTACAGCGCGCTGGCGGCGGGCGCCCAGACCGTGATGGTCTCGTACAACAGCTGGAACGACGTCGAGCATGGCGTCGATCACGGCAAGCTGCACGGCGACAAAGCGATGGTGACGGACGTCCTGAAGACGAAGATCGGCTTCGACGGCTTCGTGGTCTCGGACTGGAACGGCATCGGCCAGGTGGCTGGCTGCAGCAACGACAGCTGCGCGCGCGCGATCAACGCCGGCGTCGACATGGTGATGGTGCCGGACGACTGGAAGGCCTTCATCGCCAACACGATCAAGCAAGTGCAGAAGGGCGAGATCCCGATGTCGCGCATCGACGATGCCGTTACCCGCATCGTGCGCGTGAAGCTGCGCGCAGGCCTGCGCAAGCCGTCCGACAACAAGTTCGCCGGCAAGCAGGACGCGCTGCAGGCGCGCGCGCTGGCACGCCAGGCGGTGCGCGAATCGCTGGTGCTGCTGAAGAACGACAGCGCCGCGCTGCCGCTCAAGCACGGCAAGCGCATCCTCGTGGTCGGCAAGAACGCCGAGAACATGCCGAACCAGACCGGCGGCTGGAGCTTGACCTGGCAGGGTACCGACAACAAGAACAGCGACTTCCCGAACGGCGACACGATCCTGGCCGGCATCGTCGCGCAGGCCGGCGCCGCCAACGTGACCTACAGCGCCAACGCGCAGGATGTCGACGTGTCGAAGTTCGACGCGGTGATCGCGGTGATCGGCGAGACGCCGTACGCGGAAGGCATGGGCGACATCGGCCCGTCCGGCACGCTGCGCCACAGCGGCCGCTATCCTGAAGACCTGGCCGTGCTCGAGAAGGTAGCGGGCAAGGGCAAGCCGGTGATCACCGTGCTGGTGGCGGGCCGTCCGGTCTACGCCAACGATTTGATGAACCTGTCCGACAGCTTCGTCATGGCCTGGCTGCCGGGCACCGAAGGCAAGGGCGTGGCCGACGTGCTGTTCAACGACAAGGCGGCCTTCACCGGAACGCTGTCGTTCTCGTGGCCCAAGTCGGTCTGCCAGGCCGAGCTCAATTACGGCGACAAGGATTACGCGCCGCTGTTCGCCACCGGCTATGGCCTGAAGTACGGCCGCAAGTCGAACGTCGGCAAGCTCGATGCGGCCTACCCGGCCGGCGGCTGCGGCGTGACCACGTCGTACCCCGTATTCAACCAGGCCGACCGCGCCACCTGGCCGCTGTACGTCGTCAGCGGCGCGCAGCGGGAGGCACTCGGCGCGGACCTGAATCGCGTCGTCACGCTGCCCGCAGTGAAGGTGGAGACCAGCCAGGTCAACACCCAGCAGGACGGCAAGCTGGTGACCTGGACCGGCGCCGCGCGGCTCGAGGCGCACGGCGCCAAGGCGGCGCTGCCGGCGTTCGCCACCAAGGACGGGGCGCTGCAATTCGACACCATCGTCACGGCCGCGCCAGGCGCAGGCGTGACGCTGGCGGTGGGCGCAGGCGCGGTCGATGCGACGGCGCTGTTCCGTTCGATGGCCGGCAAGGGCAAGCAGACGGTGAAGATTCCGCTGGCCTGCTTCGTCGCCAAGGGCGCCGACCTGGCGCAGGTGGACACCCCGTTCAGCGTGGCCAGCCAGGGCGCTTTCACGGCCGCATTCGCCGACATCCACATCGTCGGCGGCGCTGCAAAGGACGCAGACGCGCAAGCTTGCGCTATGCTGAAGTAAGCATCAAAAAATAAACCAACTGGAGACATCCGCATGGAACACACTTCGCAGCCATCCACGCTGCAGCCATCACGCTCAGGCGCCAGCAACACCGGGCCGCTGATCATCGTCACGATCCTGTTCTTCATGTGGGGCCTGCTCACGGCGCTCAACGACGTGCTGATCCCGCACCTGAAGGCGCTGTACACGCTGACCTATGTGCAGGCGATGCTGGTGCAGTTCTGCTTCTTCGGCGCCTACTTCATCGTATCGGTGCCGGCGGGGATGCTGATCAAGAAGATCGGCTACCAGAACGGCGCCGTTACCGGCCTGGCCATCGCGGCCGCCGGCTGCGCGCTGTTCTATCCGGCGTCGACCAGCGGCTATGCGCTGTTCCTGCTCGGCTTCTTCGTGCTGGCTGCCGGCATCACGGTCCTGCAGGTGGCGGCCAATCCATACGTGACGGTGCTGGGCGACCCGCAGACGGCATCGAGCCGCCTGACGCTGACCCAGGCCTTCAACTCGCTCGGCACCACCGTGGCGCCGACCTTGGGCGGCATCCTGATCCTGTCGGGCAGCGTGTTGAGCGTGAGCGAACTGGCTGCGCTGCCGGCGGCGCAACAGCTTGCGTACCGCGCGACCCAGGCCGCGAGCGTGCAGGGGCCTTACCTTGCGCTGGCCGGCGCTCTGCTGGTGCTGGCGCTGCTGTTCGCGTTTGCCCGCCTGCCGAAGATCAGCCACGAGGAAGACACGGTGCTGCACCTGGACGCCAACGCCAAGCACTCGGCGCTGGCCCACCCGCACCTGTTCATGGGCGCGATCGGCATCTTCCTGTACGTCGGCGGCGAAGTCAGTATCGGCAGCTTCCTGATCAACTTCCTGGGCGAGCCGGGCATCGCCGCGCTGACGCCGGCGGCCGCGGCGCACTACGTCAGCTACTACTGGGGCGGCGCGATGGTCGGCCGCTTCATCGGCTTTGCCGTCATGCGTTACGTCAGCCCGGGCAAGGCGCTCGCGTTCAATGCGGCCTGTTCGATCGCGCTGATCATGGTCGCCATCTTCGGCCACGGCCAGGTCGCGATGTGGTCGATCCTGGCGGTCGGCCTGTGCAACTCGATCATGTTCCCGACCATTTTCAGCATGGCGCTGCACCAGCTGGGCAAGTTCACCGGCCAGGCATCGGGCATCCTGTGCATGGCCATCGTCGGCGGCGCCCTGGTGCCGTTCGCGCAGGGCCTGTTGGCCGATACCATGGGCTTGCAGTGGTCGTTCATCGTGCCGGCCGCGTGCTACACCTTCATCCTGTATTTCGGCCTGCGCTTCGCGGGGCTGTACAAGACGGCCGCGTAACTCACCAATGTTGGTGCGTCCGAAAGCCTGGCTCGTATCGAGCCAGGCTTTTTTTATTCCGATACCGGCGGCGGATCATGGCCACATGCAGGGCGATGAGTGCCTGCGCCAGCTAGCGCAGGCAATGGACGCGGCGGCGTCGCGTTCTCGCTCAGCGTCGACGGCGGCGCAGGCTGAGAGCGCAGCCAGCCAGTCCGAGGGCAAGCAGCGCAATACTCGATGGCTCGGGAACGCGGCCCACCGGCTCTGCAAACAGAAAATCGTCCATGACCACGATGTCGTCGTTCGGGTTGCCCAGCACCCCGTTCGAAACGATGGTATTCCGGCCCGACGTGAGCCTGACCCGGCTGATCCTCTCGCCGGCGCCGGCAACTCCGCCGACGAAGCTCAAGCCCTGGTTCCCTGCGACCAGTGCGTTGCGCGAAAAAATTTCCACGTTGTTCTGGTCGAAGAATTGGATCATCGTCTGGCCGGCCACTTCCACGTCGACGAAAATCGCGGCGAATGCACTGGTGGTGGCGGCGTTCGTCGTGCCTGGTTCGAAGAAGGAGACATCCGTGATGTTGCTGTTGACCGCGGTGAACAAGCGCTGCGGACTGAAGGTCTGGAAGTCGTTGGGAAAGCCGAACAGGACGGGCGTGCTCTCTCCGGCATTGGCACTCACGAGAAAGCCCGTGCCGGGGGTAGCCAATACCGCGCCGCGCGGCGAATTGACGTTGAAAAAGTTGCCAGGCAAGGGATTCGGATCCGCAAACGCGCCGGGCACGCCGTCCCAGTTGATTTCACGGCGCAGTCCACCGAAGGAGCCGTTAGCGCCGGCAAACGTGCCCCCGCCCACCGCGGCACGAAAGGCGTCGCGCGTCGGGGTGATCGCCGCGGCATTGCTGCCGGCGGACTCGAAGGTGATAAATCCTGCCCAGGCCGACGGGACCGTCAACAATATCGACAGGAATGCGGAAGCAATGGGTAGTTTCATAAGAGTTCCCGGTTCAAAAATCGTGGAAGAATTCTCCCAATTTTCTACTTGTCACTTTGGGAGGAAGTGAAGGAGGACCGGCCGTTTGGCGTGCATCCTGTCCCCGGATTCGGCACGCAATGATCGGAGCATCAATCGTGCCACTGGGGGCCAATCTTCCTAACTCGCTGTATTCGTTGCGGATTTTTTCCGGGGCCCGAAGTTGCGGAGGCGATCGCGCGAGTGCCTGTAAGGTTTTTCGACAGCGCAGGCTCGCAATCCGGCCTACTGCAAAGGCGGCAACGCCCGTTGACGCGACGCCAGCATCGCTCCCGCTGCCAGGGCCAGCGCGGAGAATATCAGCCCCCGCTGAAGGCCGCCGGGGCCGTCCGCGATCCATCCGATTACCGATGGGCCGATGATCTGGCCCAGCGCGAACACGACAGTGAAGGCGCCGATTCCGGCCGACCACGCATGCTGGGGCAGGTTGTGGCGTACCAGCGCGGTGGTGGAGGCGACCACCGATAGAAAAATCGCGCCGAACATCACGCCGGACGCGAACACCAGCGCTGGCGCGGCCGTCAATGCGGGCAGGATCGTCGCCGCGCCCAGCAAGGCATTCAGGATCGCGAGCGACTGGCCGCCCTGGAAGCGGTCCAGCATGCGGGCCCAGATCCGGGACGAGGCGATCACCGCCAATCCCAGCACCGAGTAGAACCAGGTGATGGTGGCGGCTCCCATTCCCTGCTCCTTCAGCAGGGCGATGACGAAGGTCATATAGCCGATATAGCCGACGCCGAACATGAAGTATCCGCCCAGCGCGAATCCGAAGGGCCGCCATCGAAACTGCCCGTGCGCGCCGGGCGGCGCGGCGGCGCCGTCGATGTGGCGTGCCGGCAGCGCCATCGCCAGCGTTGCCACCAGGCAGGCGGCGCCGAGCGCGACCCAGGCCCACTGCCACGCATGGGCCGCTCCGTGGGCGGTGGCGGCCGACAGCGCGCTGGGCACGAGCAGGGCCGACGCGACGATGCCGACCCCGGTGCCACCGTAGTAAATGCCGAGCAGCAGGCCGGCCTGGGCCGGATGCAGCGAACTCAGGCGCGCGGCCAGCACGCCGCCGGAGACGAAGATGAAGGCGCTGGCGATGCCGGCCAGGATACGTTGCAGGATCAGCAGGTCGGCGGCGACGACGAAGCCGGACAGCATCATGAACAAGCCGGCGAGGACCGCGCCGCCGATCAGCGCCGTGTGTGCGCCGCAGCGCCGCATCAGCGCCGGGGTGATCAGCGCGCCGAGAAAATAGCCGAAGGCGTTTCCGGTGTTCATCGCGCCGGACAGCAGGTAGCTCCAGTCGAGGTCGGCGCGCATCGGCGGCAGCAATAGCGCGTAGGAAAAACGCGACAGTCCGAGCGAAATCGCCGCGCCCAGCGACAAGGCCAGGGCGGTCAGGAACGGCCTGCGCAACGCTAGGGAGCGCGCGGGGGCGGAAGGCTGCAGCGGGGGCATCAAGTTCGCGGTCATGGGGTTCCGGCGCGTGATTTACCATTTGCCAATAAATGGGCTGACCTTGATTCTATAGCTTATTGATATCCACAACTTTCCGGCGACGCGCCCGGCCCGCGTCGCTCTCCGATTGCACGCGGTTTTACAAATGCTTTCGATTGAAACACTTATCACCTTTCGCGTGCGCGCCTCAGCAAGTAGCCTAACGGACTCGGCTATAGCCAGCATCGCCTGACTGTGTTTGCGGGAGCCGTCGCGTTTCGCGCGATGGCGCCACCTGTGCGCATGGCGGCCCGGCGAAGGCGCGCCGCGCGACAGCCCGCCCGCCACTATTCATCAAAAGGAGTCTCCCTTGTCCGACCTAAAAAATGTCCAGCCCGAGACGGTCATCAAAGTCATCGGCGTTGGCGGCGCCGGCGGCAATGCCGTCAACCACATGGCGTCCGCAGGACTGTCCAACATCGAATTTATTTGCGCCAATACGGATGCCCAGGCGCTGTCGAATACCCGCGCCGAAAAACGCATCCAGCTCGGCGAGAGCGGCCTTGGCGCGGGCAGCGACCCCGTGGTGGGCCGCGAGAACGCGATTCGGGAGCGCGGCGCCATCGCCGACGCGCTGCAGGGCGCGCACATGGTGTTCCTCACGGCGGGCATGGGCGGCGGCACCGGCACCGGCGCCGCGCCGATCGTCGCCGAAGTGGCGCGCGAACTGGGCATCCTGACCGTCGGCGTGGTGTCGAAGCCCTTCGAATTCGAAGGCGCGCGGCGCATGCGCGTGGCCGAGGAGGGCATCGCGATGCTCGCCAAATGCGTCGACTCGCTCGTCATCGTCCTGAACAGCCGCCTCGAGGAAGTGCTGGGCGACGACATCACGCAAAAGCAGGCGTTCGCCGCGGCCGACGAGGTGCTGAGCAAGGCGGTGTCCGGCATTGCGGAGATCATCACCGTGCCCGGCATGGTCAATGTCGACTTCGAGGACGTGCGCACGGTGATGCGCCAGACCGGAACGGCGATGATGGGCTCCGCGCAGCACAGCGGCGACGACCGTGCGGTCAAGGCGGCCGAAGAGGCGATCTCCTGCCCGCTGCTCGACGGCTCGAACCTGCACGCCGCGCGCGGCCTGCTGGTGAATATCGCGGCGTCCGAGGAGACGCTGAAACTGCGCGAGACCAAGCAGGTGATGAACGTGATCTGCGCGCAGACCGGCGACGACGCCATCATCAAGTTTGGCGCGGTGTTCGACGATACGCTGGGCGACGCCATGCGGGTGACGGTGGTGGCCACCGGCTTGAACCGGCCGCCGGAGGTTGCTGCCAGCCCGGAGCTATCGCCGATGGCGCGCTCGGCGCCGGGCGCGGGCTATGGGCCGGGCGCGCCAAACCCGGTTCGCGGTGGCGGGCAGAGGGAGGCGCCGCCACAGTCGATGCTGCGGCAAAGTGCGTTCCAGGCGGCTGTCCAGGCGGCGTCGGCCCAGCAAGCGCTACGGGCAGGGATGGCGCCGCGCCAGGCTGCATCGAACGCCGGCGAAGATGCACAACGGGCACCGGCGGTGGAGGTCAGAGGGCAGCGGGCGTGAGCATTCAGCGTCGAAGCGTGCGCGGGCTCATTCACGGGCCACGCGATGCGCCGCGCCGCGAACCGGCGGCGCCGCCGCAGTCCGCTACTTGGGCCGGATTTGCCCGCGAATCTCCCCGGCGGGATACGCCGCGCTGTGAACGTTGAAGTAGTAGTCGCCCGCGCGCAGCGACGCCAGTTGGGCGTCGGTCAGCGTGGCCGTCGTGCTCCAGACGCCGCTGCCAGGCGCCGTTTGCGTCAACGGGAAAATAATCGGTCCGCTTACCCCGACGGCGCCCATGTGGATGTGCGCATCCGTGCCGGCGATGCCGGCGGTCGTCACCGTGGCGGTCATGGCCCGCGTGGCGGTGTCGACCGATAGCGTGCCGGTCCCGGTGGCGCCGCTGGGGTTGGGCGGCACCTCGCTGCTGCCGACCAGGGTGGCGCTGTACTGCTCGGTCGTCGCCGATGGCGGCGTGGTCGCGGCCGGCGGCATGTATGTCGAGTCCGAACCGCCGTAACCGCCGCCGCAGGAAGCGAGCAGCGCGAGTGTCGCTATCGGAAGAACATGCGTGATAGTGAAGCGATGAAGTTTCATGACGAACCTCTCGATCTGATTGAAGAAGGGTGCGTGCTGCTCGGCGTTTGAGCTCCGAACGGTCGCCGCACACCCTGTTAATCCTCGTTCGATCGCAGTCGGTTCACTTTCAGTGGCTATTTCGATACCTGGTTACTCGAAGCAATTTGCTCTTCTCCCGGGGAAATGACGAGCAAGCAGCGTCGGAACGTCCGGCAAACAAACAGGCCGCAGTCCTTTTCGAAATTGTTCGCCGAACGAGCCTCAGGTTCGGCCATCCGGGTTTGGGCTGCGCATCTGTCCCAACAGGACTTTGGTCATCGCGCCAAGTACGAGGACTCCAATTCCGAGCACGCCCCAGAGGATCATCTGGCGTTTCTGCGCCGATGTGCCTGCCAGCGCCGCGGTGCTGGGCGCGCTTGCGGCCACGCGTTGCTGCGTGACGGGACCGACGCTCGCTTGCTCCAACGCGGCCAGTTCCTGACCGGAGAAACCCGGCGCCACTTTCGCGATGTCGACCTCGACCGGCGGTGCGCCGGCGCGGCCCACCGCCAGGGTATATGGACCGTTGCCGTTGGCGAGAAACACCAGCGTTGCCGGCTGCCACGATACGCGCAGCGATGGCGGCGATGCGAGGGGAGTTTGCGGTCGAAGCACCCACTCGGCCGCGTGCGCGTCGTTGAGATCGAGGTCGCCCGACCGGCGCGTCCGGCCCGACTGGGTGATCTGGTAGAAAGTGGCGCCGAACGCCGGTTGGAATTGCCAACTGTTGGGCTGGCCTTTTTTGATGGCCGGCATTTCGACGTAGTGTCCAACCACGGCGGGCATGACCACGTTCTGCTGCGCGAACTGCAGCGCGAACGAGCGCACCGGCATCGCGATCGCCACGGGATAGAGCAGGTCGCCGACAAATTTCCCCGGCTGCGGCGCCACCGTCATGGATTCGAGCGGCGCCGTCACCGCGGTGCGCGACCGGACTTCGGCCTCGATGGCGGCAAATGCGACGGGCGCGCCGTCGCGCCAGCTCAGGCGGGCATAGCGGAATGCCCGCGGCTCGAATTCGATGCGGTCGTTGGCCAGCGCCTTGGTGTCGGCATTGGTCAGCCAGCTGACCACCGACTCGCCCAGGCTGTCCCATTGCTTCAGGTCGTCGCTCACTTCCAGCTCCACGCGCGCCGTGTAGTTCGACACGTCCTTCGGCAAGGCCAGGCGCAGTGCCGACAGTTGCGCGGGGGGCTGGCCGGCGCCGGCCGCCGCGCCCATGTCCAGCACCAGCGCCGCCAGCTCGCTGCTGGCCGGCGCGGCGCCGGTGACGCGCGTATGGACTGACACCAGAGCGCCGTCGGCCGAGGTGCGGATGTCGAGGCCCGCATTGGCGGCGCCGGCGCGACGCTCGGCCATCAGCGGGAAGATCGTCGCCGGCACCGTGCGCACGCTCACCTTGGCCTCCGATTCGGGCATGATCAGCGCGTAAGGCACCTTGGCGCCGCGCCCGTCGAACAGGCGCAGGTCCGCGAGTCGGGCGGAGCGCGCGCCAAGATAAACATCCTTGGGCAGCCGCAGCTGCACCAGCGCGTCCTTGCCGTTGACGGTCACCGGCATCGCGTGCGAATACTGTTGCGCGCTGTCCGCAGTGGTGTCCGCGGCGAAGGCGGACGGCGCAATCAACAGGCCGGTGAGAAGCCACAGTGGTCGAATCTGATTCATCGGGAGCCTCCAGGTTGGTACAGGGCGGTTCATGCCGGTGTGGGTTCAGCTTGCGGCGCCGGTGCCGCGGGCCGCGACGGATACGGCGCCAGATAGCCGATGGCAACCATCAGCGCTCCTACGCCGACAAACGAGACGATGCGCGCCATGCTGCCGACATTGGCCAGGTCGGCGATGAAAAGTTTCGCCACCACCAGGCCGAGCAGGACTGCCCCGAGTATCCACAGGCGCGGACGCGGCGCCACCGTGCGGGCGCGCCGCATCAGCACCAGCGAGGTGATGCACCAGGCCAGCGACAGCATCGCCTGCACAAACTGCGACGCGGCCAGCGCGTCGACCGTGTAATCGATGTCGAGGTAGCGCGCCGCGGTGCGCAGCAGCATCAGGTTGAACCAGCCGTAGGCGGCGAAGCAGGCGGCAAGCGGCAATCGATCGAGCGCGCGCCGCGCCGCGGACGGCGAGCCGGCGAGTTCAACACTGACCATGCGGTAGCAAAGGACCGCCTGCATGGCGGCGAACCCGGTTGTCAGGTCGAGCGGATTGAGGATTGGCAGATAGGGCAGTGGCGCCATCGCGCCGTTCTGCATCACGTTCCATCCCGCCACCAGTAGCAACGCCCAGGCCGTGCCCAAGGGGATCAGGATGGTCCGGTACCATGTCGCCAGCGGCTGCACGGGCCAGACGTCGCGGCGGCTGCGCACGGTCAGCCAGCTGAGCACTGCCATCATGACCCAGACCGGCAAGTAAATCGTCCAGCCTGCGCTGATCTGCCAGCCTGCGCTCGCGAGCAATGCGGCCTGCTCGCCGCCAGGCCCATACAGCCATCTGCCGACCCACTCGGATCCGGCCGGCCAGATCATGGCCCAGGGCCCAGCGCTGCGCACCACGTGCACCAATTTCCATCCAAGGCCGGCGCGCATCCAGCCCGAGGCTCGCCAGAAGTGGAGCAGATACTCGCTGGCGAGCCACAGTGACAGCCAGGCCGCCCATTCGGTCGCAGCGGGGATGTAGCGACCGTTCATCAAGTACAGCATCCCGGCGGTGATGATGAGCAAGACGAGCCAACAAAACGCGCTGAGCCAACGCAGTTGCGGCCAAGCCAGGCGCGATGCCAGCCGGGTGAACAAGATCGCCGCAAGCGCTACCTCGAACAGATAGTTGTCGATTTGCGATGCCAGCCCGATCCGGTCGGTTGCCCATCTGGCCAGGATGGTGAGCATCGGGCCGAAGCACCACCAACCGGCCCACGCCATCAACAGGTTCGACAGCAGTCGATAACTCCTGCCTTCGATGAAGTGGAAGCGTCGGCTCGAGAAGAGTGCGCCGGCGGCAATCAGCGCCGCGCCGGAGAAGATCTGATAGAACTCGGCCTGAGAGGTGAAATTGAACATCACCATATACAACAACGACAGCCCGCCGGCCAATTGCGCAGTCAACGCAAATGCTTTGGCGACTAGCCACTGCATGCTGGCCGCAATCAGGTAGAGAATGACCGCGGTGGCCATTGCGCTGTACACCAGCAAGTTGGCGGCGTTGTCGTCCAAGGCGTCGAAGCGGACGAAAATTTCAGCCCATGCCCCGCCCAGCAGCCATAGTGCCGCGATGGCCAGGAACACGTTTGCCGCCGCGCCGAATTGGCGAGTCAGCGCGGTCTCGCCCGCGGTGGAGCGGAAATTGATCGCCATTGCAAATGCCGATCCGGTGAGCAGCAGGAAGCCGAGCCAGATGTTGGCCTTCGCAGCTTGCGCTGGGTCCAGGCCCGACAGAGCCGCGATGAACGAGGCCCACGCGCCGGCCTGCACGAGCAATCCGAACGACCAAGTCAGCGTATTTTTCTGGCGCAATCCGATCCACACCAGGGCCGCGCCTTCGAGGGCCCAGGCGCCCGAAGTCCAGCGCGAGTCCAGCGCGAAGGGCAGGGCCAGGGTGCCGAACACCACGCCCATGGCGAGGAAGGCGTCGATCAGCATCCGCAGGTTGGAGCCGCGGCGGCGCCACAGCAGCATCGCCAGGCTGGTGTAGAACAGCCCGAGCACCATCGACGAGATGGCCAGGCCGAATTGCATGTGCTGGACCAGCCCGAACTGCAGGCCGAAGCCGAGGATGGGTGCGCCGAACACCAGCGTCGCATCGACGTAATGCTTCAGCCGCGGCGCCTCGCGATTGGCGTACGCAACGGCGATGCCGACGTAAAACAAGAAGAACAGGGTCAAAAATACTTGCGCACTCAAGTAATTTTCCGGTTCGTATTTCAGTTCCGCCCAAGCCGTACCGATCACAAATGTGAATGCGAACCCCAGCAGGTTAAGCAGGCGCCAGGACTTCTTGAGCGCGATCGCGAAGATGCCGGTGTTGAGGATGGCGTAATAGGAAAACAGTCCGATGTGATTGCCTGAGCCGCTCGCCGTCAGCACGGGAGCGGCGAAGCCGCCGGCGATGCCGAACACGGCCAGCCACACTGCATCCTGCAGCACCGCCAGCAGGCAGGTGAAGACGGTCAACGTCAGCAGCAGCCCGAAAGCCAGGCCGGACGGGATGAGGTGGAAACGCGAGTAAGCGCCGAAGGTGGTCAGCATCAGGATGCCCAGCGCGGCGCCCTGGACAGGCAGGCCGATGCCGCGGCGCGAGGTGCGGATCCGCCAGCCCCACGCCAGCAGCCCGATATCGGCCAGCACCACGGCGGCAAAGCGCAATTCGATCGGCACGGTGATGCGCTCGGCCGCATATTTGAGCAGGAAGCTGACGCCGATGAACAAGATCAGCAGGCCAAATTTGGCCACCAGGTTGCCGGTAAATAGCCATTTCCTGGCCGCCAGCAGCCATGCGGGCGGCTGGTAGGGCGCGGCGGGCTCGACGCTCGGCGTGTATTCAGGGGGGAGCCATGACTGATCGGCCGGGGCGCGTTTTTGCGTGGCGGGTGCCGGCGTGATGGCCGGCGCTGCTGGCGGCGCTTGCTGCGGCGCGCCGGTGGTCGCGGCTGTCTGCTTCGCGGCTGTCGGCATCGCCGGCGTGATAGCGGGAAGCGGCGCCACGACAGCGTCCTTCGCAGGAGCTGTGTCAGCGTCCGCCGGCGCTTTTTTCTGCATCGCTTCGAGCCGAGCGATTCGCGCCATGAGCGTTTCCACAACGCGTTCGAGTGGCGGAATCATGGCCGCCAGGTCGTCACATCGCCGCTTGCTTCGCTCCTTGGTGCGGATGCCGTCGACGAGTAAGTAAACAACCAAGCAAAGTAGGATGAAATAGTTCATCGCGCCCCCGGAGTCAACGTGGAGAGATATCCGTCCGGCAAATTTTGCCGAGCTCACAGATATATCGGCTATGGAGGGCGACGGTATTGCGAAACCGCATCAAACTGAAATCGAATGAAAATTCGAGGGAAAAACAAAAAGCCCGCAGTCTCGTGAGAGGCATGCGGGCTCTTTGATGAATCTTGGTGGTGATAGGTGGACTTGAACCACCGACCCCAGCATTATGAATGCTGTGCTCTAACCAACTGAGCTATATCACCGAACAGGCCAGAACTATACGGTCTTTGCGGAGACCTGTCAAGGAACCTCCGGAAGATTATTCGCTCAAGGCGTGCGCGCAGCGACTTGGGCCAGTAATTCCCCCGTCGGATCGGCGCCGAGGCAATCGATGACAATGCGCTCCGGCATCGACCGCAGCCAAGTCAATTGTCGCTTCGCCAACTGGCGCGTGGCGATGATGCCGGTCTCGCGCAGCGCGGCGCGGTCGATCCTGCCATCGAGGTAATCCCAGGTCTGCCGGTAGCCGACGCAGCGCATCGACGGCAGGTTCGGATGCAGGTCGCCGCGCGCGCGCAGGCCCGCCACTTCGGCCACGATACCGCTGTCGTCGCTGGCGCCCAGCATCTGGTCAAAGCGGGCGGCGATGCGCGCATGGAGCACCGCGCGGTCCGACGGCTCGAGCGCGAACGAGAGCAGCTCGAACGGCAGCTCCAGCTTTTCGCGGCCTGACAACAGCTCCGACATCGGCCGTCCGGTCAATTTGCAGATTTCAAGCGCGCGGTTGATCCGCTGGGCGTCGTTCGGCGCCAGCCGCGCCGCCGTGACTGGATCGAGCACGCGCAGCTGCTCGTGCATTCCGGGCCAGCCGATGCGCGCCGCTTCGGCGTCGAGTTCTGCGCGCAGTTCGGCATTCGCCGTCGGCAGGTCGTCCAGGCCGTCGGTCAGACCCTTGAAGTACATCATCGTGCCGCCGACCAGCAGCGGCAGCTTGCCGCGCGCGCTGATCTCGCCAGCCAGCCGCAGCGTATCGGCGCGAAACTGCGCCACCGAGTACGCCTCGGTCGGCTCGATGATGTCGATCAGGTGGTGCGGCACGCTGGCCAGTTCTTCCGCGTTTGGCTTGGCGGTGCCGATGTCCATGCCGCGGTATACCAGCGCCGAATCGACCGAGATGATCTCGCTGGGGATCTCGCGCGCGATCGCCAATGCGGCGGCGGTTTTGCCGGACGCGGTCGGCCCCATGATGGCGACGACGAGCGGCTTCACGGAGTGACCTCCGCGTGACGCGCGCCCAGCACGCGCACCGAGGCGAAGATGCAGGCGCCGAGCGCGCATTCGGTCAGCGCAAGCGGATACAGCGTGCCGTCGAAGGTTGCGCCGACGATCGAGCCGACGACGAAGGCCACCGCCATCGCCAGCGCACCCATCAAGCCGGCTGCCGTGCCGGCCTGCTGCGGGAACGGCGTGACCGAGCCCGATTGCGCAATCGGGAAGTTGACGCCGTGCGCGCACATGGTCATGAACATGGCGATGACGACCAGCGACCAGTGCACCGCGCCCAGCGCCAGCGCGGCGAGGAACAGCGCACCGGCGCCGAACGACGCGGCGCTGCCGATGCGCTGGGTCGCGGCCTGGCCGAACCGCGGCAGCAGGCGCCGGCAGATGATGGTGCCGATCAGGTAGCCCGAGACGCCGAACGCGAAGCAGTAGCCGAACCACGCGGTCGGCACGTGCAGCACGCGGATCAGCACCAGCGACGAGCCCGAGATGAAGGCGAAGATCGAGCCGTACGACAGGGCGCCCGGCAGCGCATTGGCCCAGAACTCGCGCGCGCCCAGCACCCGCTTGAAATTTTCGATCAGGCCGGCCACTTCGGTCGCGCGCGGATTCTTGTGGACGTTGGTTTCGGGCAGCCGGAGGAAGACCGCCGCCAGCAGGATGAGGCCCAGGATCGAGTGCGCGACGAAGGCGGCGCGCCAGCCGAACGTCACCTGCAGGTAGGAGCCGAGAATCGGGCCGAGCAGCGGCGCCAGCGACAGCCAGCTCGATGCGCGCGCGATCACGCGGGCGCTGTCGGCCGGCGCGTAGGCGTCGCGCACGATGGCGCGGGCGATGATGATGGCAGAGCAGCAGCCCAGCGCCTGCAGGAAGCGCGCGACGATCAAGAGGTCGATGCCCGGCGCCGCGGCGCACAGCAGGCTGGCGATTACGTACAGCGCGAGGCCAACCAGCAGCACCGGGCGCCGGCCGTAGCGGTCCGACAGCGGGCCGATGACCAGCTGGGCGCCGCCGAAGCCGAGCACGAACATCGACAGCGTCAGTTGCACCGTCGATGCGGGCACGCCGAACACGGTCGCCAGGCTTGGCAGCGAGGCGAGGTACAGGTCGGTCGACAGTGGCTGCAGCATCAAGAAGCCGATGATCAGCAGCAGCACCGGCGCGTGCGCATACGCGGCTATGGGGTGGATGACGTCGCTCTTGGTGCTCATCACTGGCCGCGCAGGAAAAGCTTGTCGAGCGCGGAAATTTCGAGCTGCACCCAGGTCGGGCGGCCGTGGTTGCACTGGTCGGCGCGCTCGGTGCTCTCCATCTGGCGCAGCAGTGCGTTCATCTCAGGCACAGACAGGATGCGGTTGGCGCGCACCGCGGTGTGGCAGGCGAGGGTGCCGAGCAGCTCGTTGCGCCGCTCGATCAGCACGCGCGAGCCGCCGTATTCGCGCACGTCGCGCAGCACGTCGCGCGCCAGCGTCTGGGCGTCGGCATTCTTCAGCAGGGTCGGCACCGAACGCACCGCCAGCGTCGTCGGCGACAGCGCGCCGATGTCGAAGCCAAGCGACTTCAAGGTGTCCTGGTTTTCGTGCGCGGTGCTCACTTCAACCGCGTCGGCGAAGAAGGTCACGGGAATCAGCAGCGACTGCACCTGCATGTCCTGGCCGTCGACCTGGGCGTCGAGCGCGTTCTTCAGCTGCTCGTACAGGATGCGCTCGTGCGCGGCGTGCATGTCGACCAGCACCATGCCCTTGGCGTTCTGCGCCAGGATGTAGATACCGTGCAGCTGCGCCAGGGCGAAGCCGAGCGGATACTCGTCGTTCGACATCGTCTGCGGTAGCGGTGTGAAAGGCGTCACCGGCGCGCTGGCGGCGGCGCTGTCGGACGCGAACAGGGCGCCATAGCTGGCGGTGTTCTGCGCGACGCCGGGCGCATCGTAGCGGCTGCCGGGCGCATAGGGCGACGGCGAGAACGTGGCCGACAGCTGCGTGCCGAACGACTGCTGCTCGTGCTCGCGCCGCCAGGTCGACGTGCCGCCGCCGACGTCGCCGGCCGGCAGCGGCGCCGGGACCGAGCCGTAGGCGGTGGCGGATGTCTGCGACAGGGCGCGCTGCACCGCATGGAACACGAACTGGTGCACCGAGCGGCTGTCGCGGAAGCGCACTTCGATCTTCGATGGATGGACGTTGACGTCGACCAGCGCCGGATCGAGGTCGAGGCCGAGCACGTACGACGGGAAACGGTCGCCGTGCAGCACGTCCTGGTAGGCGGCGCGCACCGCGTGCACCAGCAGCTTGTCTCGCACGAAGCGGCCGTTCACGTAGAAGAACTGGCCGTCGGCGCGCGCCTTCGACGCGGTCGGCAGGCCGGCGAAGCCGTGCAGGCGCAGCGGGCCGGCGGTTTCATCGATCGGCAGGCGCGCCTGGGCGAACTCGTTGCCGAGGATGTGCGCGCTGCGCTTGGCCATCTCGCTCACGTTCCAGTGGTCGATGGTGCGGCCGTTGTGGGTCAGGCTGAACGCGACGTCGGGGCGGGCCAGCGCGATGCGGCGCACCACTTCGGCGCAGTGGCCGTATTCGGTCTGCTCGGATTTCAGGAACTTGCGGCGCGCGGGCGTGTTGAAGTACAGGTCCTGCACGTCGATCGTCGTGCCGAGCGGTCCGGAAGATGGCGCGACGGTGCCCAGGTGCGAGCCGACCAGTTCCCAGGCGTGCGGGGCGTCGGCCGTGCGCGTGGTCACCGAAACGGCGGCCACCGCGGCGATCGACGCCAGCGCTTCGCCTCGGAAGCCGAGGGTGGCGACGTTTTCGAGGTCGGTCAGCGACGCGATTTTCGATGTCGCGTGGCGCGACAGGGCGAGCGGCAGCTGGTCGGGCGGGATCCCGCGGCCGTTGTCGGTGATCGCGATGCGCTTGACGCCGCCTTCCTCGAGCCGGACGGTGATCTGGGTGGCGCCGGCGTCGAGCGCGTTTTCCAGCAGCTCCTTGACGACTGCCGAGGGGCGCTCGACCACCTCGCCGGCGGCGATTTGCGAAATGAGCTGGTCGGGGAGGGCCTGGATCGGGCGGTGGGCGGGCAGGGGAGCGTTCATGGCGGGATTATATCCTGCGCTGAAACCCAGGCCTGAGCGTGATGCGGCCGTTTGCGATCTCTTCGGACCGCGGCGTCAACCGCGGGGGCAGGTCCGGCGGACCTGACCCCATTTTTTGGCGCTGCCGCGTGAATCGCCGTGCAGTGCGCCTTGAAGTTATTTGGCTTCGCGGACCGGGATCGGGGCGTTGCACAGGTCGATGTAGCCGGCCGCGACCTTGGTCCACGGCCCGCCGCGGTTGCGCTGCGCCTCGACCGCTTTCTCGTACGTCGCTGTCTCGGTGCGCATCACTTCGAACTTGCTGCGCTGCGCTTCCGGCACGTCGGCCGCCATCTTCACCGAGGCGATCGGCACGTTCATCTCGGGCTTGTCGTAAAAGCCCATCGGCCCAGGCCCGCGCGCGATCGTCGACAGCAGCGGCATGCCGGAGATGACGCGCCCGACCACGGTGATGTTGCGGTCCAGGTGGCGCGGCCCGTGCCCGATCACCACGTACAGCGAGGAGCCGCTGCCGCTGTCGGCGCCCGTGTCGCGCCCCACGCCGACCATGCCGTAGCAGTGCGCCAGCCACGCGCGTCCGCTCTTCGGGTCGCGCGCCGACGGGAAGCCGTTCGAATGGCCGATCTGCGGCGCATAGCCGTCGCGGTCCGGCATGCGCGCGAAGGCGCCGTCGTTCTTCATCGGGATCGTGAATTCGCCCTTCAGGCTGGGCTTCGCGCTTTTCATCGGGCGCGGATTCTTTTCGTCCGGGTCGCCCCACTGCACCACCCAGTTGTCCTGCGAACGAATCACCGCCAGCCCGTCGAAGTAGTGCTCGCGCACCAGCGTGCGGATGTTGTCGACGTGCTCGGGCGCGAACACCGGCGCCATCTCGATCACCACGCGGCCCGCCGGCAGTTCCATGTACATGGTGCTGGCCGGATCGAGCGGGCGCCAGTCGGACGGCCTGGAGGCCTTGATGACGTCGGCCAGCGTCGCTTTCGGCGCCAGTTCCGCCGCGCCCGCAGCGGCTATCGCCGCCGCCAGCGCGCCCGCCAATACCGTCAACTTGTTGATTCGACTGAAACCTTGCATTGCTGATCTCCCGAAAGTGGTGTGCGCGAATTGTAATACCGGAAACTTGTGCAGACATAAAAAAGTGTTGCGCAGGACTGTGGCCATCGGTCAATACCGCCGCACCAGATGGTATGATGCGGCGCTACCTTTTAGGAAAATTATGGATCTGATGCAATTTTTCGACATGATTGTCCATGTCGATAAAACCCTGGGGAAACTGCTTCTCCAGTATGGTGTCTATATTTACGCGGTCTTGTTTGCGATTGTCTTTTGCGAAACCGGCCTCGTGGTGCTGTTCTTTTTTCCTGGGGATACCCTGCTGTTCATCGCCGGGGCTTTCTGCGCCACCGGCGAGATGAGCTACCCGATCCTGGTGCTCCTGCTGATCACCGCCGCGGTCACCGGCAACACGCTCAATTACTGGATCGGCGAGGCCATCGGCCAGCGCGTATTCACCCACGACTACCGCTGGATCAACAAGGATGCGCTGCACCGCACCCACAACTTCTTCGAAAAGCACGGCGGCAAGACCATCATCCTGGCGCGCTTCGTGCCGGTGGTGCGCACCTTCGCGCCCTTCGTCGCCGGCGTGTCGGACATGACGCACGCGCGGTTCCAGCTGTTTAACTTCACCGGCGCCGTGCTGTGGGTGGTCTCGCTGGTCACCGGCGGCTACTTCTTCGGCAACCTGCCGTGGGTGCGCGACCACCTGACCGCGATCGTGCTGGTCGGCGTCGGCGCCGCCGTCGTGCCGCTGGCGCTGGGCGGCCTGTGGAAGTTCAGCCGCAAGATGTTGAAGCGATAACCCGAAAAGATTTTCTCGCCCCGCGGCGCCGGCGCGGCTCAAGTATGGGCCCGCGGCGCCGATATCCAGAAGGTACTGCCACTATTCTGGAATTCCATGCGTAAGTTCATCACCCTGTTCGTTTGCAGCTTTGCCATCGCTTCGGCGAGCGCGAACGACGCCCCCGCGGCCGCCAAGCCCGCGCCCGAAGCGGCCAAGCCCGCCCCGGTCGTGATCAAGCCGACCGGCACCGCGGCCATGTCCGCGGCCGCCGCCCAGCGCATCAAGGAAGAAGAAGCCGAAGTCGAACTGTCGCAGAAGATCGCCGCGCGCCTGGCCGCCATGCGCGCCAACCAGGTCGCCCGCGCCGCGGCCGCCGCCAAGGCGCGCAAGGCCGCCGAATCGCGCCAGAAAGAAGTCGTGGTGGCCTCGGCGGCGATGAACCCGAAGCCGCTGCAAAGCGATCACTGGTCGTACGACGGCGAAACCGGCCCGGCCAACTGGGGCAAGATCAACGCCAACTGGGCCAAGTGCGGCACCGGCACGCGCCAGTCGCCGATCGACCTGCGCGACGGCATCAAGGTCGACCTCGAGCAGATCGCGTTCGAGTATCAGCCATCGGGCTTCAACGTGACCGACAACGGCCACACCGTGCAGGTGGCGGTCGGCCTTGGCAATTACATCACGGTGCAGAACCGCACCTACGAACTGGTGCAGTTCCATTTCCACCGGCCGTCGGAAGAGCGCATCAACGGCCGCGGCACCGAGATGGTGGTGCACCTGGTGCACAAGGATTCCGAGGGGCGGCTGGCCGTGGTCGCGGTGCTGCTCGAGCGCGGCGCCGCCAATCCGATGATCCAGACCGTGTGGAACAACCTGCCGCTGGAGAAGCACGACACGACGACGCCGGCCGTCACGCTCGACGTCAACGAGATCCTGCCGGCGAAGCGCGACTACTTCACCTTCATGGGATCGCTGACCACGCCGCCGTGCACCGAAGGCGTGCTGTGGCTGGTGATGAAGACGCCGATGCCGGCCTCGCCGGCGCAGATGGCGCTGTTCTCGCGCCTGTATCCGCTCAATGCGCGTCCGACCCAGCCGGGCGGCGGCCGCATGGTCAAGGAATCGTTCTAAGCAGTGGTCTTGGGGTCAGGTCCGCCGGACCTGAGCCCGTAGTTTCCGCGCCACTGCGCGCCGCCTGGTAATGTCACCGGCTCGATGCAGGCCGGCTCGATGCACACGAAGCGCTGGTATTCTTCGTCTTCCAGGTCCGGCATCGCCGCGGCATTCGCCGCGCCCGGATTCCACACCACCGCATCGGTGAACCCATCCTGGTCCAGTTCGACGTCGCGCGCGCCCGCGTGCAAGGTCACGCACCCCTTCACGCCATAGAAAATCTCGTCGAGCATGTCGCCGATCGCCAGCGGCGCTTCCTGCAGCCCGTCGATGCGCACCGCGCCTATTGCGTCCACCAGGTGGTAGGTGTGCAGCGCGCACGAGAACGCGAACGCCTGGGCGCCGCGGTTTTCCACTTCCAGCGCCATCGCCAGCTGGTCGCCGCCGACCGTCACGCGCAGGCGCAGCCGGAAGTCGTGCGGCCAGGCCGCGGCGCGTTCCGGCGCCAGGTCGTTGGGCGCCAGCTCGAACACGGCAAACGACCTGTCGCCGTCGGCGCCGTTGTCGCCCAGCGCCCACGTGGAGACGCGCGCGAAGCCGTGGCGCATGCCGGGGCCGCGCTCGTTAAACTGCGGGAAAATCACCGGCACGCCGCCGCGGATCGCGCGGCTGCCGTCGAGCGCCGATTTCGCGCTGCAGAAAATATGTTCGTCGCCATCGGCGCTTTTCCACGACACCAGATGGGCGCCGTACAGCGTGACGGTCGCCTGCGCGCCGTCGGCGGCGGTAATGCAAACGGCAGGAAGCAGGCCAAAGGTGGCCGGGGTGATGACCATCATGCGGAAGTCCTCAAGTCATGCGGCTCTTGGCCAGCGGTGGATTCTTGGCGAAATAGCGGCGGATGCCCTTGGTGATCGCGTCGGCGATCTGGTCCTGGTAGCCGTTGTCCTTCAGCTTCGCTTCTTCCTCGGGGTTCGAAATGAACGCGGTCTCGATCAGGATCGACGGGATGTCGGGCGCCTTCAGCACCGCGAAGCCGGCCTGTTCGACCGAGCCGCGGTGCAGGCGCGCGATGCCGCCGATCTCGCCCAGCACCGCCTTGCCCAGTTTGAGGCTGTCGCTGATCTGCGCGGTGGTCGACAGGTCGAGCAGCACGCTGGCCAGCTGCTTGTCGTGGGTGCCCAGGTTGACGCCGCCGATCGCATCGGCCAGGTTTTCCTTGTTGGCGAGCCAGCGTGCGGCGGTCGAGCTGGCGCCTTTCTCGGACAGCACGAACACCGACGATCCGCGCGCGCTCGGCTCGACGAAGGCGTCGGCGTGCAGCGAGACGAACAGGTCGGCCTGTACCTTGCGCGCTTTTTCGACGCGCTGGCCGAGCGGAACGAAGAAGTCGCCGTCGCGCGTGAGCATCACGCGCATGTTCGGAATTTCTTCAAGCTTGAACTTGAGGCGCTTGGCAATCGACAGCACGATGTCCTTCTCGCGCGTGCCCGAGGCTCCCAGCGCGCCGGGATCCTCGCCGCCGTGGCCCGGGTCGAGCGCGATCGTGATCAGGCGCGCGACTTTCTGCTCGGCCTTCGGCGCTTCCCTGGGCTTGACGACTGCCATCGCCGGCATCTCGGATTCCTGCTTCGCCACCGGATCGGGCGGCAGCGCCGGCACCGCGGTGGCGCCGACCGGCGCCTCGGGTTCGCGGGTCCATTCGCCTTTTTCGATCATGACCGCGATCGGGTCGACCGGACGGACCGGGTAGAGGTCGAAGATCAGGCGGTGTTTGTATCCGCCCACCGGCGCCAGCGTAAATACCTGCGGCTTGATTTCTTCCTTCAGGTCGAACACCAGGCGCACCACGTTCGGGAGGTTCTGGCCAACCCGCACCCGCTTGATGTACGGGTCGTTCGACTGGATCTTGGCGACCAGGCTTTTGAGCGTCGGGTTCAGTTCCAGCCCTTCGATGTCGACCACCAGCCGCTGCGGATCGGGGACGACGAAGTGGGTGGCTTTGAGGGCACTGTCGTTTTCCAGCGTGACGCGGGTGTAGTCGGCCGCCGGCCAGACGCGCACCGCGAGGATCTGCGCGGCCATCGCCTTCATCGGCGCGAACACCGCCAGCAGCAGGGTGCCGCCGGCCTTGAGCACGGTGCGGCGCTTGACTGCGCCGCTGGTTACAGGTTGGGTGCGAAGGTGAGGCGGTCGAGGCATAGCAAACCCAGTTGGGACAACGGTTGCAATTCTACCTCACGGCCTTGGCCGGAAACACGCAGGAATACATTGATGTCAGGCGGCGGCAACACCGGCTCGCCTTTTTCGGGCCATTCGACGATGCAGATGTTCTCGTGATTGAAGTCCTCGCGAAAGCCGGCGTCGAGAAATTCCTCGGGGCTGGACATGCGGTACAGGTCGAAGTGGATCACCTGCACCGGGCCGCCGGCCAGCTCGATTCGATAGGGCTCCGACAAGGTGTAGGTCGGGCTCTTGACCTTGCCGACGTGGCCGGCGGCGTGCAGCAGTGCGCGGGTGAGGGCGGTCTTGCCGGCGCCAAGATCGCCGTGCAGGTAGATCACCAGGCCCGGCGCGAGCGTGCGCGCCAGCGCCGCGCCAAGGGCGGCGGTCGCGTCTTCGTCGGGCAAGTAGGCTGTAAAGTGCTGCATCGAATAAAATGGTATGTTGATCGTTGACGGCGCCATGCGCCGAATTTTTCTTGTCCAGTATGACTTCGCCCCCACTCGACCTGCCCGAACTCGCGCGCGCCATCAAGCAATGGGGCGTCGAGCTGGGCTTCGCCGACCTGCGCATCACCGACATCGACCTGGCGCACGCGGAGCCCGGCCTGCAGGCGTGGCTGGACGAGGGGCACCACGGCGAGATGGATTATATGGCAAGCCACGGCATGAAGCGCGCCCGCCCGGACGAGCTGGTGCCCGGCACGGTGCGCGTGATCAGCGCGCGCATGGATTACCTGCCGGCGGCCACGCCCGAAGACTGGCGCGAGCGCGAGACGGCGCGGCTGGACGACCCGAACGCCGCGGTGGTGTCGATGTATGCGCGCGGCCGCGATTATCACAAGGTGCTGCGCGCGCGTTTGCAGCAGCTGGCGGCGCGCATCGAGGCGGCGGCGGGGCCGTTCGGCTATCGCGTGTTCACCGATTCGGCGCCGGTCATGGAGCTGCCGCTGGCGGAGAAGGCCGGCCTCGGCTGGCGCGGCAAGCACACGCTGATGCTCAGTCGCGAGGCCGGCTCGATGTTCTTCCTCGGCGAGATCCTGGTCGATTTGCCGCTGCCGGTCGACGCGCCGGCATCAAGCCACTGCGGCCAGTGCAGCGCGTGCATCGACGTGTGCCCGACCCAGGCCATCCTCGGGCCGGGCCGGCTCGACGCGCGGCGCTGCATCTCCTACCTGACCATCGAACTGAAAAGCAGCATCCCGGCCGAACTGCGGCCGCTGATCGGCAACCGCATCTACGGGTGCGACGATTGCCAGACCGTCTGCCCGTGGAACAAGTTCGCGCAGCGCGCGACGGTGCCCGATTTCGACCAGCGCAATGGGCTGGGCGAGGCGTCGCTGATCGAGCTGTTCGGCTGGAGCGAGGAGGAGTTCGAGCGCCGCATGGAGGGCAGTCCGATTCGCCGCATCGGCCATGAGCGCTGGCTGCGCAACCTGGCGGTCGGCCTGGGCAACGCGGCCGAAAAACGAAAGGGCGATGCGGCGATCGTCGCGGCGCTGAGGGCGCGCGCCGACCATCCGTCGGCGATGGTGCGCGAGCACGTCGAGTGGGCGCTGGCGCGCCACGCGTGAGCGTCAAAAATGGGGTCAGGTCCGCCGGACCTGACCCCGGGTTTGTCGCCGCCGCATGAAAAATCTATAAACGCTTCAGGCGCAGCGCCGACCAGTCGGCATCGACCGAAATGATGGCCACCGCCGTGATGCCGTGCTGCTGCGCGGTGGCGTTGATCGTGTCGCGATTGATGTCGGTCGCTTTCGGCGCGCTCTGCTTGAGGTAGGCGATCCACAGCGAACCCTTTTCGCCCAGCCGCTCCTTGGCCTGCGGCAGGTACTGGTCGAGCTCTTTCTGGTTCAGCGCCATCATCACCACCACGTCGGCCGGGCCGCCGCTGTCGTCGATCAGCTGCGCCGGCAACTGCGCCACCATGCCCGGATGCGCCGCGCCGTTGAGCACCGCGATCGACTTGGCGTTCTTCAGGAACATCTTGTCTGCAACAGTCTTTTCGTTCATCGGAATTCCCTCAGCTCGATTAGTGAAACCATGTGTTTTATTCTACAAGCTAACGCCGCCGAGCACGTTTGCCGGCGTGACGTGTGCGCGCGCCGGCAGTACTGTTGGTATCGTGACACTGTCCTTTTGACGAACTCGTAGCCGCTGCAATTCCAATGTGCAAGAATCGTTACCAGTTAGCTCATCAGGAGTTCGCCATGCCATCCATCGTTCGAGTGTTTTTTGCCGCACTGGTTCTGTACAGCGTCACCGCAACCGCGCAGGAACGGCCCGACGATCCGCTCAGGCCGCTGACCACTTGTCCGTTCGGAAAGGATTTGCAGGCGCAGAGCGTGTCGCGCTGGACCGCGGGCGCCTCGCGCATGGTGCAGACCGCCAGCGGGCCGATGAGCGTGTCGGTGGCCGACGGCTACCGCATGCTGCTGGCGTTTCCCGGCGGCGCGCCCTTCGTCAACCTCAAGCTCGAGCGCTCGCAGCCGGGCAAGCTGGCCGCCGACCGCACCGCGATCCTGGCCCAGATGACCAGCTTCGCCGCCGCGCCGGGCGCCAAGGTGGCGCCGTTTAAGGTCATCGAGCGCAACGGCGTCGAGATCATGGCGCTCAACAATGCCGAGCTGACGCCCGGCGTGATCAGCGTCTACACGCTGATCTCCGAGAAAACCAATGTGATCGCCACCGCCTACCTGCTGAACCAGAAGCCGGAGCAGCGCAAGTTCCAGACCTTCGAGCAGTACCAGGCGCTGCGCGACGAATTCATCTACTCGCTGGCCGTTTGCATGGCGGAGCGCTAGTGCGGCGCTGGCTGGCGCTGGGCGCGCTGCTGCTGGCGCAGGGCGCGTCGGCCACCCAGATGCTCGAACTGGCCAGGCGCGAAGCTGGCAAGGCCGACAAGGCGCTGCGCGAAGAGGACAAGGAACAGCGCAAGGACGAGAAGGAAGACAAGCCCGCGAACCGCATCGCCAACTTCGGCATGGCGGGCGAGACGCAGAACCAGAAAGTGGCGCGGCTGTTCGAGGAAGCGCACGCCGCGGCGCCGAACAAGTGGTACCAGGCGGCCAAGGTCGAGGACATCACGCCGCCGGGCGACGATGCGCGCAAGATCTACAAGATTACCGGGCTGCTGGGCACCTACTGCGTGCGCTACGCGGACAAGAATCGGGGCGACCAGGGCAAGGCGAACCTGGGCGAGCCGCTGGTCGGCGCCTGCCCGCACATGTTCAAGGGCCTGTGAACAAGATGGGGTCAGGTCCGCCGGACCTGACCGCGTCGTTGACGCCGCAGTCCGCAGTACCTACTTCAGCAGCCCCGCCAATTCCACCGCCGTCTTCACCTGCATCTTGTCGAAGATATGCGCGCGGTGCACTTCCACCGTGCGCATGCTGATCCCCAGTTCGTCCGCCACCACCTTATTCAGTTTGCCGGCCAGGATCAGGTCGAGCACTTCGCGTTCGCGCGCCGACAGCGTCGCCAGCCGCGACTGCACCGCGGCGCCCACGCCGGCCTGGCGCGACTGCGCCAGCGCTTCCTCCACCCGGTCCATCAGCTGGTTGTCGTTGAAGGGCTTCTCGAAAAAATCGAAGGCGCCGCGCTTGAGCGTGTCGACTGCCATCGGGACGTCGCCATGCCCGGTCAGGAAAATCACCGGCAGCCGCCCCGTCAATCCGCGCGCGCTCAGCTGGTCGAACACGGCGACGCCGTTCATGTCGGGCATGCGCACATCGAGCAGCACGCAGTCGCCGCCGGCGTCGAAGCGCGCGCCAGCCTGGTCGAGGAAGGCCTGTGCGCTGGCGTAGCCGCAGGCGTCGATCCCGCGCGACCGGGCCAGCCACGCGAGCGAGTCGCGAATGACGTCCTCGTCGTCAACGATATGCAGCATGCATGTCTCCGTCTATTTTTATGGGGATGCGATGCGGCAGATTTTATCTCAAGCCTGGCCTGGCAAGGAAAACCGGAAGATGGTGCCGCCGCCCGGATTGTCGGCGTGGGTCAGGGTGCCGCCGTGGAACTCGATCGCCGTGCGGCAGATCGACAGGCCCATGCCCATCCCTTCGGCCTTGGTCGAGAAGAACGGCGAGAACAATCGCTCGGCCACTTCGGGCGCGATGCCGTGGCCCTGGTCGATCACCGACACCGTCACCTGTCCCGCGTCGTGGGCCGCAAGGATGCGCAGCACGCGGCGCTCGGGCGCGACGTCCTGCATCGCTTCGATCGCGTTGCGCGTCAGGTTCAGCAGCACCTGCTCGAGCATCATGCGGTCGGCGCTGACGGCCGGCAGGTCGTGCGGGATCGCGGTCTGGATCGCGACGAAGTGCTTGTTGGCCTGCAGTTCGATCAGGGTGCGGATGCCGTCCACCAGATCGGCGATGTCGACCTGCTGGCGCTCCGGTTCGCGCTTCTTGACGAATTCGTGCACGCTGCGGATGATCTGGCCGGCGCGCCGCGCCTGCACGCTGGCCTGTTCCAGCGCCGGCTTGAGCACCGCCGGATCGAGCGCGGCGCCCGTCTCGGACGCGCGCCCGACCATGTTCAGCGCGCCCGTGGTGTAGCTGGAGATGGCCGCCAGCGGCTGGTTCAGTTCATGCGCCAGCATCGACGAGATCTCGCCCATCGTCGCCAGGCGCGCGCTCGCGTGCAGCTTTTCCTGCTGCTGGCGCGCCAGCTCCTCGGCGTTCTTGCGGTCGGAGATGTCGAGGATCGATCCCATCCAGCCGGTCTGCCTGCCTTCGCTGTCGACCAGCGGCGCCTCGAAGATCAGCACCGGCACGCGCACGCCGTCCGAGCGCTGGAAGATGGTTTCGAACTGCGGCGTGACGTTCCCCGCCAGCACCTCGGCGAAGCGCTGCTGGTAGTCGGCCATCGCTTCCGGCGCCCAGTAGGCCATTGGCGGCAGCTTGCCCACCAGTTCTTCAGGCGGCAGGCCGACCAGCTGGCAGAACGCCGGGTTGACGTAGGTGACGCGGCCTTCGAGGTCGCGCGCGCGCAGTCCCGTCAACAGCGAGTTTTCCATCGCGGTGCGAAACGCCATCTGCTGGCGCAGCGCGCCTTCCGCGGCAAGGCGGCGCGAAATGTGGCGCCACAGCGCGGCCAGGCTGACCAGCAGGCCGAGCGCCAGCGCGATCACCGAGCCGACCAGCAAATTGGGCAGCAGCCGCGGCGGACCCTTGACGCTGTCGGTGGCCAGCTGCATCGTCGCGCCGGGCAGGTCGAGCGGCCGCTTGTGGGTGTAGACGCCGCGTCCGGGTCCGGCGGCGGCGCGCGTGGCCAGTGTCGCGTCGTCGCGGTCGATCAGCGAGATCGCGTTGTCCTGCGCGAACCACCAGGGCACGGTCTCGTCGAGCAGCACCTTCAAATCGTAGGTGGCGGACAGGCTGCCGGCGAACACGCCGTTTCGAAACAGCGGCAGGTGATAGTCGACCAGCGAGGCGCGCCCGGCGGCGTCGGGGAAGGGCTCGCTGTAGCGCGCCTTGCGGGTGTCGCGCGCCAGCTCCCACGCGTTGCGCGAAGGCCCCGTCACCGCGCCGGCCGGCGGCCCGTTGCCGCGCTCGGCCAGCGTTGCGGCGCGCGCATCGAGCCAGCGCAAGGTGCGCAGTTCGTGGCCGTTGTTGAGCATCTGGGCGAAGCGCGCCTGCACCGTCGCGGCCGATGCGGCGCCGATCTCGTTGCCGAGCGTCGCCAGCGCCTCTTCGCTGCGACTCAGTTCGAAGCGCACTGCCTGTTCGACCCACAGGGTGTCGGCGATCAGCTGCTCCTGGCGCTCGTTGCTTTCCATTTCGCGCGCCTGCCACGGCAGCCACAGCAGTACCGCCAGGAACAGCAGCACCAGCACGGCTGGCAGCAAAAAACGCAACGGCCAGCGCAGATGTTGCGGCGCAGCATGTATGAACGGAATTCTCATGGCATAAAAGTGTTACATTTATTGCTGAATAGCTATTGTGGTTAACCACAATAGGAATGCCGGATGAACCCGCTCAGACTGGGGAAGTAGCTTTAATAATAATAGATTTCACATCAACGAGGAGACAAGCATGAAGTTCAAGTCACTGGTCGTCGCACTGGCCGCCACCGTCAGCATGGGCGCCGCATTCGCCCAGGCGCCGATCGTCATCAAGTTCAGCCACGTGGTCGCGACCGATACGCCGAAGGGGCAGGCCGCCGAGCGCTTCAAGCAGCTGGCCGAGAAGAACACCAAGGGCCGCGTGAAGGTCGAGGTGTATCCGAACAGCCAGCTGTACAAGGACAAGGAAGAACTCGAGGCGCTGCAGCTGGGCGCCGTGCAGATGCTGGCGCCGTCGCTGGCCAAGTTCGGCCCGCTGGGCGCCAAGGAATTCGAAGTGTTCGACCTGCCGTACATTTTCCCGAACAAGCAGGCGCTGTACAACGTCACCGAAGGCCCGATCGGCAAGGGCCTGCTCGCCAAGCTGGAACCGAAGGGCATCACCGGCCTGGCGTTCTGGGACAACGGCTTCAAGGTGATGTCGGCGAATAAGCCGATGCACATGCCGGCCGATTTCAAGGGCATGAAGATGCGCATCCAGGCATCGAAGGTGCTCGACGCGCAGATGCGCGCGCTGGGCGCGAACCCGCAGGTGCTGGCGTTCTCCGAGGTGTACCAGGCGCTGCAGACCGGCGTGGTGGACGGCACCGAGAATCCGCCATCGAACATCTACACCCAGAAGATGCATGAGGTACAGAAGTACATCACGATGTCGAACCACGGCTACCTGGGCTACGCGGTCATCGTCAACAAGAAGTTCTGGGATGGCCTGCCGGCCGACATCCGCACTGGCCTGGAAGCGGCCATGCGCGACGCCACCACGTACGAGAAGGCGATCGCCCAGCGCGACAACGACATGGCAATGGACGCCATCAAGAAGACCGGCAAGACCGAAATCTACAACCTGACTCCGGCCGAACAAGCCGCATGGCGCAAGGCCCTGCTGCCGGTGCACAAGGAAATGGAAGGCCGCATCGGCAAGGACCTGATCACCGCGATCAGCAAGGAAGCGGCCAAGTAGGCCAGCGCTGGAAAATGGGGCCAGGTCCGCCGGACCTGACCCCGCGTTTGCACGTCCTCCTGAAAGACAACCATGAAATACCTCGATCACCTCGAAGAGTGGATCATCGCGAGCCTGATGGCCGCGGCGACCTTGATCATCTTCGTCGCGGTGGCGCACCGCTACGCGTCCGGCCTGCCGATTCCCGGCGTCCAGGACGCCCTCATCAAGATCAACACCAGCTGGGCCCAGGAAGTGTGCATCTACATGTTCGTGTGGATGGCGAAATTCGGTGCGGCCTACGGCGTGCGCACCGGCATCCACGTCGGCGTCGACGTGCTGGTCAACCGCCTGTCCGACTACTGGCGCGCCAAGATGGTGACGTTCGCGCTGCTGGCCGGCGCCACGTTCACCGGCATCGTCGGCACGCTCGGCGCCATCTTCGTGGTCCGCATGGCCGGCACCGAGCAAACCTCGGCCGACCTCGAAATCCCGATGTGGATCGTGTACCTGGCGGTGCCGCTCGGCTCCTACCTGATGTGCTTCCGCTTCCTGCAGGTGCTGGTGCACTTCCTGCGCACCGGCGAACTGCCCAAGCATGACCACACCTACGTCGAAGGTCTCGACGACGAGATCGCCGCCGCGAAAGGAGGTGCCGCATGAACGCCGCCATTATCTTCGTGCTGCTGCTGTTGCTGATGTTGACCGGCATGCCGATCTCCATCGCGCTCGGCCTGACGGTGCTGACCTTCCTGTTCACGATGACCAGCGTGCCGATCGAATCGGTGGCGCTCAAGCTGTTCACCGGCATCGAGAAGTTCGAGATCATGGCGATCCCGTTCTTTATCCTGGCGGGTAACTTCCTCACGCACGGCGGGGTGGCCAAGAGGATGATCAACTTCGCCACCTCGATGGTCGGCCACTTCCACGGCGGGCTGGCGCTGGCCGGCGTGTTCGCCTGCGCACTGTTCGCCGCGGTGTCCGGTTCCAGCCCGGCGACGGTGGTGGCGATCGGCTCGATCATCCTGCCGGCCATGGTCAAGCAGGGCTATCCGAAGCGCTTCGGCGCCGGCGTCATCACTACCTCGGGCGCGCTCGGCATCCTGATTCCGCCGTCGATCGTGATGGTGATGTATTCGGTCACCACCAATACCTCGGTCGGCCAGCTGTTCATGGCCGGCGTGGTGCCGGGCATCATGCTGGCGTTCTTCCTCGGCCTGACGACCTGGTTCCTGGCGCGCAAGCACAACTATCCGCGCATGCCGAAGGCCAGCTGGGCCGAGCGCTTCGTCGCGTTCCGCCGCAGCGCCTGGGGCCTGCTGCTGATCGTCATCGTGATGGGCGGCATCTACACCGGCGCCTTCACGCCGACCGAGGCGGCCGCGATGGCGGCGGTGTACGCCTTCGTCATTGCCGTGTTCGTCTACAAGGACCTCAAGCTCAAGCAAGTGGGCAAGGTGCTGCTGGACTCGGCGGCGATGTCGGCGATGCTGCTCTACATCATCACCAACGCGGTGCTGTTCTCGTTCCTGATGACCAGCGAAAACATTCCGCAGTCGATGGCCGAGTGGATTACCGGGCAGGGCCTGGGCGTGGTCGGTTTCCTGCTGGTCGTGAACATCCTGCTGCTGTTGGCCGGCAACGTGATGGAGCCGTCGTCGATCGTGCTGATCATGGCGCCGATCCTGTTCCCGGTGGCGATGAAGCTGGGCATCGATCCGGTGCACTTCGGTATCCTGATCGTGGTGAACATGGAAGTGGGCATGTGCCATCCACCGGTGGGGCTCAATTTGTATGTGGCATCGGGCATCACCAAGATGGGCATTTCGGAGCTGACGGTGGCGGTGTGGCCGTGGCTGCTGACCATGCTGGCCTTCCTTGTCCTGGTCACCTACGTACCACAGATTTCCCTGTGGCTGCCCAATTTGATTTACAAGTAAAATTTTTTCAACAGGCGTGCATAAAAAACCACGCCGCCCAAAATTAGATGCGTTATGATTGGCACCGTTCCAGGGCCCCAGGTTGGTGCGGCGCCCGGTCAAAGGATCTAAGGTTTGGGGAGTAGTGATAAAAATACGGTAGTCCATACCGCAGAAATATCGAGGAGACACACGTTTTACAGAATGCCGTTGGCACTGACCAAACGGCCGGAAACGTGAACGAATTTAAAACGCGCCTTCGGGTGCGTTTTTTTTCGTCTGCTCGATGCGCTACACTACGCGTCATGGAAAACATCACCCAGCAAGGCAGCGACATTTTCAGCGCCATCGTGCATGCACCGTTCGGCGCCATCGGCATCCGCACCGATGCGGGCCTGGTGCGTGAGATTGTTTATCTGCCGCCCCATTTTAGTGAAAAGGACGCCACCGACGGTGCGGCCGACGTCGCCGCGCAGCAGGTCCAGCGTTACCTGGCCGATCCCGACTTCACCTTCACGCTGCCGTTATGCGATGCCGGCAGCGAGTTCCAGCAGCGCGTGTGGGCGGCCATTTCCAGCATCCCGCGCGGCAGCGTGCGCACCTACGGGCAGGTCGCCAAGCACATCGGCTCGGCGCCGCGCGCGGTCGGCCAGGCCTGCGGCGCCAACTGGTTTCCGCTGGTGATCCCGTGCCACCGCGTCACCGCGGCCGGCGGCCTCGGCGGCTTCTCCAACCATGACGACGAAAACGGTTTCCACCTGAGCGTCAAGCGCTGGCTGCTGACCCACGAAGGCGCCGCCCTGTCCGGCACCCCATGGCAGCAACAGTCGATCTTCTCGTAACAGCCGAGCCGTCCGCCGCCAACCTCGCGTTGATCGACGAGTTCGTCGACCACCTGTGGCTGGAGCAGGGCCTGGCGAAGAATTCGCTGGAAGCCTACCGGCGCGACATGCGCCTGTTCGCGCGGTGGCTGCAGGTGCGCCGGCCCCACTGCGCCACCTTGCACCAGGTCGAGGGCCATGACCTGTCCGCCTATTTCGCCGAGCGCCACGACCAGACCAAGCCGAGTTCGGCCAATCGCCGGCTGTCGGTGCTCAAACGCTTCTACCAGTTGGCGCTGCGCCAGAAGCAGGTCGCCGCCGATCCCTGCCTCCAGATGGCCTCGGCGAAGCAGCCCGACCGCTTCGTGCATACGCTGACCGAGGCGCAGGTCGAGTCGCTGCTGGGCGCGCCGGACGTATCAACGCCGCTGGGCCTGCGCGAACGCACGATGCTCGAACTGATGTATGCCAGCGGCCTGCGGGTGTCCGAGCTGGTGGCGCTGAAGATGGTGGAGCTGAGCCTGAACGACGGCGTGCTGCGCGTGACCGGCAAGGGCAGCAAGACGCGGCTGGTGCCGTTCGGCCAGGAAGCGCGCTTATGGATCGAGCGCTACCTGGCGGAGGCGCGCGGCGTGATCCTCAACGGTCAGGTCGACGACGCGCTGTTCGTCACCGCGCGCGGCGGGCCGATGACGCGCCAGATGTTCTGGGTGCTGATCAAGAAGCATGCGGCGCGCGCCGGCGTGCAGGGACCGCTGTCGCCGCACACCCTGCGCCACGCCTTCGCCACCCACCTGCTGAACCACGGCGCCGACCTGCGCGTGGTTCAACTTTTGTTGGGTCACTCGGACATTTCTACAACCCAGATCTACACCCATGTGGCGCGAGAACGCCTGAAACACCTGCACGCACAACACCACCCACGTGGTTAATTCAAATGCTGTTTGCATAACTGCGTCATAATGCGGGTCAGGCATTCCGACAATACAAGAGGTGATCATGGCTAAGACGAATTTTTCGTACGAGAAACGTCAACGGGAATTAGAGAAAAAGAAGAAGGCGGAAGAGAAGGCCAAGCGCAAGGCAGAGGCGAAAGCCAATCCTGGCATGGCGGTGCATCCGGACGATGCGGATGACGCCGTTGAGACGGATACCGATATCGAACGGGCTTCGCCGCAGGAAGAAAGTCCGATCTAATCGAGTTGCGGCGACAAAACCGGGGTCAGGTCCGACGGACCTGACCCCATTTTTCACGCGACTTCCGCCAATTCGTCGGCCGGTTCGTCGTGTTTCTCTTCCCCGCGTTTGAACCAGCGCACCGCGCGCTTGCCAAGGTTGTCGAGGTAGGAGTAGGCGACCGGCACCACCACCAATGTCAGCAGGGTCGAGGTGATCACGCCGCCGATCACCGCGCGGCCCATCGGCGCCTGCTGCTCGCCGCCGTCGCCCAGGCCGATCGCCATCGGCAGCATCCCGAAAATCATCGCCAGCGTCGTCATCAGGATCGGCCGCAGGCGCACCTGGCCCGCTTCCAGGATCGCAGCGTACTGCGGCTTGCCTTCGCGCTGGCCGTGGTTGGTGAAGTCGACCAGCAAAATCGCGTTCTTGGTCACCAGGCCCATCAGCATGACGATGCCGATCACCGAGAAGATGTTCAAGGTGCTGCCGGTCACCAGCAGCGCCACCAGCACGCCGATCATCGACAGCGGCAGCGACATCATGATCGCGATCGGCTGCAGGAAGCTGCCGAACTGCGAGGCCAGCACGAGGTAGATGAAGATGATGGCGATCGCCACCGCGGCCAGGAAGCCGGCCATGGTCTCGGCCATCCGCTCGGCCTCGCCGCCGATGTCGAAGCGCACGCCGTCGGGCAGGGCGATCGACTTGATGGCCTTCTGCACGTCGTTGTTGACGTCGCCGTTCGGCCGGCCCTCGATGCCGGCGTAGATCGCCACGCGGCGTTCCAGCGCCTGGCGCTTGAGCACTTGCGGGCTGGTCGACGGCACGAACTCGACCACCTGGCGCAGCGGCACCATCACCGGATTGCCCTGGGCGTCGCGCTTGCTCGACGCCACCGACAGCTCGGCCAGGTCGGCGATCTTCTGGCGGCCGGTCTTCGGCAGCTGCACGTTGACGTCGTAGTTCTGGCCGTCCGGCGCCAGCCAGCGGCTGATCTGGTCGCCGGCGACGAACGGACGCAGCGCCGCGCCGATCTGCTGCACCGACAGGCCCAGGTCGCTGGCCAGTTCGTTGTTGATCTTCACCACGGTTGCCGGATTGGCGCCTTCCTGGCTGTATTCG
The DNA here is from genome assembly GCF_056406475.1 of Massilia sp. P1_C10. Taxonomy (NCBI): domain Bacteria; kingdom Pseudomonadati; phylum Pseudomonadota; class Betaproteobacteria; order Burkholderiales; family Oxalobacteraceae; genus Massilia; species Massilia sp. P1_C10. Next base: position 68,952 of record NZ_JBFUAC010000009.1, read on the forward strand.
ATGTCGGCCACGCCCTTGATGGTGCGCATCTTGTCCATCAGCTTGTGCGCCACCGCGTCGAGCTTCGATTCGTCCTGGCCGAGGATCGCGATGAAGATCGGCCGGTTACCCACCGACATGGTGATGCCTGCAATCGATTGCAGCCGCGCGCGAATCAGCTTTTCAAGGTCGCGCTGCGAGCGGCGCTTGACTTTCTTCAGGTCGGCCAGCTTCAGGTTGACCATCGCCGTGTTGCGGCCGTCGAAGGTGCCCGCGGTGGTGGAGACGCTGTCGATCTCCTTGTCGAAATCCTTCAGCACCGCGGTCAGCTGCTCGACCTTCTGCGCGGTGTAGTCCAGGCTCGAGCCGACCGGGGTCTTGAAGCGCAGCTGGATGTAGCCGTTGTCGGTTTCCGGGAACATTTCGCCGCCGACCAGCGGCATCAGCGCCAGGCTGCCGACGAACAGCACCAGCGCGGTGGCCAGCGTGGTCTTGCGCCAGCCCAGCGCGACGCCCAGGATCTTGCCGTACCAGACGTGCACGCGCTCGATGCCGCGCTCGATCTTTTCCATCATGCGGCCCAGCCACGGCACGTACTTGAAGCGGTCCTTGACCGGATCCGGCCACACCGACGACAGCATCGGGTCGAGCGTGAAGCTGACGAACAGCGACACCAGCACGGCAACCGCGACGGTGATGCCGAACTGCAGGAAGAAGCGGCCGATGATGCCCTGCATGAAGGCGATCGGCACGAACACGGCCACGATCGCGAAGGTGGTCGCCATCACCGCCAGGCCGATCTCGTTGGTGCCGTCGTAGGCGGCGCGCAGGTGGCTCTTGCCCATCGCGAGGTGGCGCACGATGTTCTCGCGCACCACGATGGCGTCGTCGATCAGCAGGCCGATGCACAGCGACAGCGCCATCAGGGTCAGGAAGTTCAGCGTGAAACCGAAATACTTCATCGCGATGAAGCTGGCCATCACCGAGATCGGCAAGGTCAGGCCGGTGATGATGGTGCTGCGCCACGAGTGCAGGAACAGGAACACGATCAGCATCGTCAGCAGCGCGCCTTCGATGATGGTTTCCTTGACGTTGTCGAGCTGGCTCTGCACGCGGTCGGCCTGGTTTTCCATGACCTTCAGCTTGATGTCCGAGCCGAGCTCCTTCTGCAGCTGCGTGACGACCCTGGTCAGGCCGTTGCCGACCTCGACCACGTTGGCGCCTTGCACCTTGGTGATCTCCATCGAGATGGCGCGGGCGCCGTTCACGCGCGAGATCGAGGTCTCTTCCTGCTCGCCATCGACGATCTCGGCCACCTGGTCGAGGTACACCGGGCCGCTGGCGCGGCGCGCGACGATGATGCGGTTGAAGTCGCGGGCGCTCTTCATCTTGCCCTCGATGCGCACCAGGCGTTCGGCGGCGCCGTAGCTGATGTTACCGGCCGGAAGGTTGGCGTTGGTGGTCTGGATTGCGCGCAGCACCTCGTCGACGCCGATGTTCTGGCTGAGCAGCTGCTCGGGCTTGAGGTTGACCAGGATCTGGCGGTTGGTCTTGCCGTTGACGCGCACCTGGCCGACCCCGGCCACGCCCTGCAGGCGCTTGGTGATCACCTGCTCGGTCAGCGTGGACAATTCGCGCAGGCTGCGCGAATCCGACATCAGGGTCAGCTCGACGATCGGCTGCGAATTGTCGCCTTCGGCGCGGATGATGAACGGCTCCTTGGCTTCTTTCGGGAAGCCGGGGCGCACGCGCGCGATGTTGTCGCGCACTTCCTGCATCGCCTTGTCCATGTTGGTGGACAGCTGGAATTCCAGCGAGATGCCGGCGCGGCCTTCCCACGAATTGCTGCGGATGGTCTTGATGCCGCTGACGGTGTTGATCGCGTCCTCCATCGGGCGCGTGATGTCGTTTTCGACCTGCTCGGGCGAGGCGCCCGGATACTGCACCTCGACCCAGGCGAACGGGATCTCGACGTTGGGCATGCTCTCGAGCGACAACTGCTTGTACGAGAACAGGCCGAGCACCATCAGGCCCACCATCACCATGGTGGCGAAGACCGGGTTCTTGATACTGGTTTTAGTAATCCACATGGCTTACCCCTTGGCAGGAGCAGGGGCCGACGCGACCGGCGCGACGCCGATGCGCACCTTGCTGCCGGGCTTGACGCCGTCGAGCTTGGCGACGATCACGCTGGCGCCCTGGGCGAGCCCGCTGGTGACCTGCGCCATGCCCTCATCCTCGTTGCGCATGCCCACGGTGACAGGCTGCGCCAGCACCTTGTTGCCTTCGATCTTGTAGACCACCTGCTGGCCCTTGTCGGTGCGCAGCGCGGACAGCGGCACCAGCGGCGATGCGGCCGATTTCTCGGTGGTGATGGCGCCCTTGGCGAACATGCCGCCGCGCAGGGCGGCGTCGCTGTTGTCGACGGCGATGTAGACCACCATCGAACGCGAGCCGGCTTCGGCGGTCGGGCTGATGCGCGCCACCTTGCCGGCGAAATCGCGCTGCGCGTAGCCGTCGACCTTGAAGCGCACCTCCTGGCCGACCTTAATGCGCGGCACCTCGGACGCCGGCACCTGCGCGTCGAGCGTGAGGTGGCGCAGGTTGACGATGGTGAAGGCCGGCATGTCCGGCGCCAGCTTCTCGCCGGCCTGCACGTGGCGCTTGCTGACCACGCCGGCCATCGGCGCGCGGATCACGGTGTCGGCAAGCGCGATGCGCGCCAGGTCCAGCTGCGCCTTGGCGGCGTTCAGCGACGCCTGCGCCAGCTCGACGCTGTTCTGCGTGGTGTCGTAGGAATTCTGCGAGATGTAGTTCTGCTTGAGCAGCGCCTGGCTGTTGGCGTTGTTTTTCTTCGCCAGCGACAGGCGCGCGCTGGCTTCGTCGTAGGCGGCCTGCTGCTGCGCCACGCGGGCGCGCTGGTCGGCCGCGTCGAGGCGGGCGATCACCTGGCCGGCGGCAACATTCATGCCTTCCTGCACCGACGTTTCCAGCACCACGCCCGACACCTTGGACTTGACGGTGGCCTGGTCGACCGGGGCGAGCGAGCCCGACAGCGGCAGGTTCACGCGGAGTTCGCGCGCCTCGACCTGGGCCACGTCGGCCTTCGACAGCTCGTAGACGTCGACCTTCGGCTCGCCCTTGTCGCCGCCGGCCTGGGCCGTCTTGGCGGGCGCGGCGCCGGCCTTCGATTTCTGCATGTAGGCCCAGCCGCCGCCGGCCAGCAACAGGATCAGCAGGGCGGCGACCGGCTTTTTCCAGCGCCGTGGACGGGTGGTGGGATGGGGTTGCGCCAGCGGCAGGGTTTCGATTTTCATGGCGGGTTCTTCGCTTGTGGAGTTGTTGTTAGCGCGTTGCGGGGAATCGGGGGCGCTTGTGCTCCGCCTTGTCGGATGAGGTGGAGCCCCTTGCGCATGTTGGCACTATAGAAAAACACAAGTGGCTCTGCCATCGGAATGCGACAGGTGGTGCATTCCGCGCGCTGAAGTGCAGATAACACCGATGAAGCGCTGAATTTCCTTAGCGAAATGACTATGCATATGCCGGCGTCAAAACCGGGGACCAGGCGTCCCCGTCGCTCCGCCGGAGCTGACCCCCTTTGCGCATGCACAAGGGCCAACTGTCGAGTCGGTCCCAGAATGGGGGGCGGATATTTTTTGGGGGCGTTCAGTGGATGACGAAATGCATGCGCCGGAGCGGGACGACGCTTTCGGGAGTCAGGACCACGCCGCGCTCGAGCTGTTGTTCCGCTTCGTCGCCGCGGTCGAGAAATCCCCCAATTTCGGCGACAAGCTGCGTGCCCGCACCAGTTTCCGCGAACTGTTCGAGCGCTCGACCGACGCCATCGTGATGCTGCGCGGGAACGACATCGTCGACGCCAACCCGGCCGCGCTGTCGATGTTCGATTGCGCCGCGCGCGGCGACATGGTGGGCCGCACCTTGCTGGAGTTCTCGCCGCCCGACCAGCATTCCGGCGAGCCGTCGGCCCGGCGCGCGGCCGACCTCGTGGCGCGCGCATTCGACGACGGCAACCAGCGCTTCGAATGGCTGTACCGCACCGCCAGCGGCCAGGAGTTCTGGGCCGAAGTGGTACTGACGTCGGTGTCGCTCGACCACGAGCGGCTGGCCTACGCGGTGATCCGCGACATCTCGCAGCGCAAGTCGAGCGAGCGCTCGCTGGCGATGGCCGCGCAGGTGTTCGAGAACTGCCGCGACGCGATCCTGATCCTCGACGCGGCCAGCTGCGTGGTGGCGGTCAACCAAGCCTATTCCGACATCAGCGGCTTCGCGCCGGCCGCGGTGATCGGCCGCCACGTGCCCAGCCTGCGCGCCGGCGTGCACGAGCCGGCGTTCTACCAGCACATCTGGGACTACGTGGAGGACCACGACCACTGGGAAGGCGAGATGTTCGCCGCGCGCGCCAACGGCGAGGTGTATCCAGTGCGGGTGGCGCTGACGGCGATCCGCAACGCCGACGGCGCCATCACCAGCTACATGGCGATCCTCTCCGACATCACCGGCCGCAAGCAGGTCGAGGAGCACACGCGCCACCTGGCCGAACACGATTTCCTGACCGACCTGCCGAACCGCGTGCTGTTCCTCGACCGCCTGCAGCAGGCCATCGCCACGGCGCGGCGCCAGCACACCAAGGCCGCCGTGATGTTCCTCGACCTGGACCGCTTCAAGGTGATCAACGACACCCACGGCCACCAGACCGGCGACCTGGTGCTCAAGGAAGTGGCGGGGCGGCTGGTGCGCTGCGTGCGCGGCGTCGACACGGTCAGCCGCCAGGGCGGCGACGAGTTCGTCGTGATCCTGGCCGACATCCGCGGCGCCGAGCAGGCCGCGCACGTGGCGGGCAGCGTGATGCACGCGGTGGCGCAGCCGATGGCGGTCGGCGGGCACGAGGTCACGCTGTCGGTCTCGATCGGCATCAGCATCTGCCCCAGCGACGGCGACGACGTCGAGACCCTGCTCAAGCACGCCGACGTGGCGATGTACCACGCCAAGCAGAACGGCCGGAACGCCTTCCAGTTCTTCAGCCCCGAGATGAACGCGCACGTGGTCGAACGGGTGGAGATGGAGAACCAGCTGCGCCACGCGCTGGCGCACGACGAATTCCTGCTCGAGTACCAGCCCGAGATCGACATCGCCAGCGGCCGCACCATCGGCGTCGAGGCGCTGATCCGCTGGGTCCATCCCCAGCGCGGCCTGCTCGCGCCCGACCAGTTCATTCCGATCGCCGAGGCGTCCGGCCTGATCGTGCCGATCGGCGAATGGGTGCTGCGCGAGGCCTGCGCCCGAGCGCGCGCATGGCGCGACCAGGGACATCCGGTGGTGGTCGCGGTGAACCTGTCGAACGTTCAGTTCATCCACCACAAGCTGCTCGATTTTGTCGACAGCGCGCTGGCGGCGTCGGGACTGGAAGCGCGCTTCCTCGACCTGGAAATCACCGAGAGCATGATCATGAACGGCGACGGCGCCACCATCGCCACCGTCGAAGCGCTGAACCAGAGGGGCGTGCAGCTGACCGTCGACGACTTCGGCACCGGCTGCTCAGGACTGTCGACCTTGCGCCGCTACCGGCTGTCGCGCCTGAAGATCGACCGCTCGTTCATCGACGACATCATGGGCGAGCCGGACGACGCGGCGATCGTCCCGGCCATCATCGCCGTGGCGCGCAGCCTGAAGCTGCGGGTGGCGGCGGAGGGCGTCGAAACCGAGGAGCAGCTGCGCTTCCTGCGCCAGCACGGCTGCGACGAGTACCAGGGCTTCTATGCCAGCGAAGCCAGCAGCGACCCGGACCTCACGCGCCGGCGTCCATGAGGCGGTCGGCGACGTCGAACAGGCGGATGCGCGCCAGCACCTGGCCGTGGTCCGACGCCTCCGGCAATCCCAGCACCAGGTGGTCGTTCAGGTAGGTCACGTCGACCACTTCGCCGATCGCGTTCGGCAGCGCCGGGTTGAATTCCTCCGACACTAATATATGGTCGATCGTGGTGTACAGGCCGTCGTGCATGCTGGAGAAGCCGACGTGGCGCGCGCCGTTGCCGCTGCGCTGCAGCTGGCAGGCGTCGAACAGGCGCTCGCCGAGCGGGGCGCCGGCGCCGATCACGATGCCGGTGGTGACCGCCTCGGCCACGTCGTTGAAGTCGCCCAGCACGATGCGCGGACGGCGCGTCTCGTGCGCCAGGTTGCTCAGCAAGACCCGCAGCGCCACCGCCTCGGTGCCGCGCCGGATCAGCGAGCGCAGGCAGGCCAGCGCGTACAGCTGCGCGTCCTCGCTGCTGTCGCCGGTGCGGTAGTCCGGGCGCTTCGATTTCAGGTGCACCACCACCACGTCGATCGTCACGTCGGGCGAGGCGATCACCTGCGCGTGCACCACGGGCCGCGCGAAGCGGTCGGCGTCGCGGCTGCCAGGCGGCATGGCGACGCCGTCGGGGAAGTGCGGATACTCGACGCCGGCGCTGGCCAGCGGCAGGCGCGACACCAGCGCCACGCTCGGCGTCAGGCGCTCGGCCTCCGGATCGGGATCGAAGCCGACGTGGATCGCGTCGCGGTATTTGGTGGTGCGCGACAGGGCCAGCTTCAGGGCCGCCTGCGAGAAGATCTCCTGGAAGCCGATCACGTCGGCGTCGAGCAGGTCGATCTGGCGCGCGGTCCAGTTGATCTTGGCCTCGAATTCCTGCTCGGAATGCGGCACCAGGTTGTCGTACAGTTTGGCGCCGGCCGGGGCCAGGTTCAGGAGGTTAAAGGTGGCAAAGCGTATTTCCTGCTGCATAATAAGAAACTCCACATTGAACGAACAGCGTATCACGCATGGCCAGGAAAGAGCATATCTCAGAAACTCCCGCGACCCAGTTCCTGCGCAAGCAGCAGGTCGCGTTCAGCGAACATCCGTACGCCTATGAGGAGAAGGGTGGCACGTCGGTGTCGGCGCGCGAGCTCGGCGTCGACGAGCACGCTGTCGTCAAGACGCTGGTGATGCAGGACGAGGCGGCGCGCCCGCTGATCGTGCTGATGCATGGCGACCGCAAGGTGTCGACCAAGAACCTGGCACGTGCGATTCCCTGCAAATCGGTCGAGCCGTGCAAGCCCGACGTGGCGCAGCGCCATTCCGGCTACCAGATCGGCGGCACCTCGCCGTTCGGCACGCGCAAGCCGCTGCCGGTGTACGTCGAGGAAAGCATCCTGGCGCTGCCGACCATCTATATCAACGGCGGCCGGCGCGGCTATCTGGTCGGGCTGGACCCGAAGCTGCTGCCGGCGCTGCTGGGCGCGAAAAGCGTCAACTGCGCGCTGGAAGACTGATTTCGCCGGCCGGCGCCGATGGTGTATATTCACGAGCCGGCGCCTGATTGCCGGCTTGATAACAATAGAGAGAAACGATGAACACCCTGATTTTTGTGATTGCCGCCTACCTGATCGGCTCGATTTCGTTCGCGGTGGTGATGAGCCGCGTGTTCGGCCTGTCCGACCCGCGCACCTACGGCTCGAAGAACCCGGGCGCCACCAACGTGCTGCGCAGCGGGAACAAGAAGGCGGCGATCGCCACCCTGATCGGCGACGCGCTCAAGGGCTGGTTCGCGGTGTGGCTGGCCGAGCGGCTGGCGGACCAATATGGCGTGACCGACGCCGGCATCGCGATGGTGGCGCTGGCCGTGTTCATCGGGCACCTGTGGCCGGTGTTCTTCCGCTTCGTCGGCGGCAAGGGCGTGGCGACGGCGCTGGGCGTGCTGTTCGGGCTGAATCCGTGGCTGGGGCTGGCGACCCTGGTGACCTGGCTGGTGATCGCGTATGCGTTCCGCTATTCGTCGCTGGCGGCGCTGATCGCGGCCTTGTTCGCGCCGTTCTACTATGGGCTGCTGTTCGGCGTGGACGAGAAGCTGTTTGCGGTGGTGATCATGAGCGGGATGCTGATTTGGCGTCACAGCAAGAACATCTCGAACCTGATTGCGGGCAAGGAAAGCAAGATCGGCGGCAGCAAGACGGCTCCTGCGCCTAAGAAGAAGTAGCTGGCGACAAGCCCGGGGTCAGGTCCGGCGGACCTGACCCCGGAAGCTGGGCCGCGGCTTGAAATCCACCACCTCGCTCCCATATAGCCTCCTTATTCATAGAAGGGGTGCATCATGAGCAAGGAAATGAGGATTGATTTTGTGTCGGACGTGTCGTGCCCCTGGTGCGTCATCGGCCTCAAGGCCCTCGAGCAGGCGATCGATAACGTTAGCACCCTGACCAACGCCACCATCCACTTCCAACCCTTCGAACTGAATCCGGCCATGCCGCCGGAGGGCCAGGACATCGGCGAGCACCTGGCCCAGAAGTATGGCGCCAGCGCCGAGCAGCGCGCCCAGACCAGCGAAATGATCCGCGCGCGCGGCGAGGAGCTCGGTTTCGAGTTCGGCGCCCGCGACCGCATCTACAACACCTTCGACGCGCACCGCCTGCTGCACTGGGCCGAGGCGCAGGGCAAGCAGCGCGACCTCAAGATGGCGCTGTTCTCGGCCTACTTCACCGCCGGCGAAAACCCAGGCTCGCACCAGGTGCTGGTGCGCCTGGCCGAACAGGTCGGCCTCGACCCGGTCGAAGCGTCGCGCATCCTGGCCACCGACACCTTCGCCGCAGAAGTGCGCGAAGCCGAGCAGTTCTTCCAGCGCGCCGGCATCAATTCGGTCCCGGCCATCATCATCAACCAGAAGCACCTGATCTCGGGCGGGCAGCCGCCGGAAGTGTTCGAGCGCGCTTTGCGCGACATCGCCGCGCAGGACTGAGCGCAATCAAGCGCGTTTTTGGTGCGCCGCACAACAACGGTGCCTGAAATACGCGCAATTCCCTGATATTCCCTCGTTGCGAGGCTGGCACGCCAATTGCTGAAGCATTGGTAACAACAGCCGACCACAACGAGGGAACGATGACCAACGACACCACCACCAGCCGGATCCGCCGCACCATCCTCAAGGCGGGCGCCGGCGCCACGCTGACCGGACTCGCCAGCGGCGGCGTCTGGGCCGCCGGCTCCGACAAGCCCGAAAAAGAAGAAGTGAAGATCGGCTTCATCCCGCTGACCGACTGCGCGTCGGTGGTGATGGCGTCGGTGCTCGGCTTCGACAAGAAGTACGGCATCAAGATCATCCCCAGCAAGGAATCGTCCTGGGCCAGCGTGCGCGACAAGCTGGTCAACGGCGAACTGGACGCCGCGCATGTGCTCTACGGCCTGATCTACGGCGTCCAGATGGGCATCGGCGGCGCCAGGAAGGACATGGCGATCCTGATGAACCTGAACCAGAACGGCCAGGCCATCACGCTGGCGAAGAAGGTGTCGGACAAGGGCGGGGTCGATGGCCCTTCGCTGGCCAAGCTGATGCAGACCGACAAGCGCGAATACTCGTTCGCCCAGACCTTCCCGACCGGCACCCACGCGATGTGGCTGTACTACTGGCTGGCGACCTACGGCATCAATCCGATGAAGGACGCCAAGGTGATCACGGTGCCGCCGCCGCAGATGGTGGCCAATATGCGGGTCGGGAACATGGACGGCTTCTGCGTCGGCGAGCCGTGGAACCACCGCGCCATCGTCGACAACGTCGGCATCACCGCGGCCACCACCCAGGACATCTGGCGCGACCATCCTGAGAAGACGCTGGGCACCACGGCCGACTGGGTCAAGGCGCATCCGAACACCGCGCGCGCCCTGGTCGCGGCGATCCTCGACGCCAGCAAGTGGATCGACGCGTCGCTGTCGAACAAGACCAAGATGGCCGAAACCATCGCCGACAAATCGTACGTGAACACCTCGGTGGACGTGATCAACCAGCGCATCCTCGGGCGCTACCAGAACGGCATGGGCAAGACCTGGGACGACCCGAACCACATGAAGTTCTACAACGACGGCGCGGTCAACTTCCCCTACCTGTCGGACGGGATGTGGTTCATGACCCAGCACAAGCGCTGGGGCCTGCTCAAGGGCGAGCCGGACTACCTGGCCACCGCCACCGCGGTCAACCAGGTCGCGCTGTACAAGGAGGCGGCCACGCTGGCCAAGGTCAGCGTGCCGAAGTCGCCGATGCGCAGCGCGAAGCTGATCGATGGGACGGTCTGGGACGGCAAGAACCCCAAGGCCTACGCCGATTCATTCAAGATCAAGGCCTGAGGAGAATCGCATGAGCGCAGTACTCGAATCCGTGGCGGCCCCCTTGCTGGCGGCCGTTCCCGACAAGCCTCGGCGCAGCGAGCGCCTGGCCAACCAGGGCGTGAAAATCGGCGGGCGCCCGCGCAGCGGAGCGTTCCTGCTGGCGGCGCTGCCGCCGGTGCTCGGGCTGGCGCTGCTGGTGCTGGTCTGGCAGATCATCTCGGTCAAGAACAGCACCTTCCCGTCGCCGGCCGTGACGTGGGACGAGGCGGTGAAGCTGTTCTCCGATCCGTTCTACAGCAAGGGGCCGAACGACCAGGGCATCGGCTGGAACATCCTGGCCTCGCTCAAGCGCGTGGCGATCGGTTTCGGCATGGCCGCGGCGGTCGGCATCCCGCTCGGCTTCGCGGTCGGGCGCTTCAAGTTCCTGGCGGGGATGTTCAATCCGATCATCAGCCTGCTGAAGCCTGTGTCGCCGCTGGCCTGGCTGCCGATCGGCCTGCTGGTGTTCAAGGCGGCGCATCCGGCGGCGATCTGGTCGATCTTCATTTGCTCGATCTGGCCGATGATCATCAACACCGCGGCCGGCGTGCAGCGCGTGCCGCAGGACTACCTAAACGTGGCGCGCGTGCTGAACCTGTCGGAGTGGAAGGTGTTCACCAGGATCCTGCTGCCGTCGGTGCTGCCGCACATGCTCACCGGCGTGCGCCTGGCGATCGGCACCGCGTGGCTGGTGATCGTCGCGGCCGAGATGCTGACCGGCGGCGTGGGCATCGGCTTCTGGGTGTGGGACGAGTGGAACAACCTGAACGTCCCGCACATCATCATCGCGATCGTCGTCATCGGCGTGGTCGGGCTGATCCTCGAGCAGGCGCTGGTGGCGCTGGCGAAGTCGTTCACTTATGAAGAAGCGAAGGCCTGACATGAAAACGCAAAAATTCATCGAAGTACAGCACGCGGAGATGCGCTTCGAAACGAAGAAGGGCAGCTTCCATGCGCTCGCCGACGTCAACCTGACGGTGGAGCAGGGCGAGTTCGTCACCTTGATCGGGCACTCGGGCTGCGGCAAGTCGACCTTGCTGAACCTGATCGCGGGACTGACCACCGCCACGGAGGGCGCCCTGATTTGCAACGGGCGCGAGATCGCCGGGCCGTCGCCGGAGCGCGGCGTGGTGTTCCAGAATCACTCGCTGCTGCCCTGGCTGACCTGCTTCGAGAACGTGTACCTGGCGGTGGAGCGGGTGTTCGGGACGAAGGAGACGACGGCGCAGCTGAAGGCGCGCACGCTCGATGCGCTGGCGCTGGTCGGGCTAGTGGCGGCGGCGACCAAGCGGCCGAACGAAATCTCGGGCGGCATGAAGCAGCGCGTGGGCATCGCGCGTGCGTTGTCGATGGAACCGAAGGTGTTGCTGATGGACGAGCCGTTCGGCGCCTTGGATGCGCTGACGCGCGCGCATTTGCAGGACGAGCTGCTTCGCATCGTCGCGCAGACCGGGTCGACGGTGGTGATGGTCACGCACGACGTGGATGAAGCGGTGCTGCTGTCGGACCGGATCGTGATGATGACGAACGGGCCGGCGGCGACGATCGGCGACATCGTGCAGGTGCGGCTGGCGCGGCCGCGCGACCGGGTGGCGCTGGCGCACGATCCGCTGTATATCGAGTATCGGACGCGGGTGCTGGAGTTCCTGTATCACCGCCAGGCGCGGCCTGCTAAGGAAGCCGCGTAGGTTTTTTTCCGGCGGCGGCGACAACCTCGGGGACTAGGCGTCCCCGTCGCTCCGCCGGACCTGACCCCAGACCTTGGTCCGCGGCGCTGAATCAGGTGAGGTCGAGCACGATCGGCTGGTGGTCAGACGCCGCCGTCTCCGACATCACTTCCATCGATGTGACGCGCGGCGCCAGGTCGTCCGTCACGAAGAAATAGTCGTAGGTATCGGGTTTCTCGGGCCAGTCGAAGCCGTGCAGTCCCGCCGTCGGCGCGTGCTTGGCGTTCGGATGCGTGGCGCTCCATGCATCGACCAGCGGCAGCGACGCGCCGCCGCCCGGCGCCAGCATGTCCTGGTACTCCGGCGAGCCGGGCGTCATGTTGAAGTCGCCGCAGTAGATGGCGGACCCGGGCCGGAAACCAAACTGGAACGGCGCGTCCAGGCTCGGGTCGGGCTGGAAGATATTCGCGCGCTCGCACGCTTCCCAATGCAGGTACTTGAGCTGGCTGACCTGCGCTGCGCGCTGCAGCTGCGAATAGTATTCGAGGTGGGTGGTCAGCACGCGTACCTTGCCGCCGGGCGCGTCGAGCACGGTTTCGATCAGGCCGCGCGGCATGCCGGCCGGGCTGCCGGGATCCGGCGGCCATGGCAGAAGATGGCGGTGCACCTGAGTCATGCGGTATTTGGAAAGCAGCAGGTTGCCGAACTGGCGCGGCAGGTTGTTCTGGTAAAGCTCACTGGTCGGCTCGATAACCGCGTGGTAGCCGCCGAAGGCGCCGGCCAGCTGGCGGAACTGGTTCGCGCTGGCGCTGCCTTGCAGTTCCGGGTGGTTCGACGCGACTTCCTGCAGGCAAATCACGTCGGCGTTCAGCTTGCGCAGCACGTCGATGATCGCGTGGATCCGGATCCGGCCATCCCTGCCGCATCCCCAGTGAATATTCCAGCTTACAACCCGCATTGTGCCCACCATCGGAAAACCTCAACCCGAAGATCTTGCCATTTTTTGGCGGGCGACGAGAACACCGTAGGATATCGTTACACTTTGTAAGTGTTTGATTGGAAAGACAACTTCGCAACACCAGCCGGTCGTCCTGGGCATGCAGGAACCCATGCCGACTATGCTCAGACTGAGTATGGGCTCCTGCCTTCGCAGGAGCGACGGTCAGATCTCGCGGATCTCGTCGAGGGCCCAGCGCGGGCGGACGTTGAACGAGTAGTCCTTCTTCGCCGCGTCCGGATTGATCTGCAGGCGCATCGCGCCGGCGAACGCGATCATCGCGCCGTTATCGGTGCAGAACTCGAGCTCCGGGTAGAACACCTTGAACTTCTTCTTGTCGGCCGCCGCATTGAGCGAGGCACGCAGCTGCGAGTTGGCGCCGACGCCGCCGGCGATCACCAGGCGCTTGAGGCCCGTGTGCTTGATCGCGCTGACGCATTTCGCGGTCAGCACGTCGACGATCGCATCGACGAAGCCGCGCGCGATGTCGGCCTTGTCCTGTTCGCAGATGTTGGCGATGACTTTCTCTTCGTGGTTCTTCACCACCGTCAGCACCGCGGTCTTCAGGCCGGAAAAGCTGAAGTTGAAGTCCTTCGAGTGCAGCATCGGGCGCGGAAGCTTGTAGGCAGTGGGGTCGCCGAATTCGGCCAGGCGCGAAATCGCCGGGCCGCCGGGATAGCCGAGGCCGAGCAGCTTGGCAGATTTGTCGAACGCTTCGCCGGCCGCGTCGTCGAGCGTTTCGCCGAGCAGCGTGTACTGGCCGACGCCGTCGACGCGCATCAGCTGCGTGTGGCCGCCCGAGACCAGCAGCGCGATGAACGGGAAGGCCGGTGGCTCGGACGCGAGCAGCGGCGAGAGCAGGTGGCCTTCGAGGTGATGCACGCCGATCACCGGCTTGTCGGTGGCAAGGCCAAGCGCACAGGCGATCGAAGAGCCGACCAGCAGCGCGCCGGCCAGGCCGGGGCCCTGGGTGTACGCGATGGCGTCGATGTCGTTCAGGGTGATGCCGGCGCCGTCGAGCGTGCGCTGCAGCAGCGGGATGGCGCGGCGGATGTGGTCGCGCGAGGCCAGTTCGGGCACCACGCCGCCGTATTCTTCGTGCATCGCCACCTGCGAGTGGAGCGCGTGGGACAGCAGGCCGCGTTGCGTGTCGTACAACGCAAGGCCGGTTTCATCGCAGGAGGATTCGACGCCGAGAACAATCATGGGAGCTGCTGACAGAGGGGGAATCCGCCATTGTAAAGCAGATGGGGTCAGGTCCGCCGGACCAGACCCCGTTGTTTCACGGCCGCTGGAGCAGTTCGGCGTGGGCGGCGCGCAGCATCGCTTCCGTCGAGTCCCAGTCGATGCAGCCGTCCGTGACCGAGCAGCCGTACTTCAGCTGCGACAGGTCGGCCGGGATCTTCTGGTTGCCGCCGACGATGTTCGATTCGATCATCACGCCGACCAGCGACTTGTTCCCGTGGCGGATCTGCTGCACCACGTCGGACATCACCAGCGGCTGCAGCTCGGGCTTCTTGTAGCTGTTGGCGTGCGAGCAGTCGACCACCAGGTTGGCCGGCAACCCGGCCTTGGCCAGCGCCTGCTCGGCGATCGCCACCGACACCGAGTCGTAATTCGGCCGGCCGTCGCCGCCGCGCAGCACCACGTGGCCGTAGGCGTTGCCGCTGGTGCGCACGATCGAAACGTTGCCTTCGCCGTTGATACCGAGGAAGGAGTGCGGATGCGCCGACGACAGAATGGCGTTGACGGCGATGCTGATGTCGCCGTCGGTGCCGTTCTTGAAGCCGACCGGCGTCGACAGGCCCGAGGACATTTCGCGGTGCGTCTGCGATTCTGTGGTGCGCGCGCCGATCGCGGTCCAGGCGATCAGGTCGCCCAGGTACTGCGGCGAGATCGGGTCGAGCGCCTCGGTGGCGGTGGGCAGGCCCATTTCGCACACGTCCAGCAGGAACTGGCGCGCCTTCTCCATGCCGACATTGACGCGGAACGAGTCGTCCATGTCCGGGTCGTTGATGTAGCCCTTCCAGCCGGTGGTGGTGCGCGGTTTTTCGAAGTACACGCGCATCACCAGCAGCATGGTGTCGGCCACTTCGGCCTGGAGCTTTTTCAGGCGCGCGGCGTAATCGAGGCCGGCCACCGGATCGTGGATCGAGCACGGGCCGACCACCACGAACAGGCGCTTGTCCTTGCGGTCGATGATGTTGCGCAGCGCCTCGCGGCCCTGCATGACGGTGGTGCGCGCCTTGTCGGTGAGCGGGAGTTTGCCGTGCAGCTCGACCGGCGATGGCATCCGCGCGAACGAGCTGACGTTGGTATTTTCGATATCCGGGAGAGGGAGGGTCATGACGCTGCTTTTCTGCTGATTTGGGTTGCAAGCAGTGTAGCGTCATTTTCGCGCGGTTGCAGGCGGCACTTCAAAATGGGATCTGGTCCTGCGGACCTGACACCATCGTTCATGCGGCGGCGACCACGACGGGGTCAGGTTCGCAGGACCAGACCCCAGCCCCGGCTTCGTTACATCGTTTCGGGATCGCTGGCGTCGGGCGACGTCGGCGTCACCTGATCGACCTCATTGGCGTCCGACTCTTCCGAGCTGGTAGAAACCACGCCGCTGACAAGCGCGAAGAAGGCGTCGATTTGCGGCTCGGCCGGCGCCGGCGGCAGTTCCACGCGGCCGCTTCCGCTGCCGCCGCAGCCCGCCAGCAGCACGGCGATGATCAAGCTGAGTTTTTTCATGATGCTCTCCTTTACTGTTGCGGCGACCCCGGCAGCGGCGTGCGCAGGTAGGGGAAGGCGCCGTCGAACGAGCTCTGGTCGAGGAAGGCGCCGTCGGTGAAGCGGATCATCCCCGCCGGCGCATCGGCCGGCCCGCAGCCGATGTTGAGTGTGCACAGTTTGCCCATCACCACGCGCAGCGAGATGTCGACCACGTCGTCGCCCGGCCGCCGGCCGTTCGGGTAGCCGGCATTGTCGCCGCCGATCACGCCGAGCCGCCCCTGCTGGCCCGCCGCGGTCGGCTCGATCGATGTGTTCAGCCGCAGCATCTCGGCCGGCGTCACCGACTTCGGCTGGTTCAGGCCCGGGATGCCGGTGAGGAAGGTGGCGACCAGGTCGGCGCGCGGGAAGTTGGTCGGCGCCTTCGCCCCCGCCGCGCCGAACAGGACTTCGACCAGCGCCGGCAAGGTCGGGTTGGTGACGTAGTCGGCAAACTGGGCGTCGTTCCGCGGCTTGCTGGCGTTGAAGCGGTCCTTGTCCTTCAGGCCGATGACGACTTCGTTCACCAGCGGCATGCCGAGGCGCGACACCTGCACCCACGCGCCGCCTTCGAGCGAGACGTCGGTGTTCGAGCGCGGGAAGGGGTTGAGCAGGCGCCCCTGGCGCAGGCTGGAGGTGGTCCAGCCGCCGATCACCGGCTCGCCGGCCGTGGCCAGGCAGTCGGTCGGGATTTCCATTTCGATCGAGGTGATGTTCTTGTCGGCCAGGTCGTCCTTGGTGGCGCGTTCGGCGTTGGGGTCGAACTCGACCGCGGGGGCCTTGATGTTGATGAGGTCGAACGTCTCGCCGAGGTTGACGGCGAACGATTCCTTGCGCTGGCCAATGAACAGCCGCGCCGGCGCCGCGCAGCCGGGGATGTTGACGTTGTAGATGTGCTTGGCGGCGTAGCCGGCGTAGTCGGGAATCGACTTGTTGCCGATGTTGTCGATCGGCTTGTCGAAAGTGGCGCCGCCGCCGTCGGCATTGGTGACGGCCGCGCGCGTGCCCCGGCGGCGGTCGCCGCGCACCACGGTGACGGTGTAGGTTTCGCGCACATTGATGCCGGCCGGGTTGACGCTGTCGATCGGGCCGCCGTTGTTGACCAGCGGGATCGACACCTGCTTGCCGCTCACGGCGAACCTGGCGTCCTTGTTGGTGTTCCTGAAGCGGAATTGGAAGGTCAGGTCTTCCCTGGCGTCGCCGTTGTTGTCGAAGTGGATTTCGTACAGCGCCTCCGGATCCAGCGCGAAGAAGTTCGGGCCGCCGTAGACGTCCTGCAGCGGCACGTAGTTGGCGATGACCGTGGTGTAGGCGCCGCGCCCCGGGGCGTAGCTGCGGAACAGGTAGAAATCGGTGGCGTCCGACTTTGGCGCGCGCGTGATGAAGGGCGCCTCGCGGTGGCTGGACGCCGTCGCCGACGGCGCCAGGCCGAGCGCGAGCAGGTTGCCGACCACTAGTGCGCCGATGCATGCCCGTCGTCTGATGTGTTTCATGTTGGTCTCCTCGAGTTGGATGGGGCGTATGTGGTTAGATTCGGGTTTCGGCAAAAGATTTTCTCGTCTCGGTGTAAGCTTGGGCCTATGAATACATCGCAAGAAAATCTCGCCGCGGCGCGCTTCATCAAGGAAATCGGCCGTGGCCGGAAGGGTGCGCGCAGCATGACGCGCGAGGACGCGAAGATGCTGTACGGCGCCATGCTCGATGGCCGCGTGTCCGACCTGGAGATGGGCGGCATCATGCTGGCGATGCGCATCAAGGGCGAGTCGGTCGAGGAGATCGCCGGCTTCCTCGATGCGGCCGAGGAGTCGTTCGCGCTGCTGCCGGCGCCGCCGGGCGCGTACGCGCCGGTGCTGATCCCAAGCTACAACGGCGCGCGCAAGATGGCGAACCTGACGCCGCTGCTGGCGATGCTGCTGGCGCGCGAGGGCGTGCCGGTGCTGGTGCACGGCGTCACGCGCGATCCGGGCCGCGTCACCACCGCCGAAATCATGCAGGCGATGGGCTTGCCGCTGGCCGCCAGCCTGGCCGACGCGCAGGCGGCGCGGGCGCTGGGTCAGCCGGCCTTCATGCCGATCGAGACGCTGGCGCCGAAGATGGCGCACCTGCTGTCGCTGCGCCGCATCCTCGGCGTGCGCAATTCGACCCACACGCTGGTGAAGGTCCTGCAGCCCTACCAGGGGCCGGCGCTGCGGCTGGTGTCGTACACGCACCCCGAATACCTGGAGATGTTGGGCGAGTACTTCTCAACGGCGGCGCCGGTCGCGCGCGGTGACGCTTTCCTGATGCGCGGCACCGAGGGCGAGACGGTGGCCAATGCGAATCGCGCGAATCAGATCGACTGGTTCCATGGCGAGAAACGCACCATTTTGGTGCAAAAAGACGCGCCGACGGACGATTTGGCGCAGATGCCGCCCGAACGCGATGCGGCCACCACGGCCGCATGGATCGCCCGTGCCCTGCGCGGCGAGGAGTCGGTGCCGCCGTCGATCCTCGAGCAAGTGGCACAGTGTTTGCTAGTTTCAAACGCATTACAGGCGAACACGGGCGGCGGCGATCATGGAGAACTCGACAGGTAAGGTGTGGCTGGTGGGGGCGGGGCCGGGCGATCCGGAATTGCTGACCCTCAAGGCGGTGCGCGCGATCGCAAGCGCCGACGTGCTGCTGGTGGACGACCTGGTCAATCCGGCGATCCTCGAACATGCTCGCGCCGCGGCGCGCATCGTCCATGTCGGCAAGCGCGGCGGCTGCAAATCGACGCCGCAGGAATTCATCGAGCGCCTGATGGTGGCCGAAGCGAAGGCCGGCAAGAACGTGGTGCGGCTCAAGGGCGGCGACCCGTTCGTGTTCGGGCGCGGTGGCGAGGAGCGCGCGACGCTTGTTGAGGCCGGTGTGCAGGTGGAGGTGGTCAACGGCATCAGCAGCGGGTTGGCGGCGCCGTCGGCGATCGGCGTGCCGCTGACGCACCGCGACTGGAGTTCGGGCGCGATTTTTGTGACCGGGCACGAACGGCAGGATGAAGCCGGCGCCGCGCGCACGCCGGACTGGGCGCTGCTGGCGCAGACCGGGCTGACGCTGGTGATATATATGGGCGTGGCGCGCTGCCGGCAGATCCAGGCGGCGCTGCTGGCGGGCGGCAAGGCGGCGTCGACGCCGGTGGCGGTGATTCAGTCGGCGACCGGGGACGGACAGGCGCATCTGCTGACCACATTGGGCGCGCTGGCGGGCGACCTGGCGCTGTCCGGGCTGGGCAGCCCCAGCATCATCGTCGTCGGCGATGTGGTCCGCTGCGCCGATATTCCACCTCAGCACGGGTTCCAGCCTTCGCTGGAACGACAGGCGTAATGGTTGTCGTTCCAGCGCAGGCTGGAACCCTTGCTGAGCAAGCATTTGCCATCGAATTACGCCCCCGCGGTTTACAATGCCGGTTTAGTTCTAAGCGGAATCGGCAGCAACCATGGCAAAACAATATGATGTAGCAGTGATCGGCGCCGGCGCCGCCGGCATGATGTGCGCGGCGGTCGCCGCCAGCAACGGCAAGCGCGTGGTGCTGATCGACCACGCCGCCAAGCTGGCCGAGAAAATCCGCATCTCCGGCGGCGGCCGCTGCAACTTCACCAACGTCAACGCCGGCCCGGCCAATTTCCTGTCCGCCAATCCGCACTTCGCGAAAAGCGCCTTGTCGCGCTACACGCCGTCCGATTTCCTCGCGCTGGTCAAGAAGCATCGCATCGCTTTCCACGAGAAGCACCGCGGCCAGCTGTTCTGCAACGACTCCGCCGAGCAGATCATCGAGATGCTGAAAACCGAGTGCGCCGACGGCGGCGTCACCTGGCGCATGCCGACCAAGGTCGAGTCGCTGGAGAAAATGGACGACGGCTTCCTGCTCGCCACCGACACCGGCGACATCCTGGCCGACGCCGTGGTCATCGCCACCGGCGGCCTGTCGATCCCAAAGATTGGCGCGAGCGATTTCGGCTACCGCATCGCCGAGCAGTTCGGCCTGGCGGTGGTCGAGACGCGTCCAGGCCTGGTGCCGCTGACCTTCGACGGCCCGGCCTGGGAGGCGTTCGCGCCGCTGGCCGGCATCGCGCTGGAAGTCGAAGTGGAAACCGGCTCCGGCAAGGGCAAGGGCGCGGTGAAAGGCAAGTTCCGCGAAGACCTGCTGTTCACCCACCGCGGCCTGTCCGGCCCGGCCATCCTGCAGATTTCCAGTTACTGGCAGCCGGGCACGCCGATCGTGCTGAACCTGCTGCCGGACGTCGACGTCGCCGCGGAACTCATCGAAGGCAAGGGCACTCTAAAGAAACAGATGGGCAACCTGGTGTCGCAGTGGCTGCCGGCGCGCCTGGCCGACAGCCTGCTGGCGGCGTGCGACATCGCGGCCGACGCGCGCCTGGCCGACATGCAGGACGCCAAGCTGCGCAAGCTGGGCGACGCGATCAACCGCTGGGCGATCGTGCCGACCGGCTCGGAAGGCTACCGCAAGGCCGAGGTGACGCTGGGCGGCATCGACACGCGCGAGCTGTCGCAGCAGACCATGATGGCGAACAAGGTGCCGGGCCTGTATTTCATCGGCGAAGCGGTCGACGTGACGGGCTGGCTGGGCGGCTACAACTTCCAGTGGGCATGGGCCTCCGCCCAGGCGGCCGGACTGGCGCTGGCGTAGGGAAACGCTGTGGCGATCTCGAAACAGGATGGTGAAAAGCTTCCATTGCTCGGCAAACGATGCTAGAATCTCGTTCTTCCCCTAACATCTAACGGTTTGATTTTTACATGACCACTATTCGCCTTAAAGAAAACGAGCCGTTTGAAGTCGCAATGCGTCGCTTCAAGCGCACCATTGAAAAAACTGGTCTGCTGACCGAACTGCGCGCACGCGAGTTCTACGAAAAGCCAACGGCTGAGCGCAAGCGCAAGCTGGCAGCTGCTGTGAAGCGCCACTACAAGCGCATCCGCAGCCAGCAACTGCCTAAGAAATTATTCTAAGATTGCTAGTCCAGTGATCCGCGACGGCAAGTCTGTCGGGGTCATGGCCTGATGCATCGCAGACCCGCTCCGGTTCTACCGCAGCGGGTTTTGCCTTTTATATTCACCAAAAAGAGGACGCCATGGGCTTGAAAGACCAAATCACCGAAGACATGAAAACGGCGATGCGCGCGAAAGACGCGGGCAAGCTGGGCACGATCCGCCTGATCATCGCCGAAATCAAGCGCAAGGAAGTCGACGAGCGCATCGAGGTGAGCGACGAGCAGACGCTGGCGATCATCGAAAAGATGATCAAGCAGCGCAAGGATTCGATCAGCCAGTTCGAAGCGGGCGGCCGCGCCGACCTGGCCGATATCGAGAAGGCCGAGCTGGTCGTGCTGGCGGCGTACATGCCGGCCGGGCTGTCGGAAGAAGAGATCAGCGCGGCCGTGGCGGAGGCGGTGGCTGCCTCGGGCGCGGCCGGTCCGCAGGACATGGGCAAAGTAATGGCCATCATCAAGCCGAAGATGCCGAAGGGCACCGACATGGGCCTCGTGTCGACCTTGATCAAGAAGGCGCTCACCGGCGCGTAAACGGGCATGGGTCAGGTCCGCCGGACCTGACCCAGGGTTTGTCGCCGGCGTGTGGGTCTTGTCGAAAATCAACCTGACCCGGCGTTGGCGGTATAGTCTGACCTTAGACAAAGACTGCTCGCTCATCCAACGTGATTCCACAAACATTCATCACCGATTTGCTGAACCGTGTCGACATCGTCGACGTGGTGGGCCGTTACGTCCAGCTGAAAAAGGGCGGCGCCAATTACATGGGCCTGTGCCCGTTCCACAACGAAAAGTCCCCCAGCTTCACGGTCAGCCCGACCAAGCAGTTCTACCACTGCTTCGGCTGCGGCGCGCACGGCACCTCGATCGGCTTCATGATCGAGTACTCGGGCATGGGCTTCATCGACGCGGTGAAGGACTTGGCCCAGGGCGTCGGCATGGTGGTGCCGGACAACGACGACAAGATCCCGCCGGCCCAGCGCGCGGCCGCCGCGGCGCAGTCGCTGGCGCTGACCGACGCGATGACCCAGGCCTGCGACTTCTACCGCGCCCAGCTGCGCGGCGCCGACAACGCCATCGCCTATTTAAAGAACCGCGGCCTGACCGGCGAAGTGGCGGCGCGCTTCGGCATGGGCTACGCGCCTTCCGGCTGGGACAACCTGAAAGCCGTGTTCCCCGACTACGACGCGCTGGCGCTGGTGGAATCTGGCCTGGTGATCGACAAGGTCGACGAGGACGGCGGCAACAAGAAGCGCTACGACCGTTTCCGCGAGCGCATCATGTTCCCGATCCGCAACACCAAAGGCCAGGTGATCGGCTTCGGCGGCCGCGTGCTCGACCAGGGCGAGCCGAAATATCTGAATTCGCCTGAAACGCCGCTGTTCCAGAAGGGCCTCGAGCTGTACGGCCTATTCGAGGCGCGCCAGGCGATCCGCGACGCCGGCTATGTGCTGGTGACGGAGGGCTACATGGACGTCGTCGCGCTGGCCCAACTCGGCTTCCCGCAAGCGGTCGCCACGCTCGGCACCGCCTGCACCTCGACGCACGTGCAGAAACTGTTGCGCCAAACCGACACCGTGATCTTCAGTTTCGACGGCGACCGGGCCGGCCGCAAAGCCGCGCGACGCGCGCTCGAGGCCTGCCTGCCGCAGGTGACCGACAACAAGACCATCAAGTTCCTGTTCCTGCCGCAAGAACACGATCCTGACAGCTTCGTGCGCGAGCGCGGCTTCGAGGCGTTCGAGCAGGAGATCCACGAAGCGATGCCATTGTCGCAATTCCTGATCCGCGAGGCGTCGGGCGATCACGACCTGAACACGCCGGAAGGGCGGGCGCGGGCGCAGTTCGACGCCAAGCCGCTGCTGCAGGCGATGACGCCGTCCTCGCTGCGCCTGCAGATCGTGCGCGGCCTCGCCAGCATCACGCAGTCAACCCCGGCGGAGATCGAAGCGTTGTTCGAACTGGCAAAGCCGGTGTCGGTGGCCAGGCGGGCGCCGCCGAAGCAGGGCCGGCCGCAGCCGGTCGGGCTGGAGTTGCAGATACTGCGCATTTTGGTGGCGCATCCGCCGCTGTGCCTGGAGCTGGACGAGTCCGCGCTGCAATGTTTCGATCACTTCGGCGCCGAATCGGCCGAGCGGCTGCGCCAGCTGGTCGAGGCGGGCCGGGCGCTGGGGCCGAACGGCGGATTCGCCGCGTTGTCGCAGCATTTGCATGAAACGAGCGTCGAGTACGACAGCCTGATCGCCGAGATTGCATCGGAGCCGGAATCGGATGTCGACGCGGTGAAATTGTGGCTTGCGGGCGCCGTGCGCCAGATCAAGATGGATGCATTAAAACAGGAGCTTAGCCAGTTGTTTTCTTCCGGCCTGACCTCAGATCAGATGGGCGTGCGCTACCGGGAAATCACGGCGATGCAGGACCAGCTGATGCGCGAAGATGTCGCGGATAAGACACCACGGTAAACGCTTAAAGTTGCTACAGTACAAGGGGCGGCGGTCACTGGAAAAAGTTGGGGTGCGTGCTATAATAAAACGATAAGTATTGTGTCTTAGGAAACGATTTCATCGACCTCAAGGCGGCAAGCTTATTGGACATGAGGCTCTTGATCGGCGCGCAAGCGGACGCCGGCGGCAGGGCCAGCTATGGCGGCAGACGCAGTCTGCCGGCGCCATAGGTCTACGCCCCCAACCGTCGGTGCTTCAATGACATGCCGCAAACCAGGCGGCGCCGGTCGTGCCTGCAGATGATGTAAAGGTGTAAGAGTGCAGTAGTGCCAGGTTGGCCTGCGGGGCTGGCCGGGAGACGGAGGCCCGCAAGGGCGGCAACAAACTTTATCTTAGTCGTTGTGACATCGAAAGCGCCTGTGCCAACCAAGAAACCCGAACCCAAAGTGGCTGAAAAGCCAGCGAAAACGTCCGCCAAGGCGGACAAAGCGCAAGACAAGGCCGAAGCCCGAGTCCCGAGCACCACGCCTGTCGTCAGCCAGACCACCGACGCCGCCGCGCTGGCCGCGATCGACACGTCCGGCTATGTCCTGCCGTCGGTCAAGGTGCCGGGCCGGCGCGGGCGCAAGCCGAAGGAATTCCAGCCGGAAAACGACGAAGTCGCCGCCCTCAACGCGGTCGAGCGCGCCGAACTGAAGGCGGTCGACAAGGCCAAGGCCAAGGACCGCAAGGCCAAGGAAAAGGCGCTGCTGAAGGATGCCTTCTCGTCGGACACCGAAGCGTCCGAGGAAGAGCTCGAGAAGCGCCGCAACAAGCTCAAGACGCTGATCAAGTTCGGCAAGGAGCGCGGCTTCCTCACTTACGCCGAGATCAACGACCATCTCCCCGAGAACATCGTCGATCCGGAAGCAATTGAAGGCATCATCGGCACCTTCAACGACATGGGCATCGCCGTCTACGAGCACGCGCCGGACGCCGAGTCCCTGCTGCTGACCGACAACGTTGCAACCGTCACCAGCGACGACGAAGCCGAAGCGGCCGCCGAAGCGGCGCTGTCGACCGTCGACTCCGACTTCGGCCGCACCACCGACCCCGTGCGCATGTACATGCGCGAGATGGGCTCGGTCGAGCTGCTGACGCGCGAGGGCGAGATCGAAATCGCCAAGCGCATCGAAGACGGCCTGAAAGACATGATCCAGGCGATTTCGGCCTGTCCGGTGACCATTGCCGAGATCATTTCGGCCGCGATTCGCATCCAGAACGACGAGACCAAGATCGACGAGATCGTCGACGGCATGGTCGACGAAAACGAAGGCGTGGCCCCGCCGCCGGCGCCTGCCGCGTCGTCCGATGACGACGAGGAAGAGGAAGAAGGCGAAGAGGGCGAAGCGGAGGAAGAAGAAGACAACAGCGCCGGTGGCGCCGCGGGCTTCTCGGCCGAGCAGCTGGAAGCGCTGAAAGCGTCGGCGATGGAGAAGTTCGAGACCATCTCGGTGCAGTTCGACAAGATGCGCAAAGCATTCGAAAAGGACGGCTACAACTCGAAGGCCTACGTCAAGGCGCAGGAAACCATTTCCAACGAGCTGCTGGGCATCCGTTTCACGGCGAAGGTCGTCGAGAAGCTGTGCGACACCTTGCGCGGCCAGGTGGACGAAGTGCGCCACATCGAAAAGCAGATCCTCGACGTCGCGGTGAACAAGTGCGGCATGCCGCGCGCTCACTTCATCAAGGTCTTCCCGGGCAACGAAACCAACCTGGAATGGGTGGACGGCGAAGTCAACGCGGGGCATGCGTACAGCGCCATCCTGGGCCGCAACATCCCGACCATCAAGGAACTGCAGCAGCGCCTGATCGACCTGCAGGCGCGCGTGGTGCTGCCGCTGCCGGACCTGCGCAACATCAACCGCCAGATGGCGGCCGGCGAAATGAAGGCGCGCAAGGCCAAGCGCGAAATGACCGAGGCCAACTTGCGCCTGGTGATTTCGATCGCCAAGAAGTACACCAACCGCGGCCTGCAATTCCTCGACCTGATCCAGGAAGGCAACATCGGCCTGATGAAGGCGGTGGACAAGTTCGAGTATCGCCGCGGCTACAAGTTCTCGACCTATGCGACGTGGTGGATTCGCCAGGCGATCACGCGTTCGATCGCCGACCAGGCGCGCACCATCCGGATTCCGGTGCACATGATCGAGACGATCAACAAGATGAATCGGATCTCGCGTCAGATCCTGCAGGAGACCGGCGCCGAGCCGGATCCGGCGACGCTGGCGATCAAGATGGAAATGCCGGAAGATAAGATCCGGAAGATCATGAAGATCGCGAAAGAGCCGATCTCGATGGAAACGCCGATTGGCGACGATGACGACTCCCACCTGGGCGACTTCATCGAAGACAACAACACGCTGGCGCCGTCGGATGCCGCCTTGCATGCGTCGATGCGCGGGGTGGTTAAGGATGTGCTCGATTCGCTGACGCCGCGCGAGGCCAAGGTGCTGCGCATGCGCTTCGGCATCGAGATGTCGACCGACCACACGCTGGAAGAAGTGGGCAAGCAGTTCGACGTCACGCGCGAGCGCATCCGCCAGATCGAGGCGAAAGCGCTGCGCAAGCTGCGTCATCCGTCGCGTTCCGACAAGCTGAAGAGCTTCCTCGAAGGAAACTAAGGCTTGACGGGCCGAGGGCAAAAGCAATATCCTCTCGCCACTTCGTTCCGGCGCTGTCCGGACGGTGGCGAGTTCTCAGCAACTCCCGCCGCACCGATTTAGGGCCTCTAGCTCATGCTTGGTTAGAGCAGCGGACTCATAATCCGTTGGTGCCGTGTTCGACTCACGGGAGGCCCACCATATAAAATAAGGGCTTGGCTCGATTCAGCAAGTCCGAACAAGTAGGCTGAAGGGTCGAACTGTCCGTCAAGCCGGCGCGCCTGCCTGCCGGCTCGGCGCAGCCGCAGCGAACGCCGGATGGGCGTCGCAGGCCGCCATGATGCGGTCGATCGTCGGCGTATCCGAAATCGTAATCTTAAAAATCCTCACCATTTCCACAATACTGGACAGACAGATGTCGGCCATCGTCGGCGTGTCGCCATGACAAAACATGCCTGTCTGCGGCTCGGCGGCCAGACGTTGCTCGAGGGCGGCCAAGCCGGTCCCGAACCACTGGATTTGCCATGCGCGCCAAGCCGTGTCGTCCATTCCAGCAGCGGCAGTCAAGTATTTCTTGACGCGCGGCGTGATCAGCGGGTGCGTATCCGCAGCGAGCATCGAGGCGATCGAGCGGACGCGGGCACGTCCATGCAAGTCGTGAGGCAGCAATGGCGGCGCTGGCTGGAATTCGTCCAGAAATTCCAGGATTGCCAGCGACTGTGTCAGCGGCGCATGTCCGGTCTCAACTAAGGCCGGAATCGCGCCAAGTGGATTGATCTTCAAAAATTGCTCGTCGCGCTGCTCGCCGGCATCGAGATTGACGATCCGTTCGTTCGCCGTCAGCCCCTTTAGATTGAGGGCGACGCGAACCCGGTAGGTAGCCGACGTGCGCCAGTAAGCATACAGTTCGAACGTGGATTGCGTGGTCATGGCTGATTCCCTTTGAGGTCAAACGTACATGTGGACTAATTGATCTATAATTATAACCATGTCCAGACTTATACGCCAATCAGCACACAGCACCACGCCACCGAGCTCTCCAGTGATGGGGCGGCCACGTCAATTCGTGCCTGCCGAAGCACTCAGGGATGCGCTGGAGGTGTTTTGGGAAAAAGGGTACCAGGCAACCTCGCTCGACGATCTGACCGCTGCCATGCACTTGAGCCGGTCGAGTTTTTATGCCTGCTTCGGTTCCAAACACGCCGTGATGATGGCTGCTGTCGAGCTCTACGCCGACGAGTTATTTGCCAGGCTCGAGACCATGGCGTCGTCCATGCCCGTCGTCGAGGCCGTCCACGCCGTACTGGCGGCGATTGCCGAAGTCGATGCCGGCCACCGTGGCTGTTTCTTTGTCAATAGCGTGACGGAACTTGCACCGCACGACGAGGCACTGGCGGCCTTCGCTCTGCGCCACGTCGCCCGCACCGGCGCGCTGGTCGTCGGCTTGCTCGAGCGGGCCGGATTTACCCCGGCGCTGGCGCAATCGCGCGCCGCTGCGTTGCTGGCGCTGGCGATCGGCACCATCACGCTGCGCAAAGCCGGCCTGCCGGTACCGGAGCTACTGACCATATTGCGCCAGGCGCAACTGCTGCTTGCCGATACCACGTCTTCTACTTAACGGAGCCACCCATGTCACTACGCCTGCCTACTGTGTTCATTCCCGCCTTGCTGTGCGACGAAATGCTGTACCGAGATGTGATCGCCGCGCTCGGCGACGTGATCGAACCACAAGTCTTGATGTCGCCACAAGCGAATTTGGCCGACAGCGCCGCCGATATTCTTGCGCGCGCGCCGAATACGTTTGCGCTGGTCGGCACCTCATACGGCGCCAACTTAGCGCTTGCAATTGCCCTCGCCGCGCCGGAACGTGTTTCCTCGCTCTGGCTGTTGGGCTGCGACGCCAGCGCCCCGGCCGCCGGCGGGCCCGATCTTGCCGCCGGACTCGAAGCGACGCCAGACGCGATCGTCGAATTCTTGGCAGGAATCGTCGTACGCCCGGCTGATCACGCAGCAAGTGCCGCCTTCAAAGCCATGGCGCACCGCGTCGGCGCGCCGGCTGGCGCGGCGCAGGCGCGTGCGCTGGCCAGCCGGGACGATATCTGGTCCAGGCTGGGCGAGTTGCGCATGCCGGCGCTGATCCTGACGGGTGACGAAGATCCGATAGCGCCACCGGGGTGCGGGCAGCAGCTGGCGCAAGCGATGCCGCATGCGCGCTTTGAACTGATGTCGCAATGCGGTCACTTGCCGACGCTGGAGCAGCCGGCGCGGGCGGCCGCGCTGTTCCACGCTTTTCTCGGCGAGGACGAACCGCATCCGCATCCCGCCAGATAGGCGAAAGCGGAACCCGGATTCGCAATTCGTTACCTGTTCGATTCACGCTGCAAAGCACAAGCGGAATACGCCATGAATACAATCACGACCCAGGACGGCACGCCCAGCTTCTTCATCGAGCGCGGCGCCGCCACCATCATGATTGGTAGATTGTCTGCTGTACGTGCGCGCTGCACGTTTTTCGTGCATCATTGACCAGTTTGGTGGCTCTGTTTTTTGCGAATTGCATTAATACGCCGCCGTCGCGAATAAAAATGCATAGCCACAAGAGCGCGCCACGGCCCGGACCCGATCCGACGCCGCATGGCCGTCACCGCCAGGAGACAGGCATGTCAGCAGCCGTACGAGTATTACAAGGAAAGTTCGGGCGGGTATGCCTTCTCGACATGGATCGCCCGCTGGTCACCCATGGCCATTCGCAGTGCCACGTGCTGATCAAGGTCAGCGGCGAGGACACCTCGTTCACCGTCCGCGACAAGTCTTATCCGCTGACGGACCAGACCGCGGTGCTGATCAACTCGTGGGAGCCGCACGCCTACACCCACCATAATCCGGATGCGCCGGGCACCATCATCCTGGCGCTGTACATCGAGCCGCTGTGGCTGGGCGAGATCGAAAGAGTGTTCATCTCCAGCGGCCAGCCGGGCTTCTTCCCGCAGCCATGCGTCGAAATCTCCAAACCGATCCGCAACCTGTCGAACCAGCTGGCGATGCAGATGCTGTATGGCGACCAGCTCAGCGCCCCGCAACTGGAAATCCAGTTGTCGAATTTGATGATCGCGGTGATCGACGCGTTTTCGGAGTGGCGCAACATGAACGACTTGCGCAAGGCCGACCTGCCGCGCATTGCCGACCCGCGCATCCGCCGCGCCATCACTTATATGCGCGCCAACGTCGGCGCCGAACTCGATATCGACAAGATGGCGTCGGAGGCGTGCCTGTCGCGCGCTCATTTCTTTAAGCTGTTCCAGCAGGACACCAGTCTGACGCCTAACCTGTACGTCAATGTGCTGCGCATGGAAAAAGCGATTGTGGGCCTGACCCAAACGCGCCTGCCGCTGGTCACCCTGTCCGACAGCCTCGGCTTCAGCGCGCAGAGCCACTTCACGCGTTTTTTTCAGCAGCACATGGGCGCGATGCCCAGCCAGTACCGCAAAGTAGTCGATCTGTACGACCACCACTGACCGCCCTGTCCAGTAAAAAAAGCGACTGTACGGTAAATCCAAATACCCACGGGTAACAGCTTTCGCACCACCCAGGAATACACTTTTTGCATCAGCCATGCTGCAAGAAGGGTATCCAAGTGAATCAGATTTCCTCAGTGCCAGTCGAAGGTTTCGCCGCGGCGGCCGATGCCGCGCCAGGCGGATACGTCGGCAAGGCGCTGCCCCGCGTTGAAGACGCCGCCCTGCTGACAGGGCGTGGCAGCTACGCCGACGACATCGGTGTCAAGCCGGGCACGCTGCACGCTGCCATCCTGCGTTCCCCGCACGGCCACGCCGAGATCGTGGCGATCGACAGCAGCGCCGCGCTGGCGCTGCCCGGTGTGCGTGCGGTGCTGACCGGCGCCGACGTCGCCGCCTGGTCGACACCGTTCGCGGTCGGCGTCAAGCAGCCGATGGAGCACTGGTCGATGGCAATCGAGCGCGCCCGCTACGTCGGCGAGCCGGTTGCGGTGGTGATGGCCGAAAGCCGCTACATCGCTGAAGATGCGCTGGAACTGATCAAGGTCGAGTACCGTCAGCTGCAGGCGGTGGTCGATCCCGAGGCCGCGCTGGAGCTTTCCGCGCCGGTGCTGCACGCTGCGGTCGGCACGAATCTGGTCAACGAGCGCCATTTCTCGTACGGCGAGCCAGCCGCCGCCTTCGCCGATGCCGCGCGCACGGTCAGCATCAAGGTGCATTACCCGCGCAACTCCTGCACGCCGATCGAATGCTTCGCCGTCGTTGCCGAATATCTGTCGGGCGACGAGGGCTACGACGTCATGTCGAATTTCCAGGGACCGTTTGCGCTGCAGCCGGTGATGGCGCGCTCGCTGAAGGTCGGCGGCACCCGGCTACGGCTGCGCGCGCCGCGCGACTCCGGCGGCAGCTTCGGCACCAAGCAGGCCGTGTCGACCTACATCGTGCTGCTGTGCCTCGCCTCGCGCAAGGCGGGCGCGCCTGTCAAGTGGATCGAAGACCGCCTCGAGCACCTGCAGGCATCGGTCGCCTCGACCAACCGCGTCACCACCATTGAGGCGGCGGTCACGCCCGAGGGCGAAGTCACCGCGCTGCGCTACCACCAGATCGACGACTGCGGTGCCTACCTGCGCGCGCCCGAGCCGGCCACCTTCTACCGCATGCACGGCATGCTGACCGGCGCCTACAAGGTGCAAAACCTGGAAGTGCATAACAAGGTCGTGCTGACCAATAAAACCCCGTCCGGCCTGGTGCGAGGCTTCGGCGGGCCGCAAGTGTATTTCGCGCTGGAGCGCCTGATGCAGCGCATCGCGGTGGAACTTGGCCTCGACCCGCTCGACGTCATCAGCCGCAACATGATCGGCGCCGACGCTTTCCCTTACCGCGCGCCGGCCGGCTCGCTCTACGACTCGGGCAACTACCAGCTGTCGTTGGCGATGGCGGTCGAGCGGGGCGGCCTGGAAGAACTGAAAGCGCGGCGCGATCAGGCGCGCGGCGAGGGACGCTTGTACGGCATCGGCTACGCCGCCGTGGTCGAGCCATCGATCTCCAACATGGGCTACATCACCACCGCGCTGACGCCGGCCGAACGCGCCAAGGCGGGCCCGAAGAACGGCGCCAACACCAGCGCCACCGTCGCCGTCGACGCGCTCGGCAGCGTCAGCGTGATGATCGATTCGGTGCCGCAGGGGCAGGGCCACCGCACGGTCGTCGCGCAGGTGGTCGCCGACGTGCTCGGCCTCGAACCATCGGATGTGCTGGTGAACGCCGAACTCGATACCCAAAAGGACGGCTGGTCTATCGCCGCCGGCAATTACTCGAGCCGCTTCGCCGGCGCCGTTGCCGGCACGGTGCACCTGACCGCGATCCAGGTGCGCGCCAAGCTGGCGCAGATCGCGGCCTCGATCCTCAGCGTGCCGGCGGCCGACATCGTGTTCGAAGGCCGCAAGGTGTTCTCGCGCGCCGATCCCGGCACCAAGCTGCCGTTCCACCGCGTCGCCGGTGCGGCGCACTGGTCGCCGGCCAGTCTGCCTGAAGGGATGGCGCCTGGCATTCGCGAAACCGTGTTCTGGACGCCGGTCCAGCTGCAGGCGCCCGATGACAACGACGTCATCAACAGCTCGGCCGCATACGGCTTCGTGTTCGACATCTGCGCGGTCGAAGTCGACAAGGTCACCGGCCAGGTGCGCATCGACCGCTATGTCACGTCGCACGACGCCGGCCGCATCCTGAATCCGGCGCTGGCCGACGGCCAGATCCGCGGCGCCTTTGCCCAAGGCCTGGGCGCGGCGCTGATGGAGCACTTCGACTACGGCAGCGATGGCAGCTTCAAGTCCGGCACCTTCGCCGACTACCTGGTGCCGACCGCCTGCGAAGTGCCGGAGCCCGTCATCGTCCACATCGAAACGCTGTCGCCGTTCACGCCTCTGGGCGCCAAGGGCCTCGGCGAAGGCAACAACATGAGTACGCCCGTCTGCATCGCCAACGCGGTTGCCGATGCTCTGGGCGTGGCCGACCTGCGCCTGCCGCTGACGCCGTCGAAGATCCACGCGCTGCTCGGCGCCGGCGATCCGCCGCCGAGCAAGCCGCGCGCGGCGGCGCCAGTGAAAGCGCCACAAGGCGGCCACGCGCTGTCGATGTCCGGCTCGGTCGAACTGCCCGCCACGCCGGAGCAGGTGTACGCGGTGCTGCTTGACCCGGACGCGCTGGTCAAGGTCATCCCCGGCTGCCACGCACTGGAGAAAGTCGGCGAGAACCACTACCGCGCCGACGTCACCATCGGCATTGGCCTGGTCAAGGCGCGCTACGCCGCCGAGATTCGCTTGTCCGACCTCGATCCGCCGCATGGACTGGCGCTGGGCGGCAAAGGCGTCAGCTCCCTCGGCGCGGCCGAAGGCGCGGGCCGCATCCAGCTCCAGCCGGCAGGATCCGGCACGCTGCTCAGCTATGACTACAGCGCCGCCGTCAGCGGCAAGGTCGCTGCGGTGGGCGGACGCATGCTGGAGGGCGCCGCCAAGATCGTTCTGCGCCAGCTGTTCGAACAACTGGGGCGCCAGGCCGGCGGCGGCGTCGCCGCGCCGAAGCGCTCGCTGTGGCAGCGCATCCTGCATGCGCTGGGAGTGTCCAAATGAAGCCGGCCGCATTCGATTACATCCGTGCCGACAGCGCGCAAGAGACGGTGAGCCTGCTGGCCCGCCACGGCGAGGACGCCAAGATCCTGGCTGGCGGCCAGTCGCTGATGGCGATGCTAAACATTCGCCTGGCGCAGCCGGCCATGCTGGTAGATATCTCGCGCTGCCAGGACCTCGATTACGTACGCGTCGAGAACGGCCATCTGGCCGTCGGCGCCGCGGCCACCCAGGCCAGCGTCGAAACGCGCGCCACGCTGGCCTCCGAGGTGCCGTTGCTAGCGCTGGCGCTGCCATGGATCTCGCACTTCCAGATCCGCAACCGCGGCACCGTCTGCGGCTCGGTCGCACATGCCGACCCGAGCGCCGAGCTGCCGCTGTGCCTGACCGCGCTGCAGGGCGAAGTGGTGCTGCGCTCGCAGTCCGGCCGCCGCGTGCTGAAAGCCGACGACTTCTTCCAGGGGATGCTGATGACGGCCGTTCGCCCCGGCGAAATCGTCGAAGAAGTGCGCTTCCCGCTGCAGCAGCAGGGCGCGCGCTACGCATTCCAGGAAGTGTCGATGCGCCACGGCGACTTCGCCATCGTCGCGCTGGCCGCGGTGGTCAGCGAAACCGCCATCGAGCTCACTGTCGGCGGCGTTGCCGACCGCCCGGCCCGCAAGCGCTGGGCGCGCATCGCCGGCGATGACCTCGACACGGCGCTCAACGATTTCGCATGGGAACTCGAAGCCCAGAGCGACGGCCACGCCAGCGCCGAATACCGGCGCCACCTGGTGCGCCAGCTCGGACGTCAACTGATCGGGAAGGCAAGCACATGAAACACTACGAAAAAAACATGGAATACCAGGTGACCATCACGCTCAATGGCATGACGCGCAGCGCGCCGGCCGAAGCGCGCATGCTGCTGTCGGACTTCCTGCGCCACAAGCTGGGCGCCACCGGCACCCACGTCGGCTGTGAACACGGCATCTGCGGCGCCTGCACCGTGCGCGTCGACGGCGTCGCCCAGCGCTCCTGCATGCAGCTGGCGGTGCAGGCGGACGGCCGCCGCGTCGACACCGTCGAAGGCCTGAACCAGGGTGCCGCCGCCGAGCTGGGCGACCTGCAGGCAGCCTTCAGGCGCCATCACGCGCTGCAGTGCGGCTTTTGTACCGCCGGCATCCTGATGTCGTGCAGCCATTTCCTCGAGCGCGTGCCGGCGCCGAGCGAGCAGCAGGTGCGCGACATGCTGTCGGGCCACCTGTGCCGCTGCACCGGCTACACCAATATTGTCAACGCCGTGCTCGACGTCGCAGCGCAACGCCAGGCGGCCATCATCGGGAGTACACGACATGCTTGATTTGGGCCGCAGTTTTCTCGCATCGGTAGAACGCAGTCCCGGCCAGCTGGCGCTGGTGGACGGCGACCTGCGCCTGACCTACGGTGAATGGTTCGAGCGCGTCGCCGCAGTGGCGACTGGCCTGCAAGGGATCGGACTACAGCGCGGCGATCACCTGGTGGCGCTGCTGCAGAACCGCTGGGAGATGGCCACGCTGCACTGGGCATGCCAGTTCGCCGGCATCATCGTCACCCCGCTCAACTGGCGCGCCAAGCCGGACGAAATCGACTACTGCGCCGGCGACGCCGACGCACGCGCCGTCGTGTTCCAGGACGTCTCGGCCGACGCGGTGCGCGATTCCGCCGTCGCCCAGGGCCTGCCGCGCATCGCGGTCGGCGCCGCCGAAGGCGCCACGCTGGCGTTCGACCAGCTGCTGGCGGCGCGACCCGGCGCCCAGATGCTGAACGCGGGCGCCGACGACTGGTCGCTGATGCTGTACACCTCCGGCACCACCGGCAAGCCAAAAGGCGTGCCGCGCCGCCATCGCCACGAACGCGCCGCCGCGCTGGCCCATGTCGCCCAAAACCAGTACGGCCGCTTCGAGCGCACCCTTGGCGTGATGCCGCTGTATCACACCATGGGCGTGCGTTCGCTGCTGGCGATGGCGCTGGTCGACGGCTGCTTTGTCTGCGTGCCCAAATTCGACCCGGTGGCGGTGCTGGCGGCGATCGAGGCCGAGCGCATCACCAACCTGTACCTGGTGCCGACGCTGTACCACGACGTCATCGCCCATCCCAACTGCGCCAGCGCCGATCTGTCGTCGGTGCGCAAGCTGGGGTTCGCCGGCGCCTCGATGAACGAAGCGCTGCTGAAAAAACTCGACGCGCTGTTCAAGCCCGAACTGTTCGTCAACCACTATGGCTCGTCCGAGGTGTACACCTTCAGCATCGACCCGGACGCCGTCAAGAAGCCGGGCAGCGCCGGGCGCGCCGGCATCAACCAGCGCCTGCGCGTGGTGCGGCTCGACAGCGGCAACCCGGACCTGCCGGCCGACCGCTACGAAGAGGGCGAGATCATCGCCGACCTGGCCGGCGACGAATCCTTCGAAGGCTACTGGAACCGGCCCGACGCCAACGCCAAGGCGCTGCGCGGCGGCTGGTACTTCACAGGCGACACCGGCTACCTGGACCGCGACGGCGACCTGTTCGTCTCCGGCCGCACCGACGACATGATCATCAGCGGCGGCGAGAACATCTCGCCGGTGGAGATCGAAAGCCTGTTGTCGCTGCATCCGGCGGTCGACGAAGTGGCGGTGGTGGGCCTGCCGGATGCGCGCTGGGGTCAGTGCGTCACCGCTTTCGTCAAGCGCCGCGCCGCGGTCACCGAGGCCGAACTCGATGCGCACTTCCGCACCTCGGGCCTGGCGAACTTCAAGCGCCCGCGCGCCTACGTCTTCGTGGTGGAAGTACCGCGTTCCCCGGTCGGCAAACTGCTGCGTCGAAAATTAGTCGCCAACGAATACGAAGCCGAAGCACCGAAGTGATTTTTTCCAGTCTAGACAATAAAGGAGACACCATGAAAACCGTATTCGCACACAAGCTGTTGGCCGCCTCGATTTTGACCGGTCTTGCCGCCGCTGCTTCCGCGCAGGAAGCCCCGATCCGGATCGGCGTCGTCACGCCGCTGTCGGGCACTTATTCGGCGCTGGGCCAGCAGGTCAAGTGGGGCATCGAGCTGGCGACCAAGGAAATCAACGCCGCCGGCGGCATCATGGGCCGCAAGGTCGAACTGCTGTTCGAGGACGAGGAAGCCAATCCGTCGGTCGCCGTCCCGAAAGCGGAAAAGCTGTTCCAGGTGTCGAAGGTCGACTTCCTGACCGGCACCGTCAATTCGGCCTCGACGCTGGCGGTTGGCCAGCTCGCCGAGCGTAACAACCGCCTGATCGCGACCACGGTGTCGTTCTCAGACGCGATCACTGGCGACAAGTGCTCGCCCAACGTATTCCGCGTCAACGCCAAGGCCGGTCAGCAATCGGCCGCGCTGGCCGAGTGGCTCAGCAAGTCCAAACCGAACGCCAAACTGTTCTACCTCGGCCCGGATTATGAAATGGGCCGCAGCACCGTCGCCGCGTTCAAGAGCGCGGCCGAGAAGAAGGGCGCCAAGACCGTCGGGGAGGTGTTCGCCCCACTCGAAAACAAGGACTATTCGCCATTTTTCGGCCAGGTGCGCGCCGCGCGCCCAGATGTGATGTACACCTCGGTGGCCGGCAACGACGCGGTGCGCCTGTTTAACCAGATGTCCCAGTATGGCCTGCTGAAGAACATGACCGTGGTGGGCGCCTCCGGCACGCTGACGTCGCAGAACCTGGCGGCGGTCGGCAAGGCCGGCGAGGGTTTCGTCACCGGCGTCGGCTACTCGGTCGAGATCGACCTGCCGGAGAACCAGAAATTCGTCAAGGCGTTCACCGAGTTCGCCAAGGCAGCGCCCGACTTGTACGGCGCCGACTC
Source organism: Massilia sp. P1_C10 (assembly GCF_056406475.1). NCBI lineage: Bacteria > Pseudomonadati > Pseudomonadota > Betaproteobacteria > Burkholderiales > Oxalobacteraceae > Massilia > Massilia sp. P1_C10. The sequence goes on from NZ_JBFUAC010000009.1 coordinate 105,098, forward strand.
GTACGGCGTGATGTTCTTCTACAAGGCGGCGGTCGAGAAGGCCAAGAGCACCGATACCGACAAGGTCCGCACGGCGATGCGCGGACTCGAATGGATGACCCCGCAGGGTAAGAAAACCATGCGCGCGGGCGACCACCAGGCGATCCAGGACATGTACGCGACGCAGATGACCAACGGGAAGTTCAAGATCCTGAGTAAAGTCGCCGGCGACGCCGCGATCGGTCCCGATACCTGCACCAAGTTCTGATCGGCTGAGAGGAAATCATGGGTGGCTTTATCGACACACTGCAATTCGTGCTCGCGCCGCAGGTCGTCAATGGTCTGTCGATCGGCGTGGCCGTGATCCTGATGGCGCTCGGGCTGACGATCATCTTCGGCCTGCTCGACGTCATCAACATGGCGCACGGCGAGTTTTACGCGCTCGGCGCCTACCTGGGCGTGAGCCTGGCCGCGGCCGGCGTCAACTTCTGGCTGATGCTGCTGCTGGTGCCGCTAATCATGGCGCCGATCGGCTACCTGTTCGAACGCACGCTGATCCAGCGCGTGTTCCACCACAAGGACCGCCACATCCTGACGCTGCTGCTGACGTTCGGCCTGGCGATCATCCTGGAAGACCTGTTCAAGGTATTCTACGGCCCGCAGGCGCTGACCGCCGCCACGCCGATCGAGGGCGCCAGCGAAATCGCCGGCATGTTCTTCCCCAACTACCGCCTGTTCCTGATGGCGATCGGTACTGCCATCATCCTGGTCGTCTGGCTGGTGGTCTACCGCACCAGCCTGGGCGCGATGGTGCGCGCCGCCGCCTTCGACAAGAACATGGCGTCGTCGCTTGGCGTGCCGGTCTCGCACGTCTACGCCGGCACCTTCGCCTTCGGCGTCGCGCTGGCCGCCTTGTCGGGCGTGCTGCTCGCCCCGGTGTACTCGGTGTTCCCAACCATGGGCAAGGACTTCATCCTGATGGCGTTCAGCGTCGTCATCGTCGGCGGCCTTGGCAGCATCAAGGGTGCGGTGATCGCGGGCCTGGTGCTGACCCAGATCCAGGCCATCGCCAGCTTGTACATTTCGCCGTCGTGGACCGACCCGCTGGTGTTCGCCATCATGGTGGCGGTGTTGATGGTGCGTCCGCAAGGACTGTTCGGGAGGCTCGGTCATGCTTGATAACGTCGCTCCAATCGGCCGTCATGCCAAACCCGCGCCAGTGCTCGGCGCGGTCGCCCGCCGCGAGCGCACCGCCCGCAACGCGGTGCGTTATTTCGCCTTCCTGTTCATCGCGCTGGCGCTGGTGTTCGCCGTCGTCGCCGCCGCGCTCAAGGATGTGTTCTTCTTCCGCCTCGCCACCGAGGCGCTGATCTACGGCGGCTTCGCGATGGGGGTGGACCTGTTGCTCGGGTTCGCCGGCCTGCTGTCGCTCGGCCACGCGCTGTTCTTCGGGCTCGGCGCCTACGTCTCCGGGCTGGTGCTGAAGGAATGGACTGCCTCGTTCTGGCTGGCGCTCGGAACCGTACTGGTGGCAGCGACCGTCGTCGGCAGCATCGCCGGCATCATCGCCATCCGCGCCCGTGGCGTCTACTTCGCGCTGATCACCTTCGGTCTCGCCGAGGTGGCATCGAAAGTGGTGTTCAACACGCGTCAACTGGGCGGCTCGGACGGTATTATCGGCATCCCTGTGGTGCAGGCCAACTTCCTGCTGTTCACGGTCGACAGCAGCAACGCCGGCAGCTTCTTCCTGCTGGTGTTGGTGCTGATCATGGCAATGTACTTCGCTCTGGAAGCGTTGCTGCAAACACCCGCCGGGCGCCTGGTGGTGGCGATCAAGGCCAACGAACACCGCGTGCCTTTCCTTGGCTTTTCGGCGCAGCGCTACAAACTGCTCGCCTTCATCCTGGCCGCCAACGTCACCGCCATGTCCGGCGCCCTGTATCCGATGCTGCGCGGGTTCGTCTCGCCCGAGCTGATGTTCTTCCAGGCTTCCGGCAACGCCGTCATCACCGTCATCCTCGGCGGCGTCGGCACCCTGATCGGGCCGCTGTATGGCAGCGTGATCCTGTCCGCGCTGAAATCGATTGTCGGGTCGTACACCGAACACCATCTGATCGTCATCGGCGTGCTGTTCATGATTTCGGTGATCTTCTTCCCCAAGGGCCTGATCGGCTACCTGCGCCCGCGCCTCGAAGCGTGGCTGTCGCAAAAGGAGCGTCCATGAACCACCAGATCGTGCTGTCGGTACGCGACCTGACGGTGCGCTTCGGCGCCCTGACCGCCGTGAACAACGTCAGCTTTGACGCCAGGCGCGGCCACATCACCTCGGTGATCGGGCCGAACGGCGCCGGCAAAAGCACCTTGTTCAACCTGATCAGCGGCGCCATACGCCCCAGCAGCGGCAAGGTCACTTTCAATGGCCAGGACGTCACCGCGCGCGGGCCGGACCGTCTGATGAAGGCTGGGCTGGCGCGCTCGTTCCAGATCACCAACCTGTTCTTCGAATTGTCGGTGTTCGAAAACCTGCGCCTGGCCGCGCAGGCACTGGAAGCGCCGACGCGCGCGCTGCTGCCGGTGCGCCGCAGCGTCATCGCGCTGCAGCGCGCCGAAGAACTGATCGCACAGTTCGGCCTGTCGGCCAAGGCGCACGAACTGGCCGGCTACCTGTCGCACGGCGAACAGCGCCGGCTCGAGATCGCGGTGGCGCTGGCCTGCCGGCCAAGCATGCTGCTGCTCGACGAACCGACCCAGGGCATGTCGCATGCCGACACCGAGGAAACCGGCGCGATGATCAAGTCGCTGGCAGGCGACCTGTCGATCCTGCTGGTCGAGCACGACGTCGGCTTGGTGATGAATCTGTCCGACCATGTCGTCGTCATGACGCAGGGCGCCAAGCTGGCCGAGGGCATGCCGGCCGCGGTGCGGGCCAACCCGGCGGTGCAGGCCGCCTATTTTGGACAGGGGAGCCACCATGCTTGAACTCGACAACGTCCATACCCACTACGGCCTCTCCCACGTGCTGCAAGGCGTGTCGCTGACGGTCGGCGCCGGCGAAGTGGTCGTGCTGTGCGGCCGCAACGGGGTCGGCAAGACCACCGTCATGAAAACCGTCGCCGGCTGGGTCAAGCCGAGCTCCGGCATCGTCCGCTTCGACGGCGCCGATATCGGCCCGCTGGCACCGGACCGCATCTGCCGCCTGGGCCTCGGCCTGGTGCCGGAAGACCGCCGCATCTTTCCCGGCCTGACGGTCGAAGAGAACCTCAAGCTCGGTTTCCTGCAGTGCCCGGGCCGCAGCAAGGCCGAATCGCGCGTGGTGCTCGAACAGGCCTACGAGCGCTTTCCGCGCCTGAAGGAACGCCGGCAGCAGCTCGGCACGTCGCTGTCCGGCGGCGAGCAGCAGATGCTGGCGATCGCGCGCGTGCTGGTCGGCGCGCCGCGGCTGCTGCTGATCGACGAACCGACCGAAGGCCTGGCCCCGATCATCGTCGACGAAATTTTCGCCATCATCTCCGGCCTGCGCGATGACGGCATGCCGATCCTGCTGGTCGAGCAGAATGTCCAGCGCGCGCTAGATGTCGCTGACCGCTTCTATGCGCTCGAACGCGGCCAGGTGATCCTGTCCGGCGACGCCGCATCGAGCAGTGACCGCAGCACCCTGCAAGAAGCCATCGCCGTTTAATCAGCCTCATACACAAAAAGGAACCTGACATGTCGCAACTCTCCCATCCCGCGCAAACCCTGCTCGAAAAGCTCGACGGCTTTGCCGTCATCATCGACGCCGCGCGCCAACGCGCCGACATTGTGCTCGAACGGCCTCCCTTCAACATCATCTCCATGGCCCAACGCGACCAGCTGCGCCTGGTGTTTGAATCGCTCGACGAGAACCCGGCGGTGCGCGTGATCGTGCTGCGCTCGATCGGCGAGCATTTCTCCAGCGGCGGCGACATCCGCGGCTTCCTCGACGCCACGCCGGAGCACGTGTCGAAGCTGGCGTGGAACATCGCCGCGCCGGCGCGCTGCAGCAAGCCGGTGATCGCCGCCAACCGCGGCTTTTGCTTCGGTGTCGGCTTTGAAATCTCGCTGGCGTGCGACTTCCGCATCGTCTCCGAAACGTCGCAGTACGCGCTGCCGGAGCAGAAGCTGGGCCAGATCCCCGGCTCGGGCGGTTCCGCGCGCCTGCAGAAAATGGTCGGCATCACCCGCACCAAGGATGTCGTCATGCGTTCGCGCCGCGTGCCGGGCCAGCAGGCGTACGATTGGGGCATCGCCACCATGTGCGTGCCGGATGCCGAGCTGGAAAAGGCCACCGACGCCTTGGTCGATGAGCTGCGGGCGTTCTCGCCGATCGCGCAGCGCACCGCCAAGAAGCTCCTCAACGACACCGAAGACTCGACCTTGGGCATCGCCATCGAACTGGAAGGCCATTGCTACAGCCGCCTGCGGGGGTCCGACGACTTCCGCGAAGGCGTAGAGGCATTCCACCAGAAGCGCAAGCCTGATTTCAAAGGCAGCTGATCCGCGCGACATCAAGCATCAAGGTCGTCGCCGGCAAGGGATCGACTGCGCCGCAATATGACTACATGCCGATCCTGGCGCGCAAGGCGCAGACATCGGCTTCATGATCCGGGATGCTCACGCTGATCCCGAATGAAATCGAAGGATCGATACTCTCATGGAAGCAGGAGCGCCAGCAGGCGCGGTACCCCGGCTGCGCGCACTCAACCTGATCGGCGGCCATTGGCAGGCGGCCGACGCAGCGCGCGAGGGCGACAGCATCAATCCGGCCAACGGCCGCGAGATCGGCAGTTTCGCCGCCGGCGAGGCTGCCGATGCGCGGCAGGCGATTGAGGCGGCGCGGCGCGCGTTCGAACGCGGCAGCCTGTCGCGTGACCCGGCGCAGCGCGCAGCAATGCTGCTGCGCTGGGCCGACCGGCTGGCAAGGCGCGGCGACCTGGCGTACTTGCTGACGCTTGAAAACGGCAAGGTGCTAGCGCAGTCGCGCCAGGAGATTGCCGCTGCGATCGCCCGCCTGCGGCACGAGGCCGGAAAGCTGCTGCAGGCGGCAAGTGCTGGCACCATCTCGGCGTCAGTATCGCAGCCTGCAGGTGTGGTTGCGATCCTGGTTCCCTGGCATGCTCCTGTGGCGCTGCTGGTGGCGTCGCTGGCGCCGGCGCTGGCTGCCGGCTGCAGTGCCGTCGTCAAGCCTGCCCGGCAATGCGCGCAGGTCATCGCGGCGGTCATCGGTGAACTGGCGGCAGTGGAGGGATTGCCCCAGGGCGTGGTGAACGTCGTGTCGGAGACGGGGCAACAGGTGGCGTGCGAACTGGTCGCCTCGCGTGGCGTTGACATCTTGTGCTTCACAGGGGGGCGCGAGACCGGCCGCAGGATGGCGCAGGCTGCCGCTCCCAGCGCCAAGCGGCTGCTGTTTGACCTGGCCGGCAAGTCGTGCAGCCTGGTGTTTTCGGACGTCGACATGCACGTCATGGCAGGGAAATTGGCGACCGCGGGGCTGATCGCCGCCGGCCAGCACAGCGCCGCACCGAGTCGCATCCTGGTGCACGCGTCCTGCTTCGACCAGGCCAAGGCGGCGCTGAAACGAGCACTGGGGCAGGTCATCGTCGGGGCCGGTGACGACCGCGGCTGCGGTATGGGGCCGCTGATCGATGCCTCGGCACTCGTTGCAGTCGGCGTACGCACCGAACGCGCATTGGAGCGCTGCGGCGAAGTGGTGCTGCAGGGCCGTCGTGCGGGCGGCGAGTTGTCCGACGGCTATTTCCTGTCGCCGACGCTGGTGGTCGAACGAGCTGGCGCTGACGCGTCCTCCGCCGAGGAAATTTACGGGCCATTTATCTCGATTGGCCGGTTCGAGGAAGACAATGAAGCGGTCGCCTGCGCCAATGCGATGCGCATGGCGCGCTCCGTCAGCGTATGGACCGGCGACCCGGCACGGGCGCAGCGGCTGGTGCGCGCGCTGCGCAACGACGGCATCCTCATCAACCGGCATGACTGGCTGGCGGCGAATGGCTCAGCGGGTGGTGGTAGCATTGCCCCTCGCGGCACGCTGTCCGATTTCCTGGCCAGTCCGCGCCAATAGCAAAGGAGCCGACTTGCAGCATATTGCGATCGCGCTTGATGATCGGACCGTCACACTTGAATATGAATTGATCAGCGGCCAGCGCGCCAATGCGCCATTGATTGTATTCCTGCATGAAGGACTCGGTTCGGCCGCGACGTGGGGGCGGTGGCCGCGCGCCTTGTGTGCTGCTAGCGGCTGCCGCGGCCTGGTCTTTTCGCGGTACGGCTACGGGCACTCGACGGCGCGCCCTGCATCTGGACAGGGCTGGCCAGTGGATTACATGGAGCGGGAAGCGCGCGAGCATCTGCCTGCGTTGTTTGTCGCACTCGGCATCGATGCCGCACGCGAGCCTCCGATAATTCTCGGGCATAGCGATGGCGCCACAATCGCGCTGCTGTATGCCGCAGCATTCCCCGGGCATGCGGGTGCTGTGGTGGTGCTGGCCCCGCATGTGTTTGTCGAACAGTTGGCGCGCGAGCGCATCGCGCGGCTGCAGGCAAGCTGGCCCGACGGGCGGTTGGCGGCTCATCTTGCATGCCTGCACGACGACCCTGCCGGCGTATTCCAGGGTTGGAGTGATTGTTGGCTGTCTGCCGCGTTCAGCCGCTGGAGCATCGCCGAGATAATTCAAAGCATCGCGAGCCCGCTGCTAGCGATACAGGGCAAGCAAGACCAATTTGGAACGCTGGAGCAGTTATATGAAATACAGGGCCGCGTCCCCCACGCCGAACTGCTCGTTCTCGATGACTGCCGTCATGTACCGCACGAGGAACACCCTCACACCGCTTTGTCGGCGGTGACTGTCTTTTTGACAAAGTGTCGCGCTCAAGGCCACTGAGCGAGGCCGTTTTATTTGGGCGACGCTCGCCATCGAACTGATAGCAGAGAGCCGCCTTGAAATGGGTACCGAATTACGAGTCGCCGATTGCGAGGATTGATGGGTAGACTCAGTCGATTTCCATCGAGCCAACATCCCAGTAGAGGTTTTCAAATTTCATCTCAAACCCCAGCAAAAAGATGGGAAGGGCAATCGCTATGCTCTGCTGCGAAGCTATTGCACGAGGCGCGACAAGGGACGGGCGCCCGGATGTCGCTGCTGTTTCAGGACTCGCATCCGCCTCGACCTTGCCTCTGCGATAGCATGTTCGGCTGAAGCCCACAACGCCACCATCCGCAAGTCCACCACTGCGCTGGCTATCCTCCCCACTTGGGCCGAATCCGGTACAGCAGCGGTACACTCGTAACGATCCGTAGATTGATCTATATTTCGTTAACCCATTGATTCGTTGTATACTATTGCCTTCACCAACCTTCGCTTACTTTACCTCGATTTCCCTACGGACATGCTTTCGCTGGCAAACTCATAATCCGTTGGTGCCGTGTTCGACTCACGGGAGGCCCACCAAATTCCCCCAACCGTAGTAATGTGCAGATCGCTCTGTCTGTTCTAGGGCGACCGTAACAATCTACTTGGCCGGCGATCGGTGAGATCGCTGTGACTGTTGTTGCGAAAACACACTATGAGACGGCTTCGAACTTACGTAGCACTCCATCCCGACTCTTCACCCTTTTCGAATCCTGCAAATGTGTTGAGATAACCGTTGCGGCCCCTCCACGCGAGATCAGTCGTAATCGTTGAAGAATTCGGACGAACCCATTTGTTCCTTTTCCTCATCGCTGTACGGGTCGGTTTCGTCGAAATCGTCCGGTTCTTCGTCATCATCCAGCTCTTCCACATCATTCTCATCATTACCATTCGCTGCCATTTTTTCTCTCCTGTAAGTTGCGGCTAGTTGACCAACAAACCGTCTCGCTCTATTTCCGAAACATCGCTTATGTGAGAACCCCATGCCGAATTTGCAAGGAGGGAGTGTCTTGAAAACGGCCAGCTGCATGGCTGAGCCTAGCCTTGGCCGAAAGGAGCAATAGGGTTAGGAATGAGGGACTATGGGGTCAAAGGAACTTTGGGAATTATTGGGTCAAGTCTGCCGGCCTCGCGCCGTAAGCCCATGGCAAATTTTTCACATCAAGTCAGAGTCTGATCCGCCATTGTGATACGACCTCATCCGGGGAGAGCCATTTTTGATGGAAGGGTTGCGCGAGCAACAACGCGGACACACCAGGCCGAGTTAAGGTAACGGCGCGGGAGCCGGGGTCCGGAGCCGGGGTCAGAGCCGACATTGAGACACGAGCTCATCGGAGTTCAGCTAAGGGGAGCCGGATTAGAGCCGACCTTGCACATGGTCTCAGCAATGAGTGATCCCGGCCCAGCTCTTCCTACGAGCCGGGCGAGTTGGACCTCTGGTGGTCGAGGTGAGCGCGCACAAGGCGACGCTGAAAGCCAAAATAGGAAAAGAGCGGGCCGTTCGACGAACTCGCAACCGATGCTTCATCGCTCGTCGAAGGCTCGCTCTTGGCGCGTCAAAGGTCCTACACTTTCGTGCGGCGGCGCAACGCCAGCCCGGCCAACCCCAGTCCCAACAACGCGAGCGAGCCCGGCTCCGGCACCGCTGCGCCATTGATGTCCGCGATCGCGTTAATGCTGAAGAGCGTCAGGTTGCGGTCAGCGAACGGGGGAAAGGTATCGACAACAAAGCCAAGACGTAGCACGTCAGCGCCACCGAATGCCGCTAACGCCGCGGCATAGTTGGTGAATGGGCTGCCGCCGAGAGCGCCCGACAAATCATAACGCCCCGCGTCATTGTTTCCGATCACGTTGAATCCGCTGTAGCCGTTCAGTACTGCATCGGAATCGGTATAGCTGGGCGAATTGCCCAGATAAATCGAAAATGATCCGTCGGCAACCGTGTCATGGTTGGTGTCCAGCTGCACCCGCAGCCTTGGCGCACCGCCGCCCGAACCGCCCGAATTGCTCTGGAACATTGCGTTCAAATTCGTCAGCTGACCGAAGGTGAATGCCTGGTCAGGATGGAATAGCACGTAGCCGCTGGTCGACGATGTGGCTGTGATCGTGTACGGCGGCGTGGAGCCCGCCGGCGCGGCGGTATTGGTCGGATCGCTGTTCGTATCGTAAGTGCCGGTGATCACAGTGGGCGCCGCGTTAGCGGATGCTGCAAACATCACCAGTGCGGTGGCGAGAATCGAACCGGCGAGTCTGCCGGATTTAATAAGGTTGAGGTTGAACATGACGCTCCCTTTTTATAATGGACATGAGTTGACTTCAGGAACCGAACTTAATTTCCACGAGACAATGCTCACCAACGATCGTGGCATTGGCTAAAAGCATAATTCATGCCTTTTTCGTCAGGAAAGGAATTTTTTCTTTTGAAAACAATGCGTTGCGGATAGATTGCTGCTCGTCACACTGTCCATTGCTGCATTTGTGCAAAGGTAAATGTAAGATTTCTCGACACTCGCGGTCCTACGAGGCGCTGCAGGAAACATGGCGCTAGTACGCGTTCTAGTGATGGGGAATGGTAAATAGAGAACGGCAAATTTCGTCCCGCCCAGGATTTCTTCGCCGGCTTCGATGAAGAAAATTCGCTGTGAGAGTTCGAGTGGTCTTTCTCGCCTCGGCGGAGGAAGATCTCAAGGATCTTAAGGCGTATATGGTCAAAAAATTCAGCGCAAAGGCTTGGCTGAGCAGTTACGGCCGCATCAAAGTTTCTTCCCCTGTCGCGATTGCATCATCTAACCCGCGTGACTATTCTGATCTTGATATCGCACCGAACGGGAGAAGATCGTGAACACTAAATTTGCTGCTCTGGCAGCGACGTTTCTGCTGATAACTGGCTGCGCTAACGGCCTGATTAGTCCTTCGCAGTTGCCGAGTGACAGTGCGCCCGTGGCGGGGGCGACCACCAGCGGCTCGTCGGTCGCCGGGGTTCAGACCGCGTCGGCCGGCCCGGCAGGCAGGACGCGCGCCGAAGTGTACGCAGAGGCCGTGGAGGCGGTGAAGCATTACAAATCGACGCAGTCTGAAGAGCGGGACTATTTCAATCCGTATGCCCACTGATGCCGCCAACGCAGCGTTGCGCGGTGGCGACTGGGTGACATGCCAGTTTCCGGCGTGTAGTCAAAGCTCACCCAAAATGGGGGCAGTCCGCGGCCGGCGCCGCGCGGCGAACAACGCGGCACTGCCGAGCGCCAGCAGCGCGAAGCCGCCCGGTTCCGGCACCGCCCTGGCAACCAGAAAGCCGCGGATTTCGCCGCCTCCAAACGTGCTGGTGTGAATATTGAGGTAACTCCCGCCTTGCGCTATCCCGCTCAACAGCGCCGCTTCGGCCGACGCCGTTGTCCCGCCATTGGCCGTGATATAGGCGGGGTTGTACGAGCTCGCCAGCAATAAGTTAAGAGTGTTGTCGTAGGTTCCGGCCGTGACGCCTGTCGGAAATCCGGCAAACGTTGGCGTCGTCGTTGCCACGCCCACGGTGCCTGCGAGCGGTACTGCCGTGCAGCAATGGATATGCGCGGCAGTCGTCGGTCCGGTCAATCCGCTAAAGTCAACTTGCAAGCGCATCGTATTGGCGATGTCATCGATCGTGATCGTCGCCATTCCGGTCGCAGGCGACGCGTTCGGCGGGAATTCGTTGGCGCCGTTCAGCGTAGCGATGTAACTGATGATCGCCGCATCTGCTGCGCCAGCCGTTGCTAGCAAGACGCTCGCAAGGATGGGAGAAAGAAAATTTTTCATGATGTTTCCTCCTTTTTTATCGCGAGCCTGGCGCCCCCGACTCAGAATTAGCAAGCATACGGCATGCCACCCGCCGCTTGCCGGGCATGCGCCCGTGCCGGTCACGTAGTGCGCGCAGAGATGTAAGAAAAGTCGACAGCGCCTGCAGGTCAGCAGGAGCTGCCCCCTTCCGCCGGGCAGCTACTCGCGCAGCGGCAGGCCATTACGCACATAGAACGTGGCGACCGCGTCGATTTTTCCGTTGTCATCGGGGGCGGCCGCATTGCGCATTCGAAGTAGGCCATCGTTGCGGCGTGCAGCAGCGCCGGCAGCGAGTCGGAGTCAGGTCCGGCGGAGCGACCGGGGACGCCGAGTCCCCGTGGTTGTCGCCGGCGCGAAACAGAGCCGCGAACTCACCAATTCCAATTTACCGTCCCGGAATCGGATACGTAGCCGGGCTGACGTTGCCGTCCTTGTCCACCGCCTGCACGCCGAAGAACACGTTGTCCTTCGACAGCGGCATGTTCACCGACGTGACCTTGCCGACGAACTGGCTGCCCTGCCACTGCGCCGCGGTGGTGTCGCGCCACACCACGCGGTAGCCGGCCAGGTCCGGCTCGGTGTTCGCCGTCCAGGCCAGGTCGGTGTGGTTATCCAGCTTGGCGGTGATGATCTTGACGCCCTGCGGCGAGGCCGGCGCCAGCGCCAGCGAGGCCAGCGACGCCGCATTCACGCGCGCCACCTGCGCGATGTATGCCGGATCGACGAACTCCGGCAGGTCGCCGATCTGCAGCGCGCCTTCCTTGCGCACGTTCTGGTGCTGGTGGTTGTAGTTCTCGGCCGGCTCGGTGAAGCGCAGCGCCGCGAAGCCGCGGTCGAGGAAGGGCGCATGGTCGCCGCCGCGCAGGTAGCGGTCGCGCCGGTTCACGATCGTTACCTTGAAGTCGGGGACGTAGCGCTCGCCGACTTCCTTGACGTGGCGCGCCAGCTGGCGCGGCAGCGAGTCGTTTTCGCCGCCGGTCTGGATCAGCGTGCGCAGGTGGTCCGGCATCTCCTTGACCGCCGGGATGCCCTCGGCGAACAGGCGCACCTGGCGGTTGTCGCGCTCGCCCTTTTCGTTGTACGAGCTGCCGATGATGTCGTTGGTGAACATGCCGGCGATGTTGAGCTTTTTCTGCTTTGCCTTCTCGGCGAAATCGGTCGCGCCGTACAGGCCCTGTTCTTCGGCCGCCACGGCCATGAACACCAGAGTCGCGTCGAACTTGTAGCGCGCCATCACGCACGCCATTTCCATTACCGCCGCCGTGCCCGACGCGTCGTCGTTGGCGCCCGGCGCATCGTTGACGGCGTCCGCGTCGTCGGTGTTGCGCGAGTCGTAGTGGCCGCTGACGACGTACATGCGCTCGCGCGACTCGGCCTGCATCCCCGGCAGCGTGGCGACCACGTTGACGATCTCGGTCGGGCGCGACAGGCGCCGGTCGACCGGGTGCAGGTGGCCATCGAACGCGACCTGCAGCTTGCCGGCGCCGCAGCGTTCCAGCTCCGCCTTGATCCAGCGCCGCGCCGCGCCGATGCCGCGCGTTTCGGAGACCGTGTCGGACATCGTGTGGCGCGTGCCGAAGCCGACCAGCTTGTCGATGTAGGCCTGAATGCGCTGCGGCGAGATCTCGCGCACCATCGCGTCAATCTGCGCCTGGCGGGCCGCGGTGTTCGGCTCGGCGGCCGATGCCAGGCCGGCGGCGGCTGTCAATACGGCGATCAGGGCCTTCTGTGAAACGTTCATTGAGCTTCCTTGAAATTAGTTTTCGGCAAGTGTACCCTGCCGTAAGCCTGTTTTCCATATGGAGCATTCATGCAGACGTCTTCCCCTGAAGCGCTGGTTCGTCCCGAGGTCGGCGCGCGCCGGCTGATGATTGGCCTGCTGCAGGGGGCGCTGCTGTACTGGCTGTACCGCGCGTCGCAGGACCAGGTGTGGCCGGCGACGGTGCCGATGCTGTTCATCCCGCTGGTGCTGGTGTCGGTGATGGTGCCGGTGCTGCTGATTTCGAGCCTGGGCCACATGGCCGGCCGGGGCGTGGCGCAATGGGTCGGCGTCGCGACGGTCATCATCGCGGCGCTCGGCGTCTACGATGCCTGGCGCGCGGTGCCGATTGCGGGGCGGGCACCGCCGCCGCTGGCGCCGTCGCATCTGCTGGGCATGTTCCTGGTGGCCGGCTTCTTCATCGCGCACGCGCTGGTGATGACGGGTTCCAACGAACGGCGCCGCATCGCATCCTATTCAGGCTACTTCGAAACGGCGTGGAAGCTGGGCGTGCAGCTGGCGTTCAGCGCGTTTTTTGTCGGCGTGATCTGGGCGGTGCTGAACATGGGCGCCGAGCTGTTCTCCCTGGTGAAGCTGACCTTCCTGCGCGAGCTGCTGCGCGAATCCTGGTTCAATATTCCGGTCATCGCATTCGCCTTCAGCTGCGCCATGCACATCACCGACGTGCGTCCGGCGATCGTGCGCGGCATCCGCACGCTGCTGCTGGTGCTGCTGTCGTGGATCCTGCCGGTGGCGGTGCTGATCGTCGGCGGCTTCCTGGGCAGCCTGCTGTTCACCGGCCTGGCGCCGTTGTGGGCGACGCGCCACGCCAGCGCGGTGCTGCTCGGCGCCGCGGCGCTGCTGGTGGTGCTGGTCAACGCTGCCTGGCAGAACGGCGCTGCGCTCGCGACTACGGCGCTGCCGATCCGCCTCAGCGCGCGCATCGCGGCGCTACTGCTGGCGCCGATCGTGCTGATCGCAATCTGGGCGCTGACCCTGCGCGTCGCCGATTATGGCTGGACCAACGACCGCATCATCGCCGCCGCGTGCGAACTGGTGGCGGCGTGCTATGCCGCCGGCTATGCGCAGGCCGCGCTGCGCAAAGGCTGGCTCGAGCGCATCGGCACGGTGAACATCATCACGGCGTTCGTGGTGCTGGCCGTTTTGCTGGCGCTGTTCTCGCCGATCGCCGATCCGGCGCGGGTGTCGATCAACAACCAGCTCGCGCGGCTGTCCGGCGGCAAAGTCACGGCGGACAAATTCGATTTCGCCTACCTGCGTTTCGAGGGCGCGCGCTACGGCAAGGACGCGCTGGAAAGGCTCAGGCAAAGCGGCGACGTCGCGGTGCGCGGCGGAGTGGATCGGGCCCTGGCTATGCAGGGTCAGGCGCCGCGCTTTCCGCTGGCGGCCCCCGTCACGCAGGCCGACATCGCGGCCAACATCACGGTGTGGCCGAAAGGCGCCTCCTTGCCGCCATCGTTCCTGACGACCGACTGGCGCGAGTGGAACGGGCTGATCACTTCCCCGGCGTGCCTGGTGCGGTCTGGCGCCAAGTGCGACGCTTTTCTGGTCGATGTGACCGACGACGGCAAGCCCGAGGTGCTGGTGGTGGGAGCGGAGGGCGGGGGCGGCGCGGGGATATTCGGCGAGACGGCCGCCGGCCGCTGGACGATGCTGGACCGGCTGCCATTCAGGCTGGCCGGTTGCGCATCGTACCGACAGCGTCTGATCGAGGGGCGCGTGCGCGCGGTGGCGCCTGTGCGCAAGGTGCTCGAAATCGACGGCAAACGGATTGCCAGCGTCGCGGTGGACGAGGGCGGCCCGCAGCTCGCCTGCCCGAACTGACGCCGCGGCCCAAGGGCTGGGTCAGGTCCGACGGACCTGACCCCGGAGTGGCCGACGCCGCTGGCCGAAGCTGCGCGCCCCGAAATTGCCGATTCGAATAGTATCGGGCTGAAATAAACTCTCAGCCCGACCCATGAAAAACGACCAACCATCGGCAGTCTCGCCGGTGCCCAACAGCGAGCCGACCGCCGCGGCCAAATCGGCCGGCCTGCGCTACGTCACCGACAGCATGCGCGGCATCGCGCGCGAGCCGAAGGGCGACGGCTTCCGCTACATCGACAAGGACGGCAAGGAGGTCGACGACGAGGCGACGCTCGCGCGCATCAAGTCGCTGGTGATTCCGCCGGCGTGGACCGACGTGTGGATCTGCCCTAGCGCCAACGGCCACCTGCAGGCCACCGGGCGCGACGCGCGCAAGCGCAAGCAGTACCGCTATCATCCGAAGTGGCGCAGCGTGCGCGACGAAGTGAAGTACGAGCGCATGCTCAACTTCGGCAAGGCGCTGCCGCAGATCCGCGCCGCGGTCGACGAGGCGCTCAAGCTGCCTGGCCTGCCGCGCGAGAAGGTGCTGGCGACCATCGTGCATCTGCTCGAGGTGACCATGATGCGGATCGGGAACGAGGAGTACGCGCGCACCAACAAGTCGTTCGGGCTGACCACGCTGCGCTCGCGCCACGTCAAGGTCGACGGCAAGGAGGTCGAATTCCGCTTCCGCGGCAAGAGCGGCGTCTTCCACACCATCAAGCTGGAAGACCGGCGCCTGGCGAAGATCATCGCGCGCACCCGCGACCTGCCGGGGCAGGAGCTGTTCCAGTACGTCGACGACGACGGCGAGCAGCATACGGTCGATTCGGCCGACGTCAACGAGTACCTGCGCGCGATCACCGGCGAGGACTACACGGCCAAGGACTTCCGCACCTGGTCGGGCACCGTGCTGGCCGCGCTGGCGCTGCAGGAGTTCGAGAAGTTCGATTCGGAGGCGCAGGCCAAGAAGAACATCGTGCAGGCGATCGAGTCGGTGGCGCAAAAGCTGGGCAACACGCCGACCATCTGCCGCAAGTGCTACGTGCATCCGGCCATCCTCGACGCCTACCTGGACGGCACCATCATGGAGGCGCTGCGCGACCGCGCCACGCAGCAGCTGGTCGACGATTTGCACACGCTGTCGCCCGAAGAAGCGGCGGTGCTGGCGCTGCTGCAAAAGCGCCTGCAGTAGCGGGTTTGGGGTCTGGTCCTGCGGACCTGCCCCCGTCTTTTTCGCTGCCGCGTGCCCCCCTCACAACGCCCGAAAAACACGCCCAAAACATGACGCGATTGCGCTATCCTGATCGTCCGTCCACTTATCGACCAGGAGAATAACCATGGCAACAAACGTCAAGCCTATCCCTGAAGGAATGCACACGATCACCCCGCACCTGACCTGCGCCGGCGCGGCGGAGGCCATCGAGTTCTACAAGAAAGCGTTCAACGCCGTCGAAGGCGGGCGCATGCCCGGCCCCGACGGCAAGCTGATGCACGCTCAGATGAAGATTGGCGATTCGCACATCATGCTGGTCGACGAATTTCCCGAGTGGGGCGGCAAAGGGCCGAAGCTACTGGGCGGCACCCCGGTGGCGATCCACATGTACGTGGACGACGCCGACGCCATCTTCAAGCAGGCGGTCGACGCCGGCGCCACCGTCAAGATGCCGATGGCCGACATGTTCTGGGGCGACCGCTACGGCGTCGTGATCGATCCGTTCGGCCACATGTGGTCGATCGCCACGCACATCAAGGACATGACGCCGGAAGAGATGGCGAAGGCCGGCAAGGAAGCGATGAGCGGACGGAACTGCGACTAAACGGCAGGAAAGGCGCGGGCGCGTTCGGGCCCGCGTCTTGATGTATCCGGTTGACTCTCTCCCTTTTACGGACAATGATGGAGAGATGAATACCGACCGCAATGGGCTTGCAAAAGAGTACGACTTGGCGAATGTCCGGTCGGATATTGCCGCAGTCAATTCAGTGCTCGCTGTGCATTCGTCGCAGTTTGAGGATCTAAAAGCTGGCCTTAAAGCTGTAAACTCCAAATTCGACGTGTTGCAAGACGAGGTCACGGTGTTGAAAATCGACGTCGCGGTTATCCGCTCAAATTACGTCACTAACGCGGATCTCGCGAATCTCGAAGCGCGCATGGCGAGTCTTGAAGTATCGCTGCTGAAATGGTTTATCGCCACGTGGCTCGCGATGGCGGGATCGATGCTCACCGCTGTCGGCACCACATTCGTCATCGTCAAGTTCGTCCACTAGGCGCGCCTTATTTGCCGGCGTTCTCGGCCTGCGCTTTCGCCACCAGCGCATCCAGCACCGCGATCGTCGCCGTGTTGGCCGCCTCCACCGAATGATCGACCGACCGGCTGCCGGCCAGCGTCGGCGAGGTCATGTAGCGGCCGTTGACCACCAGCGCCGGCGCGCTTTCCACGCGATACTCTTCGATCGTGCGCGGCAGGCGCTTCATCGCCGTCATGATCCCGAACGAATTCCACACGTTCATGAACTCGTTCTTGTCGACGCCGTTCTTGCCCACCCAGTCGATGATCGCTTCGTCCTTCATCAGGCGAATGCGCTCGACGTGCACCGCGTGCTCGATCTTCGGGAACATCGTCTCACCCTTGCCCATCGCTTCGAGCGTCAGGAACAGGTGCGCTTCGGGATCGGCGGCGCCGGTGTACGGGATGTGCACGCGCCGGAACGAAATCGCATTGCCCTGCTTCTTCACCCATGCCGCCAGTTCCGGCTCGAGCTGATTGCAGTAGGGGCAGTGGTACATGAAGAACTCGATGACTTCGACCTTGCCGGCCGGCGCCTTGACCTCCAGCTTTTGCGGCAGCGTGGCATATTCGGCGCCGTTGCGCGGGTCGCTGGGCGAAGCGAAGGCAAGGGTGGAGACGAGGCCGATCGCGGCCAGGGCAAGGCGCAGCACGAGCATGAAGATTTCCTTTGGGATAAAAACGATCCCGTGAGGGTATTCAAAATTTGCGCGCTTGCCAAGGGAATCGTTGCTGCGACGGACTATCAGGCTGCGGCCGGCATCCGGAACGTGAACGTGGTGGCGGCCGGCGTGGAGACGACCTCGATCCCACCATGATGCGAACGCGCGATTTCGGCGACGATATACAGTCCCAGTCCGAGGCCGCCGGCGACGGTGGCGTTGGCGCCGCGCCAGAACGGCTGGAACAGCGCGGCCATCGTCTCCGCGGCGATCGGCGTGCCGCGATTCGACACGGTCAGGTGCAAATCGCCATCCTGCTTGCGCGCTTCCACCCGCACCGGCTGGTCCGCCGCGCCGTAGAGCAGGGCGTTGACCAGCAGGTTGGACAGCAGCTGCGCGACGCGCCGCGGATCGCAATACACCGTGCCGTCGATCGCGATGTCGCACTCGATCGTGCGGCCAGGATGGATGTCGCGCAGTTCGTCGACCACATGGCGCAGGTGCGGCTGCAGGTCCGGTGTCACCATCGCCTGCAGCGGAATGCCGCCCCCCATGCGTCCGCGCGTGAAATCGACGACGTCGTCGACCAGGCTGGAAATGCGCTTGCCGCTGCGCTCGATGCGGTCGATCACGCGCAGCGCATTCTCGTTCAGGCCGAGATGGCGCAGCAGCGTGACGCCGGTGAGGATGGAGGTCAGCGGGGTGCGCACGTCGTGGCCCAGCACGGCGATGAACTGCTCGCGCAGCTCGGACGTTTCGCGCACGCGCGTCAGCGCCGTCTCGCTTTGCAGCAGGCGCTGTTCGTCGGCGAGCTGGCGCGAGATCAGCTCGGCGAACAGCACCAGCGAATCGACCACCTTGGGCGCCGACACCGCTTTCGGCTCGGGATCGAGGGCGCACAGCGTACCGAAAAATTCGCCCCCGGGACGGTAGACCGGCACCGAGATGTAGCTCTCGAACCCATATATCTTCGGCGTATGGTGGGTCTTGTAGACCGGGTCTTCGCTGGCCTTGTCCATCAGGATCAGCTTGTTGCCGGCGCGCACCTCGTTGCACAAGGTCGTGGCCAGGTCCAGGGTGTCGCCCGGCTTCAGGCCGAGACCGAGCTGGTCATGCACGGCGCAGGTGGTCCAGGTTTCCTCGTCGACGCGCGCGATGCACGCAAAGCGCATGCCGGTGGTCTCGGCCACCACGCGCAACATGGTCGGCACCGCGCTGATCGATTGCACGGCATGAACGTCGGCGGCGGTCATGGATGTCATGCCGACCATTTTACAGCGGATTAATTCGCCCCGGATTATGCAATATTTTGCATAATTGGCCGGGTGTAGATTTACTACACGCAATACGCGCTGATGTACAATGAGCGCCACCGTATTGAACCTGCCGCGACCGACGTTTCCGCCCTCCATGTCCCCTGAAAATCCCGTCACCGAGCCCGCCCCGCGCCGGCGCCAGGTCCTGCGCGCCGCGCTCGCCGGCGCGCTGCCGCTGCCGCTGGCGCTGCCGGGACTGGCGCGCGCGGCGCCGGAGCCGCTGGTGGTCGGCGGCCTGCCGGTCACGTGCAACCTGACCTTGCCCGTCGCCTGTACCGCCAAAGCCGTCGCGCTGAAGCAGGGCGGCGGCCAGCCGGTCGGCTTCGAATACGCCAAGTACAGCGGCTGGGCCGAGATCAAGGAATCGCTGATGACGGGCCGGATCCAGGCGGCCTATATGCTGGCGCCGCTGGTCATGGGCCTGGCCGACCACCGGATCCCGCTGAAGATCGTCTCGCTCGGCCACCGCTCGGGCGCCGTGATCATGGTGCGCACCGATTCGGCCTACCGCAAGTTCGGCGACCTGCGCGGCAAGCTGATCGCGATCCCGAGCCGCTTCGCGGTCGACTACCTTTTCCTGCGCAAGATGCTGGCCGCCGCCGGCATGGGCGCGGCCGACATCGAGATCATCGAGATGCCGCCGCCCGACATGCCGGCCGCGCTGTACACCCGGACCATCGACGCCTACTGCACCGGCGAGCCGTTCGGCGCCGCCGCGCAGCGCGCCGGCTACGCGCGCCCGCTGGCGATGACGCGCGACGAATGGCGCAACTACATCTGCTGCGTGCTGACGGTGCGCGAAGACCTGATCCGCGACCAGCGCCCCCTGGTGCAGGACCTGGTCAACCACGTGCAGTCGGCCGGCAGCTGGCTCGATGGCGGCCCGGTCAACCGCGAGAAGGCGGTGCAGATCGCCGCCGGCCGCAACTTCTTCAACCAGTCGCCGAAGATCATTCGCTTCGTGATGGACAACCCGTCCGACCGCGTCACCT
Source organism: Massilia sp. P1_C10 (assembly GCF_056406475.1). Lineage (NCBI taxonomy): Bacteria > Pseudomonadati > Pseudomonadota > Betaproteobacteria > Burkholderiales > Oxalobacteraceae > Massilia > Massilia sp. P1_C10. Next base: position 124,711 of record NZ_JBFUAC010000009.1, read on the forward strand.
ACGGCGACCTGCGCATGCTGCGCACCGAGTTCGACGACCTGATGAAGCTGTCGCTCGAAGCGCGCACCCTGAAGCGCCCGGTCGCCTACGAGCGCTACGTCGACGAGAGCTTCGTCAAGAACTTCAAACCCGTGCCGATCGCGCTGTGACCATGAAACGACTCGCCGCCATCCTGTTGTTTGCATGCGCCGCCGCCGGCGCCACGCCGATCGCCGGCATGAAATCCGGCCTGTTCGAGCCGCCGCGCGTGGCGCCGGCGCTGGGCCTGAACGTCGACCTGGCCGCCTACCGCGGCAAGGTGGTGGTGCTCGAATTCGGCTTCACCCGTTGCGCCGAAGTGTGCCCGGTGTCGCTGGCGTCGCTGGCGCAGGCGCGCAAGCTGCTAGGCGCCGACGCGGACAAGCTGCAGGTGGTGTTCGTCAGCGTCGATCCGGCGCGCGACACCGCCGCGGTCCTTCGCCCCTACCTGGCGCAGTTCGATCCGTCCTTCGCCGGCGCCACCGGCACCCAGAAGCAGGTCGACGCCGCGCTCAAGGCCTACGGTATTTCGGCGACCAAGAAAACGGCCGGGGGCGGCAAGACCGACTACACGATGCACCATTCGTCCTACCTGTATTTCGTCGACCGGCGCGGCATGCTGCGCGCGCTGATGCCGTTCGGCCGCCCCGCGGCCGAAATCGCCAACGACGTGCAACTCCTGCTGCGCAACTGATGGAGAGCTTGCGCCGCCATCCGGTCGCCTGGCCGCTGTGGACCGCCATCGCGCTGGCGCTGGTGTGGGCCGCGCTCGCGCCGTTCTCGCATGCGACGCGCGACCAGCTGTTCGAGATCCCGAAAGGCACCCATGCGCGCCGCATGGCCGGCGAACAGGTCGACATCCTGCCGAAGGTGGTGACGCTGACGCTGGGCGTGCAGGACGTGCTACTGCTGCGCAACAGCGACACCGTGCCGCAGCTGTTCGGCCCCGTGCTGATCATGCCGGGCCAGGACTTCCGGCTGCCGTTCGAGCAGGCGTCCGATTACCAGTTCGCCTGCACCGCGCACGCCAGCGGGCAGATGACGGTGTCGGTGGTGCCGACGCCCGACCCGGGCCTGGAGCGCCTGCGCTGGCGCTTCGCCGCGCTGGTTCACGCGATTCGTTATTTGGAAAAGACAGTAGGCTAATGTGGAAAAACTGAAGCAGATAATCGCGCCTGTGGCGCTGATATGCGCGGTGCTGGCGCTGTGGACCGTCATCGTGGTGCAGTCGGCCAGCGTGATTTTCCCGACCCCGATGCAGGTCCTGAGCGGCACGATGGAGCTGGTCGAAGACGGCAGCCTGTGGAAGCACATCGGCAATTCGCTGTTCCGGGTCGGCACCGGCTTCCTGGTCGCGGTGCTGGTGGCGCTGCCGATGGGCCTGTGGATGGGCCGCGTCGACGGCGTGTTCCGCACCTTCAATCCTATCTTCCAGATCCTGCGCCCGATCTCGCCGATCGCGTGGATCCCGCTGTCGATCCTGTGGTTCGGCGTCGGCAACGTGTCGCCGATTTTCCTGATCTTTATCGCCGCCGTGTTCCCGCTGATCGTGCAGACCGCCGCCGGCGTGCACACCATCGAGAAGCGCTACCTCGACGCCGCCGAAAACTTCGGCGTCTCGCGCGCCACGCTGTTCCGCCGCGTGGTGATCCCGGCGGTGCTGCCGGAAGTGGTGACCGGCATGCGCATCACGCTCGGCGTCGCGTGGCTGGTGGTGGTTGCGGCCGAGATGATCGCGCCGCGCTCCGGTCTCGGCTACCTGATCATCGATTCGCGCAACGCCGGCAACCGCTACGACCTGGTCATCGCCGGCATGATCATCATCGGCCTGATCGGCCTCCTGCTCGATGGCGCCATGCGCCTGCTCGAGGGACTCGACTCGGTAAGGTGGCGTTATGGCCGATAAGATCGCCGTCGTTGGCGTCAAGAAGAATTTCGTCTCCGGCAAGCAGGTGCTGTCGGTGGTGGGCGGCGTGTCGCTGCGGGTGGCCGACGGCGAATTCGTCGCCATCGTCGGGCCGTCCGGCTGCGGCAAGTCGACCCTGATGAAGATCCTGTCCGGCTTCGTGCCGGCCGACGAGGGCCAGGTGCTGGTCGACGGCGCGCCGCTGCGGCGCCCCAGCCCGAAGGGCATCGTCATCTCGCAGCACGGCTCGGTGTTCCCGTGGCTGACGGTGCAGGAAAACCTGATGTTCGGCCTGAACGGCGACGACCATGGCGACAAGGCGGCGCTGGCCGACCACTACGCCGCGATGGTGGGGCTGAAGGGCTTCGAGAGCAGCTATCCGCGCGAGCTGTCGGGCGGGATGCTCAAGCGCGTCGAGATCGCGCGCGCGCTGGTGGTCAAGCCCGAGATCCTCTACATGGACGAGCCGTTTTCGGCGCTCGACGCGCTGATGAACCTGCGCATGCGCACCGAGCTGCTGCGCATCCTGCAGGAGGAGCGCCACACGGTGCTGTTGATTACCCACGACGTCGAGGAAGCGCTGTACCTGGCCGACCGCATCATCGTGCTGTCGCCGCGGCCGACCACGATCCAGGCGACGTTCATGGTGCCGCAGCCGCATCCGCGCAAGCTGTCGAGCCCCGAGCTGCAGACGCTGAAGGACGCGATCCTGGCGGAACTGGGGCTGTAGCGCGTCCGCCTCGCGTGCGCCGAGCCGGCTCGCGATTTGTCATCATGTATCCATGACGCATATCTCGATCCCCTTGTTTCCGCTGAGTACAGTGTTGTACCCGGAGGGCGTGCTGCCCCTGCAGATCTTCGAAGTCCGCTACCTCGACATGATCCACAAATGCATCGCCGACGGCACGCCGTTCGGCGTCGTCATGCTGCTGAAAGGACGCGAAGTGCGCACGCCGGAGACGCTGGAAAAATTCTCCGACGCCGGCACGCTGGCGACGGTCTCGACCAGCCATGCGCCGTCGCCGGGGCTGATCCAGGTGGTGTGCCGCGGCGGGGCGCGCTTCAAGGTGCTGTCGTCGCAGCGGCGCGCGAACGGACTGTGGGTGGGCGAGGTGGAATTGCTGCCGGCCGACCTGCCGGTGAGGATACCGTCGGAGCTGCGCGGCGCCGCCGATGCGCTCGAGCGGGTGCTCGAATCGCTCAACGACGTGCCCGAGGAACGCTGGCCGGTGAAGCTGCCGTTCCGGCTCGACGACTGCGGCTGGGTGTCGAACCGCTGGTGCGAACTGCTGCCGCTGCCCCCGTCGCAGAAGCACGGCATGCTCATGCTGGACAATCCGCTGATCCGGCTGGAACTGATGCACGACCTGCTCGACGAACACGGGCTGATTACGTCGTGAACGTCGCAGCATGGGTGTCAGGTCCCGCGGACCTGACACCATGCTGGATTAGCGCGATACGCCGCCCTGCGCATCGGCATTGCCGTTCGCCGATCCGCTCGCGCTGGCATTCGCCGCCGGCAGGTTCACTGACTTCGCCGCGTGCGCCGACCGCTGCGCCGCGCCCTTGGCCGAAGCGGCTGAGCTGACCGCGGCTCCGCGTGCATTCGCCGCCGTGCCCTGCGCATAAGCGCGCGTCATGTCAGCCTGCGAGTTCGCCGCCGCGCCGGCCGGCTGCGCCGCATCGCGCGCCGAGCCGGCGATCGAGCGGGCGCCGCTGCCGATACCGCTTGGCGCAGTGATGCCGCCCGAAGCGTTTGCGCCGCCGTCGCCGGATGCCGAACCGCTGGCGCTGGAGCCGCCATTCAGCGCGCCGCCCAAAGCGCCCGAGCCGCTGCCGCCGGCGTTGGAGCCGCCACCCAGAGCGCCGCGCAAACCGCCCGAGCCGCTGCCGCCGGCGTTCGAACCGCCGCCCAGCGCGCCGCTCAATCCGCCCGCGCCGCTGCCGCCGGCCTGGCCCTGCGTCGATGGCGCGGCTGGCGGCGCAACGCGGCCCAGCAGCGAACCTTCAGCATTGCCGTTGCCTTGCGCGCTGCCCGATGCGTTGGCCGAACGGGTCACGTTGCGGGTGCTTTCCAGCTGGCTGCGGCCGGCCATCGAACCGAGGGTATTCATCTGCATCATCGGGCCCATCGAGCCGCCGCCGAGCGAGCCGGCGCCGCCGATCATGCCGCCGACGCCGCCGCGTCCGCCGAGCAGTTGAGCGTTGGCCGATGCGGCCACGCCGAGGGAAACAACGAGAGCGATATGGGAAACGATTTGTTTGGTTTTCATGGTGGATCTCCTCAGTTTGGCGCGGCTGATTCCGCTGCCGTTACTGGGATAACGAGCGGGCTCGGCCGTTTAATCCACGCCATCCAAAGAGAGTTGTATCCAAACGTTACCGCAGGCTGGACGGATCGATCCTGAACGCCGTGCCGACGATGCCGTAGCCGGTCTCGTTGCTGACGGTGCTGCCGTCCGGGCGCAGCGCCTGTTTGGCCAGTGCCGCGACGGCCAGCGGCGCGCGCGCCTTGTCTGGCGCTGCCAGCGACTCGGCCAGCAGGGCGGCCACCAGCGGCGCGGCGAATGACGTGCCGCGCACGGCGCGATAGGCCGGCGAGCCGGGCGCCGCGCTGACCATGTGGTTGCCGGGCGCGGCGAACATCACCTGCGGGCCGCGCGCCGCTTCGGGCAGCGGGCGGTTGTTGCGGTCGACCGCGCTCACGCCCACCACGCCGGGATAGCTGGCCGGGTACAGCGGCGGCGCGGCGGGGCCGTCGTTGCCGACCGCGGCGACGATCAGGTGGCCGCGCTGCTGCATCGCGCCGACGATGCGTTCGAGCGCCTGGTTGGGCGGACCCACGAGGCTCAGGTTGATCACGCCGACCTGCTGCCTGGCCATCCACGCCAGCGCGCCGGCGATCTGGTCGGCCGCGCCGCCGGTGGGGCTGTCGCAGTAGATGTCGGCCGCGTATAGACTGGCCTGCGGCGCCACGCCATGGAAGCGCGCCGAGCGGCCGACCATCAGCGCGGCGACTGCAGTGCCGTGCGCGCTGGGGTAATCCTTGCCGCCGCAGCCCCAGCGTGCGATGCGCGCCTCGCCGAACACGTCGTGAGAAGCGTCGACGCCGCTGTCCACCAGCCCGACGCGTACCCCTGGGGTCAGGTCCGCCGGACCTGACCCCGCCTTTGTCGCCGCCGCGTGTCGCACCGGGGTCTCAAGCGGACCGGCGGAGCTACCGGTATATATATGGTTGAAGTCATACACTCCCTCCGGGTCGAGCGCGCGCAGCCTTTCCAGCACCGCCGCGGTATCGGCGCCATCCGGCACCCGCAGCACCACCGTCCTCAAGGCGTCGTCGCCCGAATCCCGCACCACCCGCAGTCCGTCCGCCTGCGCCGCAGCCAGCGCCGCCGGGCTCGGGGCCCACGCAAATATCTCGTGCCGCACCGCCGGCTCGCCGCGCGGATCGGCTTCCAGCACGTCGCGGTGCCGGCGCAGCAGGCGACCGACCTGCTCGAGGCGCAGGCTGCGCACGTCGGGCAACTCGCGCAGCGGCGCGATCAGCCGCTCGCTGTCGAGCCCCCCGATGCGCGGTGCCTGCGGCAGGTTGATCGACGGCAAACGCAACTGCGCCTGCGCACCGGCGGAGGCCACAGCGAGAGCAAGCACTAACAAATAACGCCAGCGGCGGGGGCGGAATAGGGTGTGGGATGGCTTCATGGGCGGATGATAAACTAGTTGTTCGGAACACCTGACTCAATAAACGTTTGGCGGCGGGATTAAAATCCCTGCGTCCGGCGTTTACTTCATATCCATGACACATCAAGCCGTCCCCCTGCATGTCGAAATCGCCAAACTGCTGCCGCGCCTGCGCCGATTCGCGCGCACCATCGTATGGAACCGCGAAGACGCCGACGACCTGGTGCAGGCCGCCGTCGAGCGGGCGCTGGGCCGGTCGGAGCAATGGCAGGCGGGCACGCGCCTCGACAGCTGGATGTTCCGGATCATGAAGAACGCCTGGGTGGACGAGGTGCGCAGCCGGATCCGGCGCGACCGCGTGATGGCGCCGGAGGAAGCGGGGGAACACGTGGGCGACGAATCGGCCGAGGCGCAGCAGCAGCGCATGGCGATCGAGAAGGCGATGAGCATGCTGTCGGACGATCACCGGGTCGTGATCGGCCTGGTGCTGGTGGAGGGGCTGCCGTACAAAGAGGCGGCCGAAGTACTGGACATACCGATGGGTACCCTGACCAGCCGCCTGGTGCGGGCGCGCGAAGCGCTGCAGGGGTTCCTGTCCGATCAAGCGAGGACCGTACCATGAGATTTAGCGAAGAAACCCTGATGGCCTACGCCGACGGCGAACTGGATGAAGCCACCCGGGCCCAGGTCGAGCGGGCGATCCGCGCCGACCCGGCGCTGGCGGCCAAGGTGCGCCAGCACATCGCGCTGCGCCAGGACGTGTTTCGCGCCTTCGCGCGCACGCTCGACGAGCCGGTGCCGCAGCGCCTGCGCGAGGTGGCCAGCGCGCCGAAGGTGATCCAGCTCGACGCCGTGCGCGCCGCGCGCAAGCAGACCGTCGAGTTCAAACGCCGCTGGTCGTGGCCGGAGTGGGGCGCGATGGCGGCGACCCTGGTCGTCGGCGTGATGGCGGGCGTGCTGGGGCTGAAGGGCGTGCAGAGCGAAACCACCCTGGCGCAGGCCGATGCCAGCGGCACCTTGCGCGCGCACGGCAAGCTCGAGACCGCGCTGACCACGCAGCTGGCCAGCGCGGAGGCGCCGGAGAACGGCGTGAAGATCGGCGTCAGCTTCGTCGCGCGCGAGGGCCAGTATTGCCGCACCTTCGACACGGGATCGGCGGCGGGGCTGGCGTGCCGCGCCGGCGCCGGCTGGAGCATTCCTGTGCTGGTGGAGGGGAAGGGCGGCGGGCAGGGCGAGTATCGCCAGGCCGGCAGCGCGATGCCGGCGGCGGTGCTCGAAGCGGTCGATGCGCGCGCGGTCGGGCCGTCGCTCGACGCGAAGGCCGAGCAGGAGGCGAAGCTGCGCCGCTGGGTGCGGTAATTCAGGCGGCGGCGTCAACGGCGGGGTCAGGTCCGCCGGACCTGACCCCTGAACTACCTTACATCCCGCTGCGCACCGATTCGATCGGCTGCAGCACGGGTTCCGGCGCCGGCAGCATCGCCCGGTTGCGCCCGGCCTGCTTGGCGCGGTACAGCGCCTGGTCGGCGCAGCGCACCAGCATCCCCGAATCGTTTCCGTCCGCCGGCACCAGCGCCGCCACGCCGATGCTGATCGTGACCACGCCGTACGGTGATTCCGCGTGCGGCAGCGCGAGCCGTTCGAGCTCGCGGCAGATGCCCTGCGCCAGCGCCAGCGCTTCGTCGGCGTCCGTCGCCGGCGCCAGCAGCGCGAACTCCTCGCCGCCGTAGCGCGCGGCCAGGTCGCCGGTGCGCCGTCCGAACTGTTCGATCACCGCGGCCACCGCGCGCAGGCATTCGTCGCCGGCCTGGTGGCCGTAGAAGTCGTTGTAGCTCTTGAAGTGGTCGACGTCGAGCATCGCCAGCGCCAGCGAGTGGCCGTTGCGCATCGCGCGGCGCCATTCGGCCGCCAGCGCTTCGTCGAAGCCGCGCCGGTTGGTGATGCCGGTCAGGCCGTCGGTCGACGACAGCGTCGCCAGCTTGGCGTTCGATTCTTCCAGCTCGCCGGTGCGCGCGGCCACCAGCGCCTGCAGCTGCTTCTGGCGCCGCGTCAGGCTGCGCACGCGCGCGCGGTAGGCCATCGCCAGCAGGCCGATCACCACCACGGCCATCAGGAAGCGGAACCACCACGCCTGCCAGAACGGCGGCAGGATGCGGATCGACACGCTGGCCGGCTGCTCGCTCCACAGGCCCTGTTCGTTGGCGGCCTTCACTTCGAACACGTAGCTGCCCGGATCGAGATTGGTGTAGGTCGCGGTGCGGTGATTGGCGTCGGTGACCACCCAGTCGCGGTCGAAGCCGACCAGCCGGTGCGCGTAGGCGTTGCGCGACGGGTCGGTGTAATGCAGCGCCGAGTACTCCAGCGAGAATACCGATTCGCGCACCGACAGGGTCACTTCGCGCGGCGCCGTGACGGTGCCCGACAATTCGACGCCGTTGCGCTTGGCCTGTTCGGCCAGCGAGCGGTCGAACACGCTGATGTCGGTGATCGCCACGCGCGGCGCCACCGACAGGCTCCGCACCTGCTCCGGGTGCACGCCGGTCATGCCCTTGACGCCGCCGAAGTACAGAACGCCGTCGGGCGCCGCGGCCGCCGAGCCGATCGCGAAGCCTTCGGTCAGCCCGTCGGAGGTGCTGAAGCGGCTCGCCGCGCCGGTCGCCGGATCCATTCGCAGCAGACCGCCCGCGGTGGACAGCCACAGCATGCCGGCGCGGTCGCTGCGCATTGCCAGGATCTTCACCGGCCCGGCGCTGTCCTTGCCGGCGTAGGCGCGGAAGCTGATCGCGCCGTCGGCGCCGGTGATCACCTGGTTCAGGCCCTTGGCGGTGCCGGCCCAGATGCGGCCCTGCGGATCCTGCCACAGGCTCGAGACGTTGTCGTCCGCCAGCGAGGCCGGGTTGGCCGGATCGTTGCGGAAGTGACGGAACTTGCCGGTGGCCGGGTCGAGCAAATCGAGGCCGCCGCCGCTCCAGTCGGAGCCCATCCAGACCCGCCCCAGCTTGTCCTCGATGATGCAGGTGGTGCCGGTGACGCTGCGGCTGGCCGGATCGGCCGGATCGGCCGCGAAGATGGTGGAGGCGCCGCTGGCCGGATCGAAGCGGATCACATTCAGGCCCGTGCCCAGCCACAGCTTGCCGTCGGCGGCCGGCGCGATGGCGTTGATGAAGTTGTTGGCCACGCCGCCGCCGAAGCGGAAGCTGGCGAACGGGCCGTCCTGGCGGTCGAGCCGGTTCAGGCCCGCCGAAGTGCCGACCCACAGTGCGCCGCCCGGCTGCTGGTACATGCTGTAGACGACGTCGTTGGACAGGCCGCCGGCGCGTTTCGGCTCGCCGCGCCAGGTCTTGAGGACGGCGCCGTTGGCCGGGTCGAACAGCGAGAAGCCGGTATTACTGCCCAGCCAGAGGCGCCCGTCCGGCGCCGGCTCGATGTTCTGCACCGAGTTGTTGGGGACCGTGTTCCCGGTGGCCGCGTCGAACGGGATGAAGCGCTTGAAGCCGTGGCTGGACAGGTTGACCAGGCTGATGCCGTCGGTGAACGAGGCCACCCACAGCATGCCGCCGCGGTCCTGCATCACGGCGCGGATATGGTCTGACTGCAGGCTGTGCGGATCGTTGGCGCGGTGGACGTAACGCTGCGGGTGCGCGCTGCCCTTGTCCCAGCGCAGCAGGCCCGCTGCCAGGGTGCCGGCCCATACGGCGCCGCGCTTGTCGCCGTACAGCGCGTTGACGCGCGCCGGCGGCGAATCGACGCGCTTGCGCGCCTGCCACGGCTGCGTGGTGTCCCAGGCGACGACGCCGGTCTCGGTGCCGATCCACAGCGTGCGGTCCGGCGCATAGTACAGCGAGCGCACGATATTGAGCTTGTCGTCCGGCGCCTCGGCCGAATCGACGCGGTGATGCACGAACCGGGTCGCGCCGGGCGCGAGGTAATCGAGCCCGCCCGGCCAGGTGCTGGCCCACAGGCCGCCGCCGGCGTCGAGCGCCAGCGCATTGACGTCGTTGCTGCCGAGGCTGGCCGGGTCTTTGCTGTCGTGGGCGTAGCGCCGCACCCTGGCGCTGGCGCTGTCGACGTGCAGCAGGCCGCCCCAGGTGGCCACCCACATGCCGTCGCCGCCGTCGCCTACGATGGCCTTGACGATCTGCTGGCTGGAAGGGCCGGGCGGCAGCTTCGGTGCGATGAAGTCGCCGCTGGCCGGATCGAAGCGCGCCAGCCCGCCCTGGGTGCCGGCCCAGATGCGGCCCTGCCTGTCCTCGAACAGCGCCGAGACGCGATCGTTCGGCAGGCTGCGCGCATTGCGCGGGTCGTGCGTGTACTTCACCGCCTGGTAGCCGTTGTAGCGATACAGGCCGCCGCTGTGGGTGCCGATCCAGACGAAGCCCTGGCGGTCCTGCAGCATCGACAGGATCGACAGGTCGTCGGCGTCGAGGGAGGCGAGGCGCTTGAAGCGCAGGTCCGAGGTCGGCGTGGCCCACGCCGCCGCGGCGAACAGGAAACAGACGACCAGCAGGCGCAGCGTTCGATAGGCAAACAGGGGGAGCATCGGGGATCCAATGGCGCGGCGGCGCCGGGGGGTTAAGTGTTGCAACGAAAACAACGGTACTGTGCCGCTTGCGATGTTTCATGTCAACAATTTTTGGCGTGACGTTGTTGCAATAGAGCTACGACTGGGCGATCCCGGCCGCGCGCCGATGCGACGCCCCGGCATATACAGTGGCGTCAAATTAGGGTATCGTGTAGGGCCTGTAAAAGTATCGTCGCCAGCCGCGTGCCCGCGCTTGCCGGGGCCGTCCGCGAACCCGGCGCAGCCCCCTTTTCCATCCCGAGCCGCCTGCCGGCGCGGCGCTGCCGGCGATGCCGCGGGCCGGCCTGACATGAATATCTATTGAAGAAAGCGGGCGCCCGGTGCGCCAACCAAACCTGATGCCTGAAATCGACGTAATCGCTCCCACCGACGCCGCGCCCGAAGTGCGCTTCGACCAATTCGGCCTGTCGCCACTGATCCTGCGCGCGCTGACCGACCAGGGCTACACCAGGCCGACGCCGATCCAGGCGCAGGCGATCCCGGTTGTGCTGCAGGGCCGCGACGTGATGGGCGCCGCCCAGACCGGCACCGGCAAGACCGCCGGCTTCTCGCTGCCGATCATCCAGCTGCTGATGGCGCATGCGAACACCAGCATGTCGCCGGCGCGCCACCCGGTGCGCGCGCTGGTGCTGACGCCGACCCGCGAACTGGCGGTGCAGGTGGCCGAAAACGTCAAGGCCTACGCCCAGCACACGCCGCTGCGTTCGACCGTCGTCTTCGGCGGCATGGACATGAAGCCGCAGACCGTGATCCTGCGGGGCGGCGTCGAAATCGTCATCGCCACGCCGGGCCGCCTGCTCGATCACGTCGAACAGAAGAACGTCTCGCTCGGCCAGGTGCAGATGCTGGTGATGGACGAGGCCGACCGCATGCTCGACATGGGCTTCCTGCCCGACCTGCAGCGCATCATCAACATGCTGCCGAAGCAGCGCCAGAACCTGATGTTCTCGGCCACCTTCTCGCCGGAGATCAAGAAGCTGGCCAACAGCTTCCTGAACGACCCGGTCACCATCGAGGTCGCGCGCAGCAACGCCACCGCCGACAAGGTCACCCAGGTGGTCTACAAGGTGCCCGAGTCGAACAAGGTCGAAGCGGTCGAATTCCTGATCCGCCAGCGCGAACTGAAACAGATCCTGGTATTCTCGAACACCAAGATCGGCGCTTCGCGCCTGGCGCGCCACCTCGAACAGGCCGGCAACAAGGCCACTGCGATCCACGGCGACAAGACGCAGCAGGAACGCATGGCCGCGCTGGACTCGTTCAAGAAGGGCGAGATCGACGTGCTGGTCGCGACCGACGTTGCCGCGCGCGGCCTCGACATCTCCGACCTGCCGTGCGTGATCAACTACGACCTGCCGTACAACGCCGAAGACTATGTACACCGCATCGGCCGCACCGGCCGCGCCGGCGCCTCGGGCGACGCCATCTCGGTGTATTCGGACAAGGACGAGCGCCTGCTGGTCGACATCGAAAAGCTGATCAAGCAGACCATCACGCGCGGCGAACTGGCCGGCTTCTCGCCGTCGTCTGCGTCGTCCGGATTTTCGTCTTCCTCGCCGCGTTCGCGCGACGGCGCGCCGTCGGAACGCCGCACCCGCCGTCCGGAAGTGGCCGAAACCGGGCCGCGCCTGGGCGAGCGTGCGCCGCGCAGCAGCAGCGCGCCGGCGCCGCGCCGCGACAAGGTCGATCCGTGGTTCCTCAAGCCGTACGAGCCGGCCACGCCCGCCGTGCCGACCGTGTCCAAGTCGGCCAACCCGTCGATCAAGCCGGGCAAGCAGAAGGTCGCGGCCCTGCTGGGCGGCATGCCCAAGTCCTGACGCATTAGCAAAGGCGGTTCAGCCGCCTTTCCATGAAGTCCAGGTACTGCTCCCTGACGCAATCGGGAGCGAACCCGCCGAGATGCCGTTTCGAGGCGCTCACGCGATCGCGGTAGGCGGCGCTCTTCCAGGCGTCGGAGGCGATGGTGTCGATTTCCGTCCCGATGGCCTGCTCGAGCGCAGCGATATCGCCGGTAGGGACCAGCCGCGCCAGCGCTCCTGACACCGTTGGCGTATTGCTGTTGTCGTAGCAGACGACCAGGCAGCCGCTGGCGATGGCCTCGAGGATGGGGACGCAGAACCCCTCGTGATAGGTGGGAAGCACAAACAGGTCGGCGTTCCTCAAGATTTCCTGCTTCTGCGCTTCCGCGGCATTCCCCACGATATTGACCGCCAGCCGCCTGCCGAAATCGGCGCCCATCCGATCGATGAGCTCGCGCATCCGCTCGAGCACCCGGTCATCGGAAAACTTCAAGTTGCCGATCATGTCGAGTTGAACGACGAGCCCGGCCCGTCGTTTCAGCAGGTCGCCCAGTGCGCTCAGAAGTTCGGTCGGCCCCTTCGATTTGACGAACCGGCCGAGGAAAACAATGCGGATGACGCCGTCGGAGAAGCTTGGCTTCGCCGGTGGCGCGCTCAAGGTCGCATGCACCGGCAGCGGGATGACCGTCGACGGCGTCCTCACGCCATTTTCCCGAAGAACCATCTGATTCACTTTACTGACGCAAATGATGTGATCGGCGAACGCCATATTGGTCAGTTGCGAGAACGAACGGTCGATCAGGTCATGCGCCGACGCCGGCATAAACTCTCGCGGCGTAATATTGTGAAATACGACCACCTTTTTCGCGCGGTTGCGCACCAGCGGCAGCACGTTGAACAGGCTGTAGAACACGCCGAAGTGGAACACCGCGACGTCGCATTGCTGGAAAAACGGGTGGAACACAATGTCCGCCTCGCGCTCCGTCGGGACGAACGGCAGGTCCGGGTAATCGCAGGCATAGGCGAACAGGACCACCTCGTGGCCTGCTTCGCGCAGCCAGCAAATCTCGTCCCTGACCGCGGTCGATAGCGCATCATGCGCGACACATACGCCGGAAATGTACGCAAGCTTCATGCTGCGCGCGCGCCGTAATTTCTGACGGCCATTTCGTACAAGGGCTGGCTGCGCTCGGCCATTTTTGCGGCGCTGAAATCGCGCTGAAACAGCGCGCGGCCGCTGGTCCCCATGCTGATTCGCCGATCCGGCCGCTCGAGCATGTCGCAAATGGCCTGGACCAGCGCATCGATATGGCCCGGCTCGATCAACACGCCGTTGATGCGATCGGTGACGACCTCGGGCATGCCGCCGGCGAGGCAGCCGATCACAGGTTTCCCCTCGCGCATCGCTTCGAGGAACACCAGGCCGAACGATTCAAAGCGGCTGGGCGCCACGAACAGGTCGCACCAGCGGTAGGCGCTCAGCAAAGTTGCGGTGTCGACCCGGCCCTCGAAGCTGACCCGGCCGCTGCTGCGGCGCCCTTCCGGGGAAGCCAGGAATATCTCCTTGTAGGTCTTGTCGCTGCCCGCAGCCAGGATCGAGTCGTCGCCCAGGATGCGGAAGCGCGTATCCGGATGCCGCGCCAGCACTGCTGGAATCGCATTCAGCAGGACATCGATCCCTTTTCTGTCTTCGAGCCGTCCGACAAACAGCACCTTGTTGCCGTCGCCTTCGCTCGCGGGCGCGGCGCTATCGCTGGCGGCCGGCGCCATGCCGAGTGGGGAAACCAGGATGCGTCCGTCATCGAACCGGAAGTCGTAGGCGGTTTCGATTTCGCGGCGAATCGCGGCGCTGATGGAACGCACGCCGTCCGATTTTTGCATGACTTCTTTCTCCAGCTTCAGCATGGCCGTACCAAAATCGGCCATCCATCGACTGTCGCTGCGCAACTCCGGGTGCGACTCCAGCCAGAAGTGCAAGGTCGTCATCAGCGATGTGACCAGCGGCCAGGCAGGATTGATGATGAACGCGACACCCTGGCAATCCCAGATTGGCGCCTCGACGACGGCGATATCGCGGTGTGTCGCAATGCGCTCGACTTCCGCGCGCGCGGTGGCGGACCAGTTCCAGATGCGCTGCGGGACCTTGAGTTTCTTCGCCGCCGATGATAATGGATGTTCGACGTTCAGCACCCGGTGCACCCACACGCCGTTCTCCAGGTCGACGCGATTGATATCCGGACTTTGTGTGACCACATGGACAATCCGCCCTTCGGCCGCGAGGGCCTCGCCCAATTCCTTGGTCAGCGTCGGAATGCCTCCCTCCTGGGTAGGGGGATAATGCTGCGATATCAGCACCACCGCCGAACGGTCGGTATTGCCGGTAGTCTCGAACTTGAGAAAGTCGCCTTGCGCAGCGCTGTCTCTCCTGTCGAGCAGTTTGGGATCGTTCGCCAGCCCGCGCGTCAACGCGCGTTCCCACGCGCTCTCCTGCTGGGCTTCGAACGCTTTCAAATCGTCCTGGGTCAGCAGGCCGGAATCGACTTTGAATCGGACGTCGTTTTCCCAGCCCGCGCAAAACGCTTTGTTATCATCAAGAATTTCGGGCAAGCTTAAATGGCTGCGCCCGTTCTTGATGGCGAAATACATTTTATTCTTCAGTATCGGATACCAGTTCCTGATCAAGCGCTGATTGTTCCGGATATTGCTGGGAGCGGATTTGTGGTGAATATAACCACCGACGATATTTCGAATCAAATAGCCGGCATCCACCAGGCGCAAAGCGACGTCTGTTTCGTCGCCATAATATTCGATTTCCTCGTCGAATCCGCCGAGCTCGATTAGCGCGCTGCGGCGATAAGCGGCATTGCCGCCCGGCGGATAGGGAAACTCGAACGAATACGGAAAACACAGGTGTTCCGCATTATTCTTCGCCGCCCAATCGCAATTCAATAATCGGCTGGCGGTCCGATATTCGTACTGATAGGAATAGCCGGTATGGTCATAGACGATTCCGCCCACCGCGGCCACCGTCGGGCTGTCGAACGGCGCCAGCATCTGGTCCAGCCATTCGGGCTCCGGATACGCATCGTCGTCGATGAAGACGACGAATTCGCCGGCGGCCATTTTGATGCCGATGTTCCTCGACTCGGACAGGTTCGCCCGGGCGCAGTCGGCAACGCGGATGGCGCCCCGGAACTCACTCAGCACGGCTTGCGTATTATCGGTGGATGGACCATTTACGACGATTACCTCAAATGGTCCGTCATAGCGCAGCGATCGGAAGCTTTTTAACACCTGCCGCAACATTTCCGCGCGGTTCCAGGTATTAACAATCACAGAAACTGTGGGCTTCATCATTTCCGATTTTCCGATTTCAGCAGCAACTGCCAACAGCGACAGCGCAGGCGTCGAAATTAGCAAACAAATGCGCTGACGGCAAGGCCATCTGTCAATGTCCTTGACTCCGATCGTTGCAACACGCTGTAAAATTCATCATGATATTTTTCCGTGAATATGGAATGGCAGGTGGATCGACCGGCGCGGGAGAGCCGATGCAGTCGCGCCCGCCGCGGCGGTGTGGGATAGCGTCACCATGCCGCTTTCGAGTGCATTGACAAGATCATGAAATCACAACTTCGGAACATTGCGCGCGCCGCCGCCGGCTGGCCTGTCGTTGGCCGTTTCGTGCGGATCGGCGTGGCGGTCATTCGGTTGCCGGAGACCCGCGACGCACACAACCGGCTCGAAGCCGAGGTGTTGCAGCGTCTTGTCGGGCCAGGCGGCGCCGAACCGGCTGGAGGAAGCTTCGCCACCGAACAGCTGCCATCCCTGCTGCAATCCCTGTCGGATTTGAATCAACGCATGATCGCTGCCGACAACGATCAGCTCAATCTCGTCAAATCGGTACCAATTGCACTGAGAAAATTGACGCGTGACCTGGTGGAAGTGCGCGATCAGTGCTCCCAGGTATTGCCGACGGTTGAGCAACGCCTGACAGCAGACGCCGCGCAGATCGACCTCCGGCTCAAGGAGCTAGGCGCAACGGAGCAGCGCGTCGCAACCCTGAACCAGCGAGTCGAAACGCTGGCCGATTCCATGACCTACCTGCTCGGTCGAGTCGAATTCGTACGGCGCGAACTGATGTTCGAAATGCGTTACGGCGCCGCCGCGCCTTCGGGCGAGAAAGAGCAACTGCAGGCGAAAACGGAAATTCTCGACCCGCAAAAAGTCGAAGCGGCGCGCGCGGGTGGACTGAGGTTGAATCTGGGTTGCGGGCACATTCCGCTCGACGGCTATCTGAACGTGGATCGGCGCGCCCTGCCAGGGGTGGATATCGTTGCGGAAGTGGATAATTTGCCGTTCGGCGAAGGGGAGCTCAGCGAAATTTGTTCTGCGCACCTGCTTGAACACTTTCCCGAGGAACAGATGCGGCGCGAATTGCTGCCATATTGGGTTTCCCTGTTGAAGCCGGAGGGCACGTTCCGCGCGATTGTCCCGGACGGGAAAGCAATGACGCAGGCGTTCGCCGCGTCGGAATATTCCTTCGAAACGCTGCGGCGCGTGACCTTCGGCGGACAGGACTACGACGGCGACTTCCATTTCAATATGTTTTCGCCGGAATCGCTGACGCACATCCTGCATGAGGCCGGATTGTCGCAAGTCGACATCATCGCGGAGAACCGCGAAAATGGCGGCTGCAAGGAATTCGAGGTCATCGCCCGTCGCCGACTGACCAGGTGAGGGCGGCCTGCGCGGCTGCGTGCTCGCATCGCCGCGCTGTCGTTGCGTTAAAGCGTCGGTCGACGCACAAAGGGCAGAATGCATTATTCGGCACTGAAAAAGCACCTTGCACTGGCGTGGATGCTCGCCTGCCGCGATTTCAAGAATCGCTATGCGACGAGCTATGCCGGCATTGCGTGGAACATTCTGGTTCCCCTGGCCTATGCGCTGATTAATGTCGTGGTGTTCTCCATCCTGATGAAGGGCCGCATGGGCGAGCGTTACGGAAATATCCCATTCGCCCTGTTTTATTTTGTTCCATTTGCGCTCTGGTCGTTTTTCGCGGAGGTCACCGGCCGCAGCACGGGCATTCTTCGCGAATACAGCTACCTGATCAACAAGATCGCGTTTCCTTTCTGGATACTGCCGCTGGTGCCGCTCCTTTCGGCGCTGGTCAACCAGGCGATCTTGTTCGTCATTGTGGGCATCCTGATGCTCACCAAGAACGTCGGACTTGGCGCCTCGGCGTATCTGTTCATCCCGGTCTGGCTTGCCGCGGTGGTCCTGACGGTCGGTGTCGCGTATGCGGTGTCCGCGCTGTCAGTGTATGTGCCCGATTTTGCCCAAATCGTCCCGGTCGTCGTCAATATCATGTTCTGGCTGACCCCCATTTTGTATCCGGCCACGCTGGTGGAAGCCGAAGGGGCGCTGTGGGTGCGGCGCGTGGTGATGGACTACAACCCTTTCTATTACATCGTTGAAATGGCGCGCCATACGGCGTTCGGCACCGCGCGGATTTCCTTGATCGAGCTGATGGGGGTGGCGGCGCTATCGCTGCTCGTCCTGGGCCTGGGTCTGGCCATGTTCAGGAAATTGAAGGCCGGATTCGCGGATGTACTCTAAAACAGGCCAAGCCACCATGACGACGACCGCACCTGGTACTGCAATCGAGCTGCAGAATATCTCCAAAATTTATCATAGCTATTCCACGCCGCAGCACCGTTTATTCGAGATTCTCGCGCGCGGCAAAAAGCGCTTTGCGCGCGAGACGCGCGCGCTCGACGATGTATCGTTTTCGCTGGAGCAGGGCGGCCGGCTTGGCATCGTCGGAAGCAACGGCAGCGGGAAGAGCACCCTGCTGAAGGTATTGGCGGGCGTGTTGACGCCCAGCGCCGGCCGGGTCAGCGTGCAAGGCCGGGTTTCCGCGCTGCTCGAACTGGGCGCCGGTTTCAATCCCGAACTGACGGGACTGGAAAACATTCGCCAGTTTTCGATGCTGCACGGGATGCAGCGGGCCGAAATCGACGAGGCGCTGCCGGAAATCGTCACATTCAGCGAGTTGCGCGATGCGATCAACCACCCGGTCAAGAGCTACAGCAGCGGAATGGCGGTCCGGCTCGGTTTCGCGTGCGCCGTCAACGTCAAGCCCGACATTCTCATCGTCGACGAGGCGCTCAGCGTCGGCGATGCGTATTTTCAAAACAAATGCCTGCACAAAATCAAATCGATGCTCGACCGGGGAACCACGTTCATTTATGTGACCCATGCGGCCGACTCCATCCGGGCGCTGTGCGATCGGGGCTTGTGGCTGGAACAGGGCAAGGTGCGCCTGCACGGCACGGCGAGCGACGTCGGGGCGGCCTACCAGAGCGATGTCTTCAAGCGCATTGTGCGCGCCGGCATGGCCGATGGCGCGGTGCCCGCGCCGCTCGGCGTTCCTGATCCGGTCAAGCCGGTCGCGGCGGCGGCAACGGTCAATGCCGATCACGCGCGTCACCTGGCGTTCGAGGAGCGCGTTTACGCGCTGCGTACCGGCAGCGGCGAAGCGCGGATCGTCGATATCGTGTTGATCGACGCGAACGGCGACGATACGGACAGCGTGGCGATGGACACGACCTGTCGCGTGCGCGTGTTCTATCGCAACAATGCAGCGCTGCCGGAGGAATGCGCGCTGACGCTGGGCATCACGGACAGCGCCGGCCGTCAGTTGCTGCACTTTAATTCAGCCGTGTCGCAAGTATTCCTGCCGACCGATGGCGCCCAGGTATTGCGCGTGGTGGAGTTTCAATTCCTCAATCCGCTGTCGCCGGGGGAATACGGGTTCATGGCCGGCGTGGGCACCTTTGCGCTCAATCCCCAGAACCACGGCCAATACCTGACCGATACCATCGTCGACTACGTGGCGGGCGGTGCGCGCTTCGCGGTCCGCTTTCCTGACCAGCCGTCGAATCACGACCTTTGGGGCGTGGTGCACACGCCTTTCACGGTCATCGAATATTCGGTGGACTAGGCGCCCAACAGTCGCAGCAGGTCGGCCGCGTGCCGGCGCCACGTTTGCCAGGGCAGTGCGTGAGACGGGGGCGCGGCGCCGCGCGCGTGCTGCGCGAGCCAGTCGCTCACGGCCTGCGCCAGGTCGGCGCCATCGATGCCGGAGAAGTAGCTCGCGTGCGCGCCGGCGACTTCGCGAAATACTGGCAGATCGCGCGCGAGAATCGGGATGCCGTGGCGCGCCGCCTCGATCAGCGGCAGTCCGAAGCCCTCTCCCTCGCTCGGCGCCAGCAAGCATGTGCATTGACGGTACAGCGCATCGAGCCGCGCGTCGTCGACGCCCTTGAGCCACGTGAGCCGCTTGCCCGCCTCCGCATGGTTCTGCAGGCGCTCGACGATTTGCGGGATCGTGCGCCGCTCGGCACGCGCCAGCGGCTTCCAGCCTTCGGCGCCGACGATGACCAGGCGCGCCTCGACGCCTTCCGCCCACAGCTGCTCGAACGCCGTCAGGACCTGCAGGTGTCCCTTGCGCGGCTCGATCGTGCCGACCATCAGGAAGGTGGGTGCGTCCGGATCAAGGCGCGGCGCGGCTTGCGACAGCGCGCCATCCAGGTCGGCGCCGAGGTGCAGCGCGCCGACCTGCGGATGTGGCGCTGCGATCGACTGGGACGCAATCCATCCGCGCGTTTCGTCCGCCACGGCCCCTGAAATGCAGACCAGCCGATCGGCGTTGGCGCAGACGCTGCGCAGCCACTCGGCGTGTACCCGGTCGGCGCCCGCGGGGAAGAACTCCGGCCGCAGCACCGGCAGAAAGTCATAGACCTGGAAGCTCACCTCCACGCCGCGGGCGCGCCAGGCCGCATAGATTCCTTCGTGCGCCGCACCGGCGACGGCGGCCGGCGCGTAATCGGCGCCGAAGAAAATATCGCCGGGGCCGACGTCCACCGGAAGGTCCGGCGCCACGCCGCCGATGTCGAGCAGTCTGGCGGCAAAGGCGCGCGCGTAGCGATATTGCCAGCGCCCGCCCTCGGCGCTCAGGCGCACCGGCTCGACGCGCATGCCGGGAAGCGGGCGGCGCAGCAGTTCGGCCAACTGCGCCCGCACGACACGTTCGATCCCGGTACGCAGGTCGTTGTGAGCGATGTTGGTAACGTCCACCAGAAGCTGGCGCTGCGCCAGCGGATCCGAAACCCGGGCCATGCAAGCCGCCAGGTATTGCAGCGAAGCGTCGTCGGCCGCGGCGCCGGGCACGCTTACCAGGCGCGCCGCCAGCGCGCGGCGGCTGGTGGCCGCGTCGCTCCAGTCCTGGTCGAGCGCGCGCGCATACAGTTGCGCGCACCGCTCAGGGCTGTGATCGGCCTGCAGCAGCGCGCGCGCATTGCGTCCGAGCTGCGCGCGATACAGCCGGTCGCCGCGCACGCGTTCCAGGGCGGCGCTCAATTCCGCCGGCGCGAAGTCCTCGCGCAGCTTGCACACCGTGGCGTCCGGAAGATCGGCCATCGAACCGCTGGCGTTGACGATCGTCGCCAGCCCGTAGTTCATGCAGTCTAG
The DNA here is from genome assembly GCF_056406475.1 of Massilia sp. P1_C10. Taxonomy (NCBI): domain Bacteria; kingdom Pseudomonadati; phylum Pseudomonadota; class Betaproteobacteria; order Burkholderiales; family Oxalobacteraceae; genus Massilia; species Massilia sp. P1_C10. The sequence goes on from NZ_JBFUAC010000009.1 coordinate 145,235, forward strand.
GGCGGCAGCGGAAGTTTCGCCGCGCGACATGCTGCGCAACTGCACGCCCGCGTCCGCGGCCTGCAAGTACAGGTGATACGTTGCATCGTCGGTCCAGCCGGTAATCCTGATACGGTCTTCCGCACCGGCCGCCCGAATCGCGCGGGCGATATCGGCGCCGTACGCGCCGCCATGGTTCGCGCCGACGAACACCAGCTGGCATGCGCGATCGGTATGCAACGACGAGTCCAGCCAGGATTGCAGAACGCGCTCGCTCAGTTTGGTCGGCGCGATAAAGCCGAAGCTGCATACGAGGAACGCGTCAGGATCGATGCCGAGGGCGGCGCGCGCAGCGGCGCGGCCCGTTTGTTCCGGCGCCGCGCGCGGCAAGGGGACGATGTCCCAGTTGTCGGCGGCGCCCTGCCCATACCACTCGCGGGCCAGCACGCGCGCATGCTGCGAGTGGACGATCACGCGGGTCGCGTTTTCCAGCACCGCGAGGTTGCACGGGTAGGCGTCCTGCGCATCCTCCATGTCTGCGCCCGGCGCCGCGGCGCGCAGCGCTGGATAGCCGTGCGAGTGGTGCAGGGCCGCGGTCCAGGCGCCGGGGAGGGCGCCGCTGACCTGCTCGTACGCCACCACGCGGCTCAGGAAAAAATCGTGCAGCACGACGACGCCCGGATGCGCCTCCAGCAGCGGGAACATGTGGCCGTGAAGTGGGCTGTTCCCGAACTGGTAGAGGATCTGGTCGTAGCTGCCTCCATGCCGCATGAACCAGTCGGACGAGTGCCGGGGCAGCGCGGCGAGTGCGGGAGGAAGGTCGATCTGCTCCTGCTGGACGATCAGCTCGATGTCGAAATAGGGCAGCAGCGCGGGCAGCAGTTGGACGGCGTAATCGGCGATGCCGCTGCGGGCCGGCGGAAACGGCGACACGAACGCGAGCCGCCGCCTGGTGCGGGGCGGCGCATCGGCCGCCGGCGCCTGGCGCGCTTCGAGCGCCCGCAGCGCGCGGCGGGCCGACTCGTCCCACGAAAAGCGCTGCGCCTGGTGGCGGCCATGCGCAAGCAGCCGCTCTCGCAGCCCAGGATCTTCCAGCACGCGCGCGATGCAGTCTGCGATGGAAGCGGGCGACCCGGCATCGAACAACGCTTCGCTCAGGCCGATCACTTCGGGAATGCTGCTGTTGTCGGCGCCGATCACCGGCGCGCCGCAGGCCATTGCTTCGAGCGCAGGCAGGCCGAAGCCCTCGTGCAGGGATGGGAACACGAAAAGCGCGGCGGTGCGATAAAGGTCGATCAGCGTGCCATCGCCGACATGCCCGGTCAGCAGCAGTTCGTCGGGCGCCAGGCCGCTGCGTGCGGCGAGCGCGCGCAAGGACTTGCGCCGCTCATCGTCGATGCCGCTGGCGATCAGCAGCTGGTGCCTCGCGCGCAATGCCGCGGACAGCAGGGCGTATGCCGCGATCAGGCCTTCGATATTCTTGCGCGCATCCGTGCCGCCGGGGGCGTACATGACGATCTCGCGCTCGATTCCCAGCTGCTGGCGCAGCGAGGCGCTTGCCGGCGGGCCAGGATGAAACGCCTCGTCGACTGCGCTGGAGATCGCGACGATGCGCTGTGGGTCCAGCCCGAGCGCCGCCAGTCCCTCGGCGCGCGCATGGTCAGAAATGGCCAGCAGCAGTCCGGCGCGGCGCAACGACTCGATCTTGCGCGCATAGTATTCGCGCTGCTCCAGCGCGCCGAGGTAGGTGTCCGGCTTGAGGAAAGGGATCAGGTCATACAGGATCACCGCCGTGCTCGCGCCTTCGGTGAAAGCACCCACCGAGGTGACGGCGTCGTCGACGAAGCCTTCGAACAGGCTGGTAAGGAGCACAGCATCCGGCTTCAGTTGATGGACAAAATATTCGCGCAGCAGTTCGGCGCCGCGGCTGCGCGGCGAATTGTCCGGCGCGATCTCGGCGACCGGGGTGGGGACATCGAACACCCGCATGCGCTCGCGCGGCACCATTCCTTCGAAGGCGCGCTGCAACGCATCCAGGCCGTCGAACGCGCCGTTCATCAGCAGCCAGATCTCGTGTTCGCCGGCGTTGCGTGCGATGGCCCGCGCCAAGGCCAGCGAATAGCGTCCGATGCCGCGCATGCGGCTTGCCGACTGGGCGCCCTGGAGGTCGATGAGTATGCGCATCAGAGGTCGCGCTCCCGTTGCGCGCGCCGCAGTTCGTTCAGCATCCGCTGCGAACGAGGCGACAGGTCGCCGTCGGCTTGGGGGCGGGTCGACCATTTGGCATGCGGCGCAAGTGTCGAACGGAACATCATCGCGCGCACGCGGCCTTGCAGGGCCGGGAAGCGCGCGAGGATTCGGCGCGCGACCGACTTCAACCTGGGACTACGCAGCACGGCGCGCCCCAGGCGAACAGCGATTTTCGTGGCGGCGCTCATGGCGCGATGGCGGGGCGCGCGGCCACCGTGCAGAGTTGATTGGTCCAGCGGTTTCGGCCAATCGCGAAAATGAACGGCCACAGGAATTTTTCGGCGAGGCCTTTGGGCAGCCAACCGGAATCGCCGATGCCGATCGGCGCTGCGAGCGGGCCGTGGAATCGATCGTTACATTGCGGGAACAGCGGATTGTCGAACACGGTCCACATTTTCCAGTACCAGTGACCCGCGCTGGCGGCGATCCCGGCGAGGACGCCGACGCCGAAGATGAACGCGGCGCGCAGGCGCGGCCACACGGCGCCGGGCAAGGCAAACAGCGCAAGGCACAAGGCGAGGGCGTAGGTGGCGTTGGTGAGCTTCAGGCCTGCGCCCAACCCCATGACGATGCCGGCGCCGATGGATGGCGCGGCGCCGCGCCATCCGCCCAGCGCGAGCCGGTCGAAGTTCGACAGCACCATCAGCACGGCGCTGAGCACCAGCAGCGACGTCATGTTGTCGCCCATGCTGTTGCCGATCTGGGTCAGGAAGCCGGCGCCGAGCGTGCCGGCCAACGCGAGCAGCATCGGCAGCCGATAGCCGGCGCGCGGCAGCGCATGGCGGGCGATGGCCGCAGCCAGCACGAAATTGAGCCCGTGTAGCCAGCCCATGATGAATCCGGCCGCGGGAGCCGGCAGTGCATGCGTCAGGCCGTAGTACAGCAGGTCGAGTGTCGGATTGAAGTAGCTTTGCCATTGGGCGGGCGCCAGGTCGAACCCGATTTTCCCGTTCAGCAGCGCGAAGGGGTTATACAGATGGTAGTTCTTCAGATCCCAGTTGTCGTCCTGGCCCAGGCGCAGCGACATCAGCCCGAACACCAGCGGCATGGCGATCATGGCGAAGCGCCAGGCCGATGGACGGTCGAGGCGCTGCCACGCGGCGTTGACGAAGGAGGGAAGGCGCTGCGTGAACGTCATCGGGGTCGGAACACAAAGTGTTTGGCGTTGATGAAATTGACCGTCATCCCGGCCAGCGAGCCCGCGGCGACGGCGATCAGCGGCAGAAGCGGTACGTCGCGGAGCATCAGGATGAAGGCGCTGTAGACGCCGTAATTGACCGCGCCGCCAAGCAGCATCGCGCCCAGGTAGCTCCACCACTCGCGCCAGGCTGACATGCCGGAACGGCGGGTGAAAGTGTAGCGGCGGTTGAATTGCCACGTCACGAAGACGGCGCACAGGAACGACGCCACGCGCCCGGCAAATGGTCCCATGCCCAGCGCGAGCGCCAGGTACAGGGCGGCGACGTCGGTGATCAGTCCGAGCACGCCGGCGACCGCGAAGCGGGCCAGTTCGGCGCGTGAATCAGCCACGGTTCGACGGTCCCGGGATCGCCAGGTAGGCGAAGCGCTTCTGCTCAAGCCGGCCCTTGGTGACCGTGTCGAGAATCAGCCCGCAGGACAGCAGGATCACGCCGAACAGCACCAGCGACGCGCACAGGATTGCGGTCGGCTGGCGCGGCACCAGGCCGGTGGCGAGGTAGGTCTGGATCAACGGGATCGCCAGCGCGATGGCGAGCAGGGTGCAGGCGAAGAAGCCGATCGAGAAGAATAGCAGCGGGCGCGCGGTCTTGAACAGCCGCAGGATCATCCTCATGATGCGCATGCCGTCGCGGTAGGTATCGAGTTTGCTGATCGATCCCACCGGGCGCGATTTGTAGACGGTGGCCACTTCGGCGAGGGGCATGCGCAGTTCGAGCGCGTGCACGGTCAGTTCGGTTTCCGTTTCGAAGCCGGAAGAATGGGCGGCGAACGACTTGACGTAGCGGCGCGAGAAAACGCGATAACCGGACAGCATGTCGCTGAAGGTGCGGCCGAACAGCATCGCGACGCAGCCGGTGAGCATGCGTTTGCCGAAGCGGTGGCCGAAGCGGTACGCGGCCTGTTCGCTCGACACGCGCGAGCCGACCCGCATGTCAAGGCCTTCATCGACCATGCGTTGCGCCAGTTGCGGTGCGACGCTGGCGTCGTAGGTGTTATCGCCGTCGACCATGATGTAGATGTCGGCTTCGACGTCGGCGAACATGCGGCGGATGACATTGCCCTTGCCTTGCAGCGGGACGCGGCGTACGGTGGCGCCGGCGTCGGTAGCGGCGCGCACGGTGTCGTCGGTGGAGTTGTTGTCGAAGACGTAGACCTCGGCCTGCGGCAGGCAGGCGTTGAAGTCGCGCACGATGGCGCCGATCGTCAGCGCTTCGTTGTAGCAGGGGATCAGGATGGCGATGCGCTGCCCGGCGAGGCAGGCCCTTGGATCGATCGGTCGATGCAACGCTTGGTCGAAGGTGGCTGGCATGTTCCTGGATGAGGAATATCGACAGTGGCCATTATAACTGCCTGATTTCGTGCCGGCTTCGATCTAGCGCGGGGAGAATGATTCCTAATTGTTGCCTCGCAAGAATCATCCACGATGCTAGTGCGATGATTGCCCATTCCAATTTATACGCGAATGGATAGATCATGCAACGGCTCTTTAGGTCACTTATTTTGGTAGGAGCGGCGGCAGCAACAATTCAAAACGCAGCGGTGGCTCGGGCACCAGATCCGCCGCGCCCCGTTGAAACCCTTGCGGATGGAAATCTGCGTGACCCCGCCCCCACTGTTGCTGAATTGAAGATTTTTGCTGCCACTGCCAGGCGAAATATGGTTGCGATGCCCGCCGGTACCTTCGAAATGGGGGACTGGGGTCCCGAAGTCAATCCAGGAGGGCTTCCGTTCGATGGTCCTGACTCGAAACCTTTGCACAAGGTCGAACTAGATGCTTTTTCGATTTCGAAGTTTCCTGTGACGTACGCTGAATTTGACATTTTCACAGCCGCGATTCGGCTACCTCGGATCAATCAATCGCCTTACATCGGAAAAATACGCAAGCCGAAAAATCCTTCTTCCGCTACATGGGAAGGCGCTCGGGAATATTGTCGTTGGCTCGGAAGATTAATCGGCGCGCCCGTGGATTTGCCGACCGAAGCCCAATGGGAATATGCTGCCCGGAGCGGCGGCAAGCGCGCGCGTTATCCAACCGATAATGGTGAGTATGAGCCGGGAAGGAATCTGCCATCCTATGAGCAAAAGGAAGCCGCTGGTGGACTTGTGGAGGTCGACAGTCTCCCTCCAAATCCTGCAGGAATTTACTATATGAGTGCGGGAGTGCGTGAATGGGTGGCTGACTGGTACGATCCTGATTATTATCAGCATTCTCCCGTGAAGAACCCGGCGGGGCCCTCCACAGGCACCGAGCACGTAGTTCGCGGGAACTTCGGCGACGGAGGCAGTGAAATGAGCTTTAAACGCTGGTCGGAGAGGCGTGATGAGCAGGTGGGTACCTGGTCGAAGTACGATGAACAGAGTGGTCGCAAAATCCTCGAAATTCCCCACACGAAGTATTCAACTAGCGGCGAACCCGCTTTTCGTTGCGCCCGGAACTAAGCGCTCACTAGAGTTTGAGCGGGGGAGAGCATCGGACAGGATAATCGATAATGTGCTTCCGAAGGGAGTGCTAGGCTACGTACATCGGATGCTCGACGCCTAGCCGTGCGGTTATAAATTCCGGCTGATCGTTCCAGACAAATGCTGCGCTGAGAAAGGGCTCTGCTCCCGCCAAGCGGCGCTTCGCCTTGGCGCACGCATCTGCGTCGGTGGTCCTGGCCAAACACCTGTCAATCATCGCGAAACCGAGGTCCGCATTTTGTTTATCTCCAAGATTATTTGTCATTCGTTCAGCAATCGTTTGAAGATGGTTTGGCGTTTGTGCCGCGGCGAGTGCCAAAGCGACGGCCTCCTGGGATTCCACTCGGACGTTGCTGTCGAGGGTATCAGCTGCGGACACTAGTTGGTGTTGAATCTTTCCCAAAGTTTCGGGAGGCATATATGTCAGCCAACTTCCGGAAGACTTTCGCAACTCATTCCGAATGCGCAGCACGAAACTTTCCGCCTCTTGTGTCCCAGCACGGATCGCTTGATCAATTGCTTCGCTGGTGGCTGTGTATGCCTGTAATAGGTCGCGTTGAGCCATTCCCGCGAACTCCTCAATGGGTCGCGCAGCGACAGTCATCAAATAATAAATGAAGCACAGCATTTTGTACGCCGTGCGATCGATGAGTTCCACAATCATTCGATAGTCGGCACGCTTCAATTGATACGCGATGCATTTGAAGAATTCCCCGATCGTCTCTCCGCCGACTTCAAATTTCAATGACGTTTCAGCGCCTTGGCCCAGCGATGCGCCCATCTTGTAATACACTACAAACTTGCCGCTTTCGTGGCGCACGTGAAACGCCCATTTGACGCCAGCCCCGAGCAAGTATGCGACGCCCGCATGCACTTTCGCTACATCTTTATATTCCGCGACCGCGTCGTTCGGTTTCGTTTTTAGTGGTTTGCCATTGCTGATGGCGCCTTCGGGGTTGAGCCATTGAAGAACGCCGGTTACGTCAGCGCCTATGCGAACACCGGCGAAAACATCGATCTCGGTGCCGGCAGCAACACGGGCCTTGACCCCGGATTTATCCTTGTTGGCAGATGGGATCCCATGCACGCCCTGTTTTCCACCTGTGTAGGTGACGCCGATATCTGCCTCGATTAAGACGCTCGCACCCACTGATCCGGACAAAACGACATCCAATTCGCACCTCCAATATCCGAGTTCGAGGACGCCGTGGGGAAGTGTGGCGGTTGCATGCCAACCGGCGAAATGCGGCACATACAGCGAGGTACTGACGCGACCTTCTGCTAAGGCCATCGATGCCTTTGCGTTTGCCTTGATGCCGAGCTCCCCAGACTTAGCGCCGCGAACGATCTTCTTCGCCCAGTTCCGGTCGCGCTGGTCCTCTAGGTTCCCTTTGAACGGCTTGAAATTGACCTCCAGACCTGCGCCTGCGGTGAATCGCATCAGCTGCGCGGCAGCTGAGAAGTCGCATTTTCGCGTCGGGTCGTTCCTCAATTCCGCGTTCATTGTTGAGGTAAATTCCTGCAGCGCCCAACTGAACTCGTCGGCGTTCTCTGGCTTCCATTTCCATTTCTTTGTGAATGCCGCCTTATCCTGCACTTTGTCTGCGATTTTCCTCTTTAGCGCGACGGGGTCGACCTTCCCGTCCTTGAAGATTTTTTCTGCTGGTGGCTTCTCCTTTTCTCCATCCAGCAGATAAATTCGCTTTTCGGCCAGCGCCGTTTTCAGGGATGTGTTCTTGACATAGATTGGGACCCCCAGTTTCGGGCCAGCATCTTTCGAACCTTTATTTTTCTTGGCTGCGAGCAGCTCCAGCATCTTTATCCCTTCTTTTGCGTCCAGATTCGAAAGCGGCTTTATTGTCTTTTTCACCTCCTCGCTGGCAATCGTGGCATCATTCGTCGCCTGTTCCAGCGCCTTTTCGGCTGCATTGATGTCGGCCGCTACTCCGCTCTCATGTGCGGCGCGGAGGGAACCCGCTGATTCCGTCACGCGACGATTTGCATCCTGTAGTGCCGCCACCTTCCGGCTGTGTTCATCCGCCTCCGCCAGCACTGCTCGATATTCATCAGGGTAAAGGGCGACCAGCCCGTTCAGTTCGGGATAAAAAATGATGTGCCCGTCGCCGTTTGGGATCGTCACTTCGTGGAAAGTGTCGCGAGGTGGCGTCGTCGTTGAAGTCGCATGGGGTTTTGCGTCGTTCACTTCACTTTTAATTGCACTCACTGTCGCCTCGCCATCTAAGCTGACACATTCAATTAAGCTTCATCTGTAAGGAACAGCTTTAGCTCTTCCTTGTTTCGAGTGAACAGGCGTTGCGTCCGGCCTTCCGCATCCGTGATCCCGGTGAGGACTTGCCCTGAGTCGCTTTCGATTCGATAAGGGACATGCGCCATGGGCTCACCAGATTCTTCGCTTCGTACGATAAAGGCCTGATTGAAGATTTCGGCTGGGTTCTGCATAGCGACGGCGCCAACGCTACCGTCTTTCGGCCCCGCCAATTCCTTCTTGACCGCCTTGAACTCCACCTTCCCCGGACAGTGCAGCATGATGTTGCCGCCCTCGATCTTCAGGTACGCGCCTTGCGCGGTCATCAGGACATGCTCCTTCGCGCCGACCGTCACCGATTGCGCGATGCTGGCCACGGTCACCATCTTGTCCGCCGTCAGCCGCGTCTCGCCTGACTGGCTCTGGCTGCTGACTTTGCCGCTGGCCGCATGCAGCTTGATGCCGGTTTCCTGGTTCGGCTTGTCCTTGTTGCTGGCCTTCCCGTACGTGAACAGGCTGATGCCGGCCTTCACCGCGTAAAAGGTCCCGCGCTGGCTGGCGAAGTTGATGTCCTGCTCGGCCGTGATGCTGCAAGTGGCGCCCGCGCTGACGATCACGTCGCACGGCGTCGCCGCCGCGATTCCGGCCGGCGCCGATAGTTGCAAGCACGGCTCGCTGTACTCTGCGACTTCGCGCTCGCCGACCGCCTTGAGTAGCTGCGCCGCGTGATCCAGCTGCGCGATGGCGGCCAGCTTCTCCGGCTCGGCATCGCCTTCGAATTTGGCGTTGTGCGCCTGCGCCGTCGTCGCCAGGCGCAATTGCAGCTGGTGGCTCTGCTCGACCTGCATCAGCGCGTCGCGCGAATCGAGCTGGCTGCCGCTCGCGCCATTGCGAGCATCCGCGGACAGCAGCATGCCCTGGCCGGCGCGCAGCGCGGCGGCGCCGTCGGTCTTGAGCTCCGCGCCGAAGCCCACCGTCTGCAAACGCTGGTTGTCGCTCTGGTGCCGCAAGAAGCCCAGATTCAGTTCGGCCGTTCCCCGATGCGCGCTTGCGTGCTGCTGCAGCGCGATGCGCGCCTGGCCCGGGCTGTCGTCGAACACCAGCTGGCCATAAGCGCCGGCGCCGCCCTGGCTGGTGCTCATGGCCTGGCTTTTGATGCCCGACAGCGCCGCCGGATGCGCGTGCGCGCCGGACTCGCCGGGGAACCACGCCGGCGCGTTGCCGGTCGCGGCGCCCGCGCCATAGCTGAACTGATTGTGCTGTTCATCGCGCTTTCCCTGCCCGTTGTACAGCGCGCCAACCACCACCGGCCGATCGATATCGCCCTCCAGGAAGTCGACCAGCACCTCCTGGCCGACCCGCGGCACCGCGTTGCCGCCCCAGTTGGCGCCGGCGATGGCTGCGAGCGGCGACGCCACGCGTACCCAGCTGCCGGCACGGTCGTCGGCCGGCGCGCCGGCGTGACCGGTCGGGGCAGGGTGCTCCAGTCGGCTGTGGCTCCTGTCGCCGCGCTGCCAGTGAAACTGCACCTTGATGCGATGATCGCGGTCTGTGTGGACCATTGCGCCCGCCGGCCCGACCACGATGGCGCTTTGCTGGCCGCCGGCCGACGGCCGCGGATAGCGCGCTCCGCTGCGATATTCGACGCTGCTGCGGATCGCCTCGACCTCATTGCGATACAGCGGCCGCTCAGCGTCATCGTTGTCGGCGGTGTCGAGCGGACTGCGTCCGAGCGCCGCACGGGCTGCAGCGCCCATCTCGGCGCGCAGATTGTTGTGCATGGTGTGAGTTACGCGCACCGCCAGGAAGCGTCGGCCGTCGGCGTCGCCCGCGTCGAGCAGGGCGTGGTCGGCCAGGGTGAAGGTGGTCCCTGGCGTCAGCGTGCGAACGGTGCCCTCTCCCGAGCAGGTCGCGCGGCTCGCTTCGAGCGCTTCCATCTGGCGCGTGACAATCCGCTTGCCATGCTCCTGGCTTGAATACGCATACACGCCAGGCACGTCGCGGCTGGCCAGCGCAATGGCGCCCGCATCGAGCGCGGTTGCGCTCACCGGCCGCATGCCGATCGTGCGGTAATCCCAGCTTGCCAGTTCAAGCGCGGTTGCGCCGATGGACGTCGCGCTGCGCCAGCGGTCCATGCTGTCTTCCTTCATCACCGCGCCCGGCTGGGTGAAGCGGATGACGTCCTGCGCGTTCGGCGCGAAGGCGCCATTGTGGTCGGCGATGACCAGTTCGTGGCGTTCGCGCGTGTGGCGGAAAAAATAGAACAGGCCTTCCTCGGCCATCAGCCGCTGCACGAAGGCGAGATCGCTTTCCTGGTACTGCGTGGTGTGGCTGCGTCTCAGGTAGGCCGCGCGCTCGCGCAGCTCGAAGCGCCACGCCGGCGTCAGCTTCCCCTGGCACTGGTAGCGCGCGAACACGGTGTCGATGATGTCGACCACGCTCGCATCCTGGAAAATGCGGCTGTCGCGCGTGTGCGCGAGGAAGGATGTCCACGGTTCGACGGTCAACCGGTAGCGCGCGAAGCCGCCGTTGGCGCCGCTGATCTCGATGCGCGTGACGTGGCCGTGAAACGGCCGCCGCACGCCGCTGCGCGCGGTCAGCAGCTCCAGCAGCACCGGCTGGCCGATCAGCGACTTGAGCGGAATGCGCGCGTCGGTCGACAGCGCGGTGATGTGCAGCGCGAATCCCTCGCTCAGGCCTTCGACCGCGCGCACGGATTCGGCCAGCAGCTGGTTCGGGCCGGCCGGCGTGGTCAGTTGGAGAAGTCGGGACTCTTGCGTGAAACTGCCGAACAGCGCTTTGACTGCCGCGGCGGCACCAGGTGCTGGCATGACGAATCCCCCGTGTTGGCGCGAAAGCGCGGCGGCGCCGCGTTTCCAGTGCACAAGGTTAGGGGGATTCTCGGATCCAGCTATTAAGCTGGATCATGCCGGCGGGGGATTTATGCCGATTCGGCTTCCGGCTTGCAGTGCGGGCACGACTCGCCGTACACGTAGTTCGGCGACAGCTGCTGGCGCGGCGTCACCACGGCGCGGCAGGCGAAGCACTGCACCGTTACGGTCGGCTCGAGCTTCGGATTGAGCGCGGTGCGGTAGTCGAATACGAAGCAGTCGCCCGTGTAATGCTCGCCGCCGACGTCCTCGAAATACTTCAGGATGCCGCCTTCGAGCTGGTACACGCTGTCGTAGCCGATGTTCTGCATGTGGATCGCCGCCTTCTCGCAGCGGATGCCGCCGGTGCAGAACGTCACCACGGTCTTGTCGGCCAGCGCGTCCTTGTTCGCCGCGATCACTTCCGGGAACTCGGTGAATTTTTCGATGCGGTAGTCGATCGTGTTGTTGAAGGTACCGACGTCCACCTCGAACGCATTGCGCGTGTCGACCATGACGACCGGCTTGCCGTTGTCGTCGTGGCCCTGGTCGAGCCAGCGCTTGAGCGTTGTAGGCGCCACCGCCGGCGCGCGTCCCAGCTCCGGCTTGATCAGCGGCATGCGCATGGTGATGATCTCTTTCTTGATTTTCACCAGCATGCGCTTGTGCGACTGCTCCTCCGAGTAGCTTTCCTTCACTTCCAGGTCGGCGAAGCGCGCGTCGCTGCGCACCCACGCCAGGAACTGGTCGATCTGCCCGCGCGGGCCGGACAGGAACATGTTGATGCCTTCCGGCGTCAGCAGGATCGTGCCCTTCAGGCCGAGTTCTTTGCAAATGTCCTGGTACAGCGGTCGCATCTCCTCGGTGTTGTCGAAGGTGATGAATTTGTAGGCGGCGATATTGACGTGCGCCATGGCTGCGGCGCTGGCCTGCGCCGCGGCGAGGTCGGTGGTGGCTTGCATGATTGCTAACAGAAGATTTCGGGCGAAGCCGCTATTATAAACCGCCCGGTTGCGGCCGTCAGCGGCGTCCCGGGGGCTGCTCCCGCGTCCGAAACGAAAAAAAGACAGGGCGAACCCTGTCTTTTCGATTACGCGGCGACCGATTACTTGGCGGCTGGGGTAGCTGGCGTCGCTGGGGTTGCTGGCGTAGCGGCTGCAACTTCAGCTTTTGCCTTGGCCTTTGCCTTGACAGCCTTGTGCTTTGCCTTGGCCTTGGCGACTTTGGCATCGGCCTTGACTTCAGCGGCATCGGCCTTCACTTCAGCGGCGGCGATTTTTGCGTCGGTTTTGGCTTCGGTCTTGGCGACTTTGGCGTCGGCTTTGACTTCGGTCTTGGCGACTTTCGCGTCGGCCTTGACTTCGGCTGCTGCTGCTTTGGCGTCAGCCTTGACTACGGCGGCCGGCTTCACTTCGGCCTTGACGGCTGGCGCCTGGGCGAAAGCGGCGGATGCGAACAGAGCGACGGTCAGAGCGGCGAGTACGTTTTTCATGGTGTGTCCCTTGAGTAGTTGTGAATAAATCGGTGCTGCTGAGCCTATAACGAGATTGTCAAACGACACGTTGACGATACTTACAACTTATTACAGTTGGGCAAATGCCACGGTCGGGCCGATCGCAGGGGCGGGGCGGGCCGGGCGCGGTAAAATAGCGCCTCTTCGCACAGCAGGGTGAATCGCAAATGAGTATGGATGTCATGGAACTTGGTACTGAATCGGTGGCTGCCCCGGCAAAACCGGCGGCTCCGGCGTTTGTCCACTTGCGCGTGCACTCCGAATACTCGATCGTCGACGGCCTGGTGCGCATCGACGACATCATCGGCGTCGCCGCCAAGGACAAGCAGCCGGCGCTGGCCATCACCGACCTGGCCAACCTGTTCGGCATGGTCAAGTTCTACAAGTCGGCGCGCGGCAAGGGCATCAAGCCGGTGATCGGCGTCGACGCCTGGATCAGCAACGACGACAACCGCGACCGCCCATCGCGCCTGCTGCTGCTGGCGAAGAACCACACCGGCTACCTGCAGCTGTGCGACCTGCTGTCGCGCGCCTGGCTGACCAACCAGAACAAGGGCCGCGCCGAAATCCGCCCCGAATGGCTCGAAGCGCTGGCCACCAGCCAGTCGACGCTGCATCCGGAGCAGAGCCAGGCCAACGGCCTGATCGTGCTGTCGGGCGCCCACTTCGGCGACGTCGGCATGGCCATCGAAAACGGCAACCTGGAGCTGGCCGAGCGCTGCGCCCGGCGCTGGGCCGGGATATTCCCCGGCCACTTCTATATAGAGGTGCAGCGCGCCGGCCAGCCGAACCAGGAGCCGCAGGTGCGCCATTCGGTCGCGCTGGCGGCCAAACTCGGCCTGCCGGTCGTCGCCACCCACCCGATCCAGTTCCTGTCGTCCGACGAATTCATCGCCCACGAAGCGCGCACTTGTATCGCCGAGGGCGAGATGCTCGCCAACGCCAAGCGCGTCAAGCGCTTCAACGAGGAGATGCGCTTCAAAAGCCAGGCCGAGATGGCCGAGCTGTTCGCCGACATGCCGGCCGCGCTGGCCAACTCGGTCGAAATCGCCAAGCGCTGCAACGTCGTCCTCACGCTGGGCAAGCCGCAGCTGCCGAACTTCCCGACGCCGCCGGGCATGACGATCGACGAGTTCCTGGTGTCCGAATCGAAGGCCGGGCTCGAACAGCGCCTGATCCAGCTGTATCCGGACCCGGTCAAGCGCGAGGCCGAGCGCGAGCGCTACGAGTCCCGCCTGAAGTTCGAGACCGACACCATCTGCAACATGAAATTCCCCGGTTACTTCCTGATCGTGGCGGAGTTCATCAAGTGGGCCAAGGAAAACGGCGTGCCCGTCGGACCGGGCCGGGGTTCGGGCGCGGGCTCGCTGGTCGCATACTCGCTGCTGATTACCGACCTCGATCCGCTCCAGTACAACCTGCTGTTCGAGCGCTTCCTCAATCCTGAACGCGTCTCGATGCCCGATTTCGACATCGACTTCTGCCAGGAAGGGCGCGACCGCGTTATCCAGCACGTGAAAGACCTGTACGGCAAGGAGGCAGTCTCGCAGATCGCCACCTTCGGTACCATGGCGGCGAAGGGCGCGATCCGCGACGTCGGCCGCGTGCTCGATTTCGGCTACAACTTCTGCGACGGCATCTCCAAGCTGATCCCGTTCAAGCCGGGCAAGCCGGTCACCATCGCCGACGCCATCGCCGAAGAGCCGCAGCTGGCAGAGCGCCTTGAGAACGAGGACGAGGTCAAGCAGCTGCTCGACCTGGCGCAGCAGGTCGAAGGCATCGCCCGCAACATCGGCATGCACGCCGGCGGCGTCCTGATCGCGCCGGGCAAGCTGACCGACTTCTGCCCGCTGTACACGCAGGGCGGCGACTCGGGCGTAGTGTCGCAGTACGACAAGGACGACGTCGAAGCCGTCGGCCTGGTCAAGTTCGACTTTTTGGGCCTGACCACGCTCACCATCCTCGACCGCGCGGTACGCTACATCAAGCAGCTCGATCCGGCCAACGCCGACTTCGACCTGGCCAAGCTGCCGCTCAACGACCGTGCTTCCTACGACCTGCTGACCAAGGCCAAGACGGTCGCGATCTTCCAGCTCGAGTCGCGCGGCATGCAGGGCATGCTGAAAGACGCGCGCCCCGACCGCTTCGAGGACATCATCGCACTGGTGGCGCTGTACCGTCCGGGCCCGATGGACCTGATCCCGGACTTCTGCAAGCGCAAGCACGGCGAGAAGTTCGACTATCCCGATCCGCGCACCGAAGTCATTCTGGCCGAGACCTACGGCATCATGGTCTACCAGGAGCAGGTGATGCAGATGGCGCAGATCGTCGGCGGCTACTCGCTGGGTGGCGCTGACATGCTGCGCCGCGCGATGGGTAAAAAGAAGGCCGAGGAGATGGCGGAGCACCGGGAAATCTTCCGCGCCGGCGCCGCCAAGGACGGACTGTCTGCCGAAAAGGCCGACGAGATCTTCGACCTGATGGAGAAGTTCGCGGGCTACGGCTTCAACAAGTCGCACGCCGCCGCGTACGCGCTGCTGTCGTACCACACGGCCTACCTGAAGGCGCACCACACCGCGGCCTTCATGGCGGCCAACTTGTCGCTGGCGATGGACGACACCGACAAGATCAAGATCCTGGTCGAAGACGCGATCGACGTCTGCAACCTGACCTTGCTGCCGCCCGATATCAATCACTCCGACTACCGCTTCATGCCGGAAGGCGAGGCGCCGTCCGTCACCGGCAAGCGCGTCACCAACATCCGCTACGGACTGGGCGCCGTCAAGGGCTCGGGCCAGGCGGCGATCGAGGCGATCGTCGCCGCGCGCGCCAGCGGCGGCAAGTTCACCGACCTGTTCGACTTTTGCAAGCGGGTCGACCGCAAGCAGATCAACCGCCGCACGATCGAGTCGCTGATCCGCGCCGGCGCGATGGACTGCTTCGGCGTCGACCGCGCGATCCTGCTGGCGTCCGTCGCGTTCGCGGTGGAGTGCGCCGACCAGGCGTCGGCGTCCGCCAACCAGGTCAGCCTGTTCGGCGGCGACGACAGCGACTTGGTGGCGCCGCCCGAGTACGTCAAGGCCACGCCGTGGACCGACAAGCAGAAGCTGTCCGAGGAAAAAATCGCGCTCGGTTTCTACCTGTCCGGCCACATGTTCGACACCTACGCGGCCGAAGTGCGGCGTTTCGCGCGCACCAAGCTGAAGGACCTCGACCCGTCGCGCGAGGCGCGCATGCTGTGCGGCGTGATCACCGGCGTGCGCAGCCAGATGACGCAGCGCGGGCGCATCCTGATCGTCTCTTTGGACGACAAGACGGCGGTGGTCGAGGTGACGGTCTACAGCGAACTGTTCGAAGCGAACAAGAACATCTTCAAGGAAGACGACTTCCTGCTGGTGGTGGGGAAGGTGTCGGAAGACCGTTTCAACGGCGGGCTGCGGATCACCGCGGAGAAGGTGTTCGACATCGCCTTGTCGCGCATCCAGTACGGCAACCGCCTGTCGATGACGATGGAGTGCAACGTCAGTCCGGCCAAGGTGGCCGAAGTGCTGCAGCCGCACCGCAATCCCGACGGCCTGCCGGTGGCGATGCGCGTGGAGCCGCAAGGTATCCCGTGCCTGATGCAACTGAGCGACGACTGGCGCGTCGCCCCGTCCGACGCCCTGCAGCTCGCATTGGAGCGCGTCCTGGGCGCCAAGGAAGTAGCGGTCGAATACTGACGCGCCACCTGAAAGATGGGGGGCATGTCCGCCGGACCTGACCCCGCTTACAAGTGCTCGCGCAAGCCCTTGGCCGCCTGCGTCGTCCGGTCAATCTCCCGCTCCAGTACGATCTTCTTGTTGCTTGTCGCCTGGTCCCGCTGCGCCTCCCGGTGCCACAGGTGGAACACCTCGGTGGCGAACGCTCCGTCCTTGCGCATCACGCCCGCATTAAACAGCCGCAGCACCATGTCGGCGTCCTCGTGCCCCCAGCCCTTGAAACTCTCGTCGAACCCGTTCACCAGCACCAGGTCCGACTTCCACATGGCCATATTGCAGCCCTTGATGCGGCGATAGCTGAAGCGATGCTTTTCGCGCCCTGCATCCGGCAGCTTCACCATCAACTGCAGTGCCTTGTTCAAATGCCCCGCCGCGCGCAGCCGGATCATGTCCGCAAACCGCAGCGACTGCAGCGCGATATGCCGTTCCAGCACCTGCCTGGTGTACGCCTCGTCGAGCAAAATCCGGCTGCCGGTCACCATGAACCCGCGCCGCGCCAGCTTGCGGTGCTGCGCGATAAAGTCCTGCTGCGGCACGCAATCGCCATCGAGGACCACGATGTACTCGCCCCGCGCCGCTTCGATCCCGCGGTTGCGCGCGCCGGCCAGGCGGAAGCCGATGTCCTCCTGCCACACATGCCGCAGCTGCACCGGCGAGCGTGCCGCAAGCCGCTCCACGCAGTCGCGCGTGACATCGGTCGAGCCGTCATCGGCGACGATGATCTCGAAGTTCTTGTCGCTCTGCGTGAAGCAACCCTCGATCACCGCCGCGAGCGCGTCGGGCCGGTTGTAGGTAGTGACGATCAGTGTGATCAGCGCGTCCATCAATGCATCCCTTCGCGGCGCCGAAGCGCGCCGACATACAAACATCCCGACATCAGCAGGAACCAGTGCGCCTCGGTGGTATCCCACAGCAGGCTGTTGAACGCCGAAGTGACGACGTAGATCACCCACAGCAGCGCCAGGCTGTCGCTTTCCAGGCTGCGCGCGCCGAGCGCGGCGCCGCCGAGTGTGCCGAGCATGGCGAAATAGACCAGCGATCCGACGATCCCAAGCTGAATGGCGACGAGCAGGAATTCGCTGTGCGGCTGATGCCGCGCCACCGCCATGTCGTGGCCGGCCGGCCAGTTGCGCTGCGCGGTCGGCGCATACGCCTCGGCGAAGCCTCCGGTGCCGATCCCCAGCAACGGGTGGGCCGCAACCAGTTCCAGCCCGACGCGCAGGAAGCTCACGCGCAGGCCATTGGGCGATTGCACGCGCTCGTTCCGGATTTCGTTGACCATGTCGTCGGTTCGCGATTTGACGTTGGGCGACGCCAGGTAGAAGCCCAGGAACAGCGCGCCGATCGCGGCCACCCCCGCGATCGTGCGCAATGGCGTCATTCGAATGCGGATCAGGAACAGCGCCAGCATCCCGATGAACAGCGCGACGTAGCCGGTCCGGCCCTGGCCGAGGAAGATGGTCGGCACCGCGAACAGCACCGCCCCGGCGATCCACAGCGCGCGCGCGCGCCAGGTTGCGCCGTAGCTGGCGACCATCAAACTGAGGCAAGCCGCGAACCCCAGCAGGATGCCGATCGCGATGTGGTTCCTGAACACGTAGGCGTCGCGCGCATCCGTGCTCACTTTCCACCAGCCCAGGCTCGACTCCGGCATCACGCCGAATTTGACCAGGTAGCAGGACAGGGCCAGCACTGCGGCGCCGCCGAGGAACCAGAACACGGAGCGCGGCGCGAGTTGCGGGTCGCGCCAGCTCATCGCAATCGCCATCGGCAGGATCAGCAGCCGCGAATACTTTCTCAGCGCGGTGACCAGGTCCGCGTGCGGCGCGATCGACCAGCTGGCGCCGACGATGAACAGCGCCAGCAGCGCGAGCGCGAGCAGCGCCGGTGGCGAGCGCAGCACGCGCCGCAGGGCGGGGCTGGTGCACAGGGCGGCGATGAAGGCGATATAGCCGAAGCCGACGAACAGGTTGGTCAGCGCGGTGGAGAAGGAAACCGCAAACAGCGCGAGCAGGATCAGGTAGCGGACAATGTGCTCGACCCGCGTCAGCGGAGCTGGTGTGGCGAATGTCATGTGCAAGCGGCGGACGCCCCGGTGAATATTGTCCGATATTCTACCGCACGGTGCCGCGCCCCAAGGGCGTCCGCCGGCATGCGGTTTCGTGCGAAAATGCCGGGCTGGCGCGGTATCCGGAGCGCCGCCCGAACACGAAAGACAAATCGATGGAAAATAGTAGCATTGCCCGACGCCTGATGGCGGTGGTCTGGCCTTACCGCACCCGCGCCCTGCTGTCGCTGCTGGCCATGGCCGGCACCGCCGCGACCCAGCCGATGCTGGGCAAGGCGCTCGAACTCCTGCTCGACAAGGGCTTCGGCGCCAACAAGATGTCGTTCAGCCTGTGGCTGGTGCCGCTGGTGCTGCTGTCGATCTTCATCCTGCGCGGCCTGTTCACCTTTTCCACCGCCTATTTGAACAACTGGGTCATGAGCCGCGTCCTTAACGACATCCGCGGCATGGTGTTCGAGCGCGTGCTGCGCTTGCCCGTCGCGCGCTTCCAGCACGAATCGACCGGCAAAATCATCAACACCGTCATCGGCGACGTGCGGCAGGTAGTCGACATGATCAACTCCGTGTTCCTCGCCTTCGTGCGCGACACGATGGTGGTCGCCGGCCTGCTGATCGCGCTGCTGTTCCTCAACTGGAAACTGACGCTGGTGGCGCTGGTCGTCGTGCCGGCCACCGCCGTCATTGTGCGCACCACAACCGGGCGCCTGCGCAAGCTCAATCGCGACAATCAGCGCGTGACCATCGAAATGACCCAGGTGGTCGAGGAGGCCGCGCGCGGCCACCAGGTGATTCGCGTGTTTTCCGGCGAACGCTACGAGCGCAAGCGCTTCGAACAGCGCAGCGACGCCCTGCGCGGCTTCTCGCAGCGCATGACCGTGGCCCACGCCGCCACCGTGCCGATCACCCAGATCGCCACCGCGCTGGCGGTGTCGGTGGTGATCGTGCTGGCGATCCGCTCGGAGATGAGCGTCGGCGAATTCACCAACTTCATCACCATGATGCTGATGCTGCTGCAGCCGCTCAAGGCGCTGGTCGAAGTCAACGGCCCGATGCAGCGCGGGATGACCGCCGCCGAAACCGTATTCGCGATGATCGACGCCCCGGCCGAACACGACACCGGCACCCAGGTGCTGGGCCGGGCCAAAGGCCACCTGAAGTTCGAGAACGTGTCATTCCGCTATCCGGAGAGCGTCCCGATGGCGCTGTCGAACGTGTCGCTCGAGATACTGCCCGGGCAGACGGTCGCGCTGGTCGGCATATCGGGGGGCGGAAAGTCGACCTTCGTCAATCTCGTCACGCGCTTCTATTCGCCGGAGTCGGGCCGCATCGTGCTCGACGGCGTGCCGTACGAGGACATCGCGCTGACCAGCCTTCGCGCGCAGCTGGCAATGGTCAGCCAGAACGTGGTGCTGTTCGACGACACGCTGGGCGCCAACATCGCCTACGGCGCCGAGCAGGTCGATCCCGCGCGCCTGGCCGCGGCCATCAAGGCGGCGCACCTGAGCGAGGTCGTGGCCGCGCTGCCGGACGGCGTCGACACGCTGATCGGCGAGAACGGCATGCGCCTGTCCGGCGGCCAGCGCCAGCGCGTGGCGATCGCGCGCGCCATCTACAAGGACGCGCCGATCCTGATCCTGGACGAGGCGACATCCGCGCTCGACAACGAATCCGAACGCGCCGTGCAGGCTGCCCTCGACACGCTGATGCAGGGCCGCACCACGCTGGTGATCGCGCACCGCCTGTCGACGGTGGAGCGCGCCGACCGCATTGTCGTGATGGAGCAGGGCCGCATTATCGAATCGGGCCGCCACGACGAACTGCTGGCCGCCGGCGGCATGTACAGCAACTTGTACAGGCTGCAGTTCTCGGAGGTCGCGGCGTGATTCGGCGCACGTTGGTGATTTCGCCGAACTGGATCGGCGACGCCGTGATGGCGCAGCCGCTGCTGCAGCGCCTGAAGCAGAAGCATCCCGAACGCCCGATCGACGTGCTGGCGCCGCCGTCGGTGTCGCCGGTATGGCGCGCGATGGCCGAAGTCGACACCGTGCTCGAAACCCCGTTCCGCCACGGCGCGCTGCAGTTGAAGGAACGGTGGCGCTACGCGCGCGAGCTGCGCCGGCGCGGCTACGCGGACGCCTACGTGCTGCCCAATACCCTGAAATACGCGCTGATCCCCTGGCTGGCCGGGATTCCCGAACGCGTCGGCTACAAGGGCGAGATGCGCTACGGGCTGCTCAACGTGATGCATCACGACGATACGCCGCAGCGGCCTATGGTGCCGTTTTACGCCGCACTGGCGCAGGACCCGTCATCGCCGCTGACGCCGGCGCCGCGCCCGCGCATGCAGGCAAGCAGCGAAGAGATCGCGGCGGTGTGCGCCAGGACCGGCATCGCGCTGGATCGTCCGCTGGTCATTTTTGCACCCGGCGCCGAATTCGGCGCTGCCAAGCGCTGGCCGGCGGCGCACTTCGCCCAGCTGGCAAAAGAGATCTTCGCGCACGACCCGACCGCGCAAATCGCGCTGCTAGGCTCGCCCAAGGACCGGGAAGCCTGCGACGAGGTGATTGCGGGCAGCGGCAAGGAAGGCATGTTCAACGTGGCCGGCGCCACCAAACTGGGCGAGGCGATTGCGCTGATCGCGCGCGCCGACGCGGTGGTGGCGAACGATTCGGGGCTGCTGCACATCGCATCGGCGCTGAATCGGCCGGTAGTGGCGCTGTACGGACCGACCGATCCCGATCACGCGCCGCCGTTTTCCGACATGGCGAAATCGATTTCGCTGCGCCTCGCGTGCTCGCCGTGCAAACAGCGCGAATGTCCGCTCGGTCATCACGACTGCATGAATAAAATGGACGCCGCGTTGGTTTGGGCGGAACTTCGGCCGATGATCAAGGTCTGACCATAGGTCAGACCCCGATTCATTTAACGAGCGAAGTACAGCTCGTGCAGATGTTCCAGGTCGACTTCCGCCGCCACCTTCGACATCACCACTTTCCCGCTCTGCATCAGGTACACGTGGTCGGCCACGCCGACCGCGCGCTGGGTGTTCTGCTCGACCAGGACGATCGTGCGCTTGCCGTCCTTCAGCCGCGCCAGGATCTCGAACAGTTCGTTGACCACCAGCGGCGCCAGTCCGAGCGACGGTTCGTCGACGATCAGCAGCTTCGGGTCCGACATCAGCCCGCGTCCCATCGCCAGCATCTGCGCCTCGCCGCCCGACAGCGAGCCGGCCAGCTGCTTGCGCCGCTCGCGCAGCCGCGGGAACATCGCAAACGCTTCCTCGAGCCGCGCGGCCAGATGCGAGCGGTGCGCCTTGGGAAAGGCGCCCATGATCAGGTTCTCTTCCACGCTCATGTCGCGAAACACCATGCGGCCTTCCGGGATCATTGCCACGCCCAGGTCCGCCATGTCCCACGTGCGCGTGCCGGTGAGCGATTTGCCGTCGATGGCGATCTCGCCCTGCGTCACCGGCACCAGTCCCATGATCGCGCGCAGCAGGGTGGTCTTGCCGGCGCCGTTCGGCCCGATGATGGTGGTCAGCTGGCCGCTCGCCGCCGACAGCGACACATCCCACAGCACGTTGATCGCGCCGTACCCCGCGCGCACCTGCTTCAGTTCAAGCATCCGAGGCTCCCGTGTAGCTCTTGATGACGGCCGGGTCGCGGAACACCGCGTCGGGCGTGCCGTCGGCGATCAGCTGGCCAAAGTTGAGCACCGCCACGCGCGGGCACAGCGCGGAGATGATTTCGATGTCGTGTTCGATCATGACGATGCCGACGCCGAATTTGGTGTGCAGGTCGCGCAGCATGCCCATGAAGCGCCGCTTGCCGGTGGTTTCGAGGCCGGCCAGCACTTCGTCGAGCAGCAGCAGCTGCGGGTCGGTCGCCAGCGCCTTCGCCACTTCCAGCGCCTTCAGTTCGGTCAGCGCCAGCTCGCCCGCGGCGTCGCGGCCGGCCTTGTCGAGAAGGCTGGTGAAGTCGAGGATCTCGTCGATCTTTTTCTGGTCCACCCGGCCGGTGCCGAAGCGCTGCGCCACCAGCAGGTTCTCGCGCACGGTCAGTTCGTGCATCGGCTGCGGCACCTGGAAGGTTCGGCCGATGCCGAGCCGCGCGCGGCGGTACATCGGTGCGCGCATCACGTCCTTGCCGTCGAAGCGGATCCGGCCCGCGGTCGGCTGCACCAGCCCGGAGATCGCGTTGAACAGCGTGGTCTTGCCAGCGCCGTTCGAGCCGACCAGGCCGATGACGTCGTGGCTGCCGATCTTCAGGGTGACGTCGTTGACGGCGGTCAGGCCGCCGAAGCGCACCGATATGTTTTCGAGTTCAAGCATGGGGCGCCGCCTGCTTCTTTTTCATCACCAGGGACATCAGGCCGGAAGGGCTGAACACGATCATCAAGACCAGCAGCACGCCCAGCACCAGCTGGTGCCCCGTCGGCATGAGCGTCTTGAACACCAGCTGGTCGGCAAGGTACACGACCAGCGCGCCGATTACCGGCCCGGAGATGGTGCGATAGCCGCCGAAGATGGCCGCGACGATCGGCAGGGTCACCCACAGCGCGTTGAACGCGTAGTCCGGCTCGAGGAAGTTGATGTAGTGGGCGTTGACGGCGCCGAACACGCCGGCCATGAAGGCCGACACCATCAGCATCGCTGCCTTGAGCACAGTGCTGTTGACGCCGACCACGCGGGTTGCGTCCTCGCTGTCGTGCATGGCGCGCAGGGCGATGCCGTAGTAGCTGGCGCGGATGCCGTGATATGCCCATGCAAAAAGAAACACCAGCGTGACCGCGACCAGGTAGGAAGCCATCTTGTTGTTCATGTCGAACCAGGCGGGGAAGCCCGGGATGCCGGAGACGCCGCCCGAGCCGCCGGTCACTGAGCTCCATTCGGTCGCGAGGATGCGGAAGATGTGCGCGTACGCCAGGATCGCCAACGCGAAGTAAGGCCCGCGCAGGCGCAGCACGGGCATCATGACGATGGAAGCGAGCACCGCGCCGACGCCGCCCAGCGGCACCGCCATCAGCACCGGTATCCCGTGTTTGGCCGACAGGATGGCCGAGACGTAGGCGCCAATGCCGACAAACGCGGAGTGGCCGAAGCTGACCATGCCACCCAGGTTGCCGAGCAGGGCCCACGACAGCGCCACGCCGCCGATGATCAGCGCGGCGACCAGCATGCTCATATAGTAGTTGTTGGCGCCGACCGCCAGCGGCACCACGGCGTAGGCGAAGACCAGGATCGCCAGGATCTTTGCGTACTTCATCCGCGCCTCCGCGCCGCGCCGAACAGGCCGTTGGGCATCACGAACAGCACCAGCAGGAACAGCGTCATGCCGGCCAGTTCCTGCAGTGCCGAACTGGCGAGGGTGACGGTGAGCGCTTCGGCCACGCCGAGCAGCACGGCGCCGAGCAGCACGCCGGGGATCGAGCCGACGCCGGCCAGCACGGTGATGATGAAGGCCTTGACGGTCAGCGCGCCGCCGTAGGCCGGCTGGATCACGCCGTAGCTGAATAGCGCCACGCCGGCGAACGCCGCCAGCACGCCGGCGACGAGGAAGGACACCAGCTCGGTGCGGCCCGGGTCGACGCCCATCAGCTTGGCCGCGTCGCGATTGCTCGACACGGCGCGCACCGCGCGGCCGTACCAGCTTTTCGACAGCCACCACCACAGCGCGGCCATCAGCACGATGCTGACGCCGAAGAAAATCAGTTCGCTGCGCATCGAGAACAGCGGGCCGACGACGAAGGCTTCCTGCAGCCAGGTGGAGCTGGTCGAGCGCACATCGGCGTGCCAGACCAGCAGAATGACGTTGGTCAGGATGACGCCGATGCCGTAGGTAAGGATCAGCGAGTTGATCTCGCGGTCCTTCTTGATGCGGCTGACTATCAGGTAGACCGATACCGCGGCGATGCACACCACGACCAGCGCGACCGGGATCGCGAGGATCGGGCCCCAGCCCAGGCCCGACTCGACCGCGTAGGCGACGTAGGCGGCGAGCAGCACCAGTTCGCCGTGCGCCAGGTTGATCACCTTCATTGTGCCGAACACCAGCGCCAGGCCAAGCGCGATCAGGGCGTACGAGCCGCCCTGCAGCAAGCCCGAATACAGCGCCTGCAGTATCAGTTCAGTCATGTCGGCTTACCAGGGCAAGGCTGGATAGGCGATCTTGCCGGTGGCGGTTTCCTTCGGCCAGACGATGACGATCTTCTTGTCCTGGTGCTGGCCCATGCGGTGCACGAAGTTCGGGTTGTCGCCGTTGGCGCCGAACTGCACGCGGCCGATCAGCGTCTCCTTGTCGGTCTTGCGCATTTCGTCGGCGATGCCGCCTTTCTTCAGCGTGCCCTTGTCGGCCGCGCGCGCGATCGCTTCGAACAGCAGCATCGACTGCACGTAGCCGAACTGGCCGAGGTAGTCCGGCTCCTTCTTGTACAGCGCCTTGTAGGCGTCGGCGAAGGCCTTGCCGTCGGCGGTCTTGAATTCGGCCGGGAACGGCAGCAGCGCGGTGCCGAACACGTTTGGCATCAGGTCGGGGAAGTCGGCGGCCATCTTCGGCGTCGCCAGCGACCACACGCCGACCATCGCCTTGACCGTCGGCTTGAGCACGCGGGCGGCGCGCAGGATGCCGACGTAGTCGTTTTCGTAGCCGACCATGGCGATGACTTCCGATTTGTCCTGGAGTTTGACCTTGTTGATGATCGGCTTGAAGTCGGTGATGGCCGGGTCGAACGAGTGCATCGCGACCTTCACGCCCTTGGCGGCGAGCGCCTTCTCGACGTCCTTGGCCAGCCCAGAGGTGGCGTCCTTGGTGGAGTAGACGATCGAGACCGACTTGGCGTTCACGTCCTGCAGCAGGCCCACCAGCGCCTTTTCGTAGCCGGCCGAGTTATTGATGCGGAAAAAATTCTTGCGGCCGGCGGCGACCAGGCTGTCGTCGACGCCGCCCGAGGTGATGTAGACCAGGCCGAGCTTGTTGGCGGCGTCCGAAGCAGGCGAGATGTTGTTGCTGCCGTAGCCGCCGGTGATGGCGACCACGCCGTCGCTGGCGAGCTTTTCGACCGCGGCGATGGCCTTGGCCGGCGCCGATTCGTCGTCGATGGTGATGACCTTGATCGTGTGCTTGCCGTTGGTCTTGTTGAAGACCTCCTGCGCCACCATGATCCCTTCCTGCATGCCGGCGCCCACGCGCGCGAGCGATCCGGTCAGCGGAAGTTCCGCGCCGACCTTGATCTCCTCGGCGCTCGCGCCGCCGATGAATGCCGCCGAAACCAGCGCTGCCATTGCCAACCGCTTGAAAGTCGTTTTCATCTACTTGTCTCCTGTGTCAGTTTTTATGTTTGGCGTTTCTTGCGCCAGTGTTTTCAACCGGCCTTTCAAAATTTTTCCGGTGGCCGCCGCCGGCAGCGCCGCCATGATGACGATTCGGGACGGGCACTTGTACGGCGAAAGCCGCTGAGCCAGAAAGTCCCGCAGTTCCTGCTCCTTCGGCGCCTGGCCCGGCGCGGCTTCGACAAACGCCACCACTTCCTCGTTGCCTCCGGCGACCGCGCGGCCGACCACCGCCGATTGCGCGACGCCGGGATGCGCGTTGAGCGCCGTCTCCACTTCCAGCGGATAGACGTTGAAGCCGGAGCGGATGATGAGCTCCTTGGTGCGTCCGACAATGAACAGCGCGCCGTCCGCATCCCGGCGCGCCATGTCGCCGGTATTGAGCCAGCCGCCCGGGCGCATCGTTGCCGCGGTCAGCGCCGCTTCACGATAATACCCCTTCATCACGTTGGGACCGCGGACCCAGAGTTCGCCCGCTTCACCGGCCGGCACGTCGTCGCCGCCGGCATCGACGATGCGCACTTCGACGCCGGGGATCACGGTGCCGACCGATGTGTCGGCGCGCGGCGCGTCGAGGCGGGTCTGGCTGATGGTAGGCGAGCTTTCCGTCATGCCGTAGCCGTTATGCAGCGGCAGGCCGAACACCGCTTCCACCTGGGCCTTCAACACGGGATCGAGCGGCGAGCCGCCGGCGTAGAGGAAACGCAGATGCGATGCCAGCGGCTTGCCTGCGAGTTCCAGCAACCGCGCGTACATCGCCGGCACGCCTTGCAAGATGGTGAGCTCGTCTTCATCGATCGCGCGCAGCATGGCGTCGGCGGAGAAGCGCGACGCCAGGTACAGGCAGGCGCCCGCGTACAGCGTGCCGAGCATGACCGAGGCCAGGCCGTAGACGTGCGAGATGGGCAGCACTCCGTAGGCGCGGTCCCGCGGCGTCAGGCCGCGCAGGGTGCTCGACACGGCGGCGATGAAAAGCAGGTTGCGGTGCGTGAGCATCACGCCCTTGGGATTGCCGGTGGTGCCGGTGGTGTAAATCAGCGCCGCAACCTGGCCGTTGCCGGTTTCTACCGGCTCGGGAGTGCAGGCTTCGTTCAGCGGTCCGGCCATGATGTCGCCGTACGCCTGCGCACCGTCGCGTTGCGCATGCTGCCTCGCGTCCGGCGAGGCGCTCACCGTATACAGCACGCGCCGCGCGCCGCTATGCTCGCGGATATTGGCGATTTCGGCGGCGGAAAGGCGCGCGTTGACGTTGACGATCCAGGCATCGAGTTCGGCCGCGGCGAAGATCAGCGCGACCTGCGCGACGCAGTTCTCGCCGACCACCATCACCCGGTCGCCGCCGCGCACGCCCAACTGGCGCAGCAAGGCGACGCTCGCCTCGACTTCGCAGGCCAGTTGCGCATAGGTCCAGGTGCGGCCGCCTTCATTGAGCGCCGGCGCATCCGGCGCGCGCGCGGCGCCATTCCGCACGATCGCGCTGATGCGGTCGGGCAGGGCGGCGAGCAGCGCAGCGGTGTCCATTACTTCTGCGCCGCCTTGATCATGTTGCGGGCGATGACGATCTGCTGGATCTGCGAGGTGCCTTCGTAGATTCGGAACAGGCGCACGTCGCGATAGAAGCGTTCGGCCGCGTATTCCGAGATGTAGCCGGCGCCGCCGTGGATCTGCACCGAGCGGTCGGCCACGCGGCCGCACATCTCGGAGGCGAACAGCTTGCAGCACGATGCCTCGGTCGACACGTCATCGCCATTGTCACGCTTGCGCGCGGCGTCGATCACCATGCTGCGCGCGGCGTAGATCTCGGCCTTGCTGTCGGCCAGCATCGCCTGGATCAGCTGGAATTCGGCGATCGGCTGGCCGAACTGCTGGCGCTCCATCGCGTAGCGCAGGGCGTCGTCGAGCATGCGTTCGGCGGCGCCGACGCACACCGCGGCGATGTGCAGGCGGCCCTTGTCGAGCACCTTCATCGCGGTCTTGAAGCCGACGCCTTCCTTGCCGCCGATGACGTTCGCCGCCGGCACGCGGCAGTTCTCGAACACCACGTCGCAGGTGTGGGCGCCGCGCTGGCCCATCTTCTTGTCGATTTTGCCGAGCGAGAGGCCGGGCGTGTCCTTCTCTACGATGAAGGCGGAGATGGCGCCGGCGCCGCGCTTGACCGGGTCGGTGCGCGCCATCACCGTGAAGATGCTGGCCTCCGGCGCGTTGGTGATGTAGCGCTTGGTGCCGTTGAGGAGATAGAAGTCGCCGTCGCGCACCGCGGACGTGCGCAGCGAAGCGGCGTCGGATCCCGATCCCGGCTCGGTCAGCGCGAACGAGCCGATGATCTCGCCGGCGGCCAGCTTCGGCAGGTAGTGCTGCTTTTGCTCCGGCGTGCCGTCGATGACGATGCCCTGTGAGCCGATGCCGTTGTTGGTGCCGATCAGCGAGCGGAAGGCCGGCGAGGTCTTGGCGATTTCGAAAGCGACGCGCACTTCTTCTTCCATGGTCAGCTGCAGGCCGCCGTACTGTTCGGGGATCGACAGGCCGAACAGCCCGAGTTCGCGCATCTGGGCGACGATCGCGGGCGGGATCTCGTCGGTTTCGGCGACCAGGTTCTCGTTCGGCACCAGCACCTCGCGCACGAAGCGGGATATCGAGTCGAGCAGGATGTTGAGGGTTTCTTCGTCACGGATCATGGAGTGTGCGCGTCAGCCGCGGCCTAAATTGGTTTCGATGTCTTTTACCAGCTTCACCAGGCGCGGACCCAGGTCGCCGACCAGCTTGTCGCGCGACAGCAGGAAGGCCGGGCCGCCGCAGTTGAAGGCCATGACCTGTTCGCCGTCGGCGCCGAAGGCCGGCACGCCGACCGCGTGCACGTCGGTCTGCCACTCGCCGGCGGAGATGCAGAAGCCGAGGTCCTGGTAGTCCTTGTAAGCCTGCTCGACGCCGGCCTTGATCTTCGGCCAGCGTTCGGGATCGTGCTGGCGGACGTGATCCAGCAAATAATCGCGTTCGGCCTGCGGCAGCACGCACAGCAGCGCCTTGCCCATCGCGGTGGTGGCAAGCGGGATGCGCGAGCCGACGTCCAGCTTCAGCGTGACGTTGGCGCTGCTGCGGCAGGTTTCGATGTAGACCATGCTGAGGCGGTCGCGCGTGCCGAGCGACACCGAGGCCTGCGCGTATTCGGCCAGCTCCGCCATCGGTTCGCGCGCCATCTTGCGCACGTCGAAGTTCGACAGCATGCGGTAGCCGAGGGCCAGCACGCCGGCGCCAAGCTGGTATTTGCCGAGGGATTCGGAGTAGGCCAGGTAGCCGAGTTTGGTGAGGGTGTAGGTCAGGCGCGAGATGGTCGGCTTGGGAATCGACGTGCGCTTGGCCAGTTCCGCGTTGGCCAGAAACTGCTCGCCGGGGCGAAAGCAGCGCAGCACTTCGAGGCCGCGCGCGAGGGCGTTGACGAACTGGCGGTCCTTGCCCTCGTCGTCATCGCTGAACACTTCGATTTCAGGATCCATCGCCGCCCTCCGACATATGGAAGCAGTGTGCCGGTCGGTCACCTGCAAGTCAACGAATTTCGAAACGTGGGTTTGCACAGCGAAACAAAATGCGGCAAAAGAGCACAAAAATGGCGAGTTTGTATGTTTTTGTTCAGGACAGATTGAAATATTGCCTATTCATATGTATTTTGCATTATGTTACTGCGAGACATAAAAAAGTATTGGTGCAATGTATTCACATTGCTGTTTAGAACAAACCGAGGAGTGAGACGATGTCTTTTTTGGATAAGGAACGAACGATCGCGGGACCGGGCTTCAACCGCTGGCTGGTGCCCCCGGCGGCGCTAGCGATCCACCTGTGTATCGGCATGGCGTACGGATTTTCCGTGTTCTGGCTGCCGCTGTCGCGCGCGATCGGCGTGACCCAACCCGTCGCGTGCGCGGCCGGTATGGACTTTTTCGCGAAGATTTTTTCGACCACCTGCGACTGGCAGATCTCGATGCTGGGCTGGATGTACACGCTGTTCTTCGTCTTCCTTGGCGGCGCCGCGGCGCTGTTCGGCGGCTGGCTGGAACACGCCGGCCCGCGCAAGGCCGGCGTCGTCTCGGCGCTGTGCTGGTGCGGCGGTTTGGTGATTTCCGCGATCGGCGTCAAGACCCACCAGATCTGGCTGCTCTGGCTAGGCTCGGGCGTGATCGGCGGGATCGGACTTGGACTCGGCTACATTTCGCCGGTGTCCACGCTGATCAAATGGTTCCCCGACCGGCGCGGCATGGCCACCGGCATGGCGATCATGGGATTTGGCGGCGGCGCCATGATCGGCGCGCCGATGGCCGACAAGCTGATGAAGTTCTTTGCCACCCCCACCTCGGTCGGCGTGTTCGAGACCTTCCTCACCATGGCGCTGGTCTACTTCGTCTTCATGATCTGCGGCGCGATGGCGTACCGCGTGCCGGCGACTGGCTGGAAGCCGGCCGGCTGGACGCCGCCGGTGGGCCAGAGCAGCAATGCGATGATCACCACGCGCCACGTCCATGTCAGCAAGGTGCTGCGCATCCCGCAATTCTGGCTGCTGTGGAGCGTGCTGTGCCTGAACGTGACGGCCGGTATCGGCATCCTCGGGATGGCGTCGCCGCTGCTGCAGGAAGTGTTCGGCGGCCGCCTGCTTGGCCTCGACGTCCCGTTCAACGAACTGACGCTGGCGCAGAAGGGGCAGATCGCCGCGATCGCCGCCGGCTTCACCGGCCTGCTGTCGCTGTTTAACATCGGCGGGCGCTTCTTCTGGGCGTCGTGCTCGGATTACATCGGCCGCAAGGCGACCTACTTCGTGTTCCTGGTGCTGGGCGTGCTGCTCTACGCGTCGATCCCGACGATGGCGCACACCGGCCAGCTGGCGCTGTTCGTCGCCTTCTTCTGCATCATCCTGTCGATGTACGGCGGCGGCTTCTCGACCATCCCGGCCTACATCGCCGACTTGTTCGGCACGCAGATGGTCGGCGCGATCCATGGCTGGATCCTGACCGCGTGGGCCGCAGCCGGCGTGTTCGGCCCGGTGCTGGTGAACTACATCCGCGAGTACCAGATCGCGCACGGTGTCGCAAAGGCCCAGGCATACGACATCACGATGTACCTGCTCGCAGGGCTGATCGTGATCGGCATGCTGTGCAACCTGATGGTCCGGCCGATCGCCGACAAGCACTTCATGACCGAGGACGAGCTCGCGGCCGAGAAGCGCCTGGCCAACGAGCGCGACATCAACGCATCGTCCGGTTCAGCGGTCGCTGTCGGCAGCGGCGCCACCAGTTCGGCGGTGACGGTGTTCGCCTGGGCGGCGGTCGGCATCCCGTTGACGATCGGGATCTGGATCACGCTGCAAAAGGCCGTGCTGCTGTTTAAGTGATGTGTCGGGGCAGGTCCGCGGACTTGCCCCCCCCACACCCGGAAATTGACTTCGGCTAATTTTGTGAAATCCTGCTCCTGTGGCGAGGGGGAGGGTATGGCACAATACCTGCCATGATGCCTTTTTCTCCACTTCGCCCGCAGCTTTCACAGGCGAGCGCCGCGCTTACTCACGACGTCGAAGTCGTCGACGAGCGCGGGCGCCGTTCCACCATCGCGATTCCCGCCGAGCGCCCGCTGACGGTGTACGTCGACAAGCGCGAACTGGTCACCCTGATGACGCTGGGCGGCGCGCCCGAAGCGCTGACGCTCGGGTATTTACGCAACCAGCGCCTGGTCAAGGCGATCGACGAAATCGAGTCGGTGCAGGTCGACTGGTCGGTGGATGCGGTGGCGGTGGTCACGCGCAACGGCATCGCCGACGTCGAGGAGCGCACGTCGAAGAAGGTGGTGACCACCGGCTGCGGCCAGGGATCCGTGTTCGGCGGCCTGATGGACGAAATCGACAAGATCTCGCTGCCGGCGGACGCGCGCCTGCGCCAGTCGGTGGTCTACAAGATCGTCGACACCATCCGCACCCAGAATTCGATCTACAAGCAGGCCGGCTCGGTGCATGGCTGCGCGCTGTTCTCCAACAGCGGCGAGCTGCTGTACTTCTTCGAGGACGTGGGCCGCCACAACGCGGTCGACGCCATCGCCGGGCGCATGTGGCTCGACGACGTGGCCGGCGGCGACAAGGTGTTCTACACCACAGGCCGGCTCACCTCCGAGATGGTGATGAAGGGTGCGCAAATGGGCATCCCGTTCCTGCTGTCGCGCTCCGGCACCACGCAGATGGGGCACATGGTGGCCGAACGCGTCGGCATGTCGCTGATGTCGCGCTGCTCCGGCAAGCACTTCCTGCTGCTGACCGGGCAGCAGCGGCTGGAATTCGAGCCGCACCTGCTCGAACCCGTGGTGCGCCAGGCCTGATGTCCTTGCTCGACGCGATCCGCGGCGCCTTCGCCCTGTTCCTGTCGGGCGACGCCGCGCTCTGGCGCATCATCTGGATCTCCCTCAAGACAAGTTTGATCGGCCTCGCGCTGGCGACGCCGATCGCCGTGGCGCTGGGCTACGCGATCGCGGCGCACCGCTTCCGCGGCCGGCGCGTGACGATCTGGCTGGCCCAGGCGGCGCTGTCGCTGCCGACGGTGCTGATCGGGCTTTTGCTGTACCTGATGCTGTCGCGCGCGGGGCCGCTCGGCGGCCTGCACTGGCTGTTTTCGCAGCCGGGCGTCGTCGCCGGCCAGTTCGTCATCGCGATGCCGGTGCTGGTGGCGTTCACGCTCGCGGCGGTGCAGGCGGCCGATCCGCGTTATGCCGAAACGGCCATCGCGCACGGCGCCTCGGGCTGGCGCGTGATGACGACGGTGCTGTACGAAGTGCGCTTCGGCGTGATGGCGGCGATCATCAGCGGCTTCGGACGCGTGATCTCGGAAGTGGGCTGCGCGCTGATGGTCGGCGGGAACATCGCCGGCGAGACGCGCACCATCACCACCGCTATCGCGCTCGAAACCAGCAAGGGCGAATTCGCCCAGGGCATCGCGCTCGGCATGGTGCTGGTGGCGATCGCGCTGCTGATGAACGGCGCGCTGATGCTGCTGCAGGGCGACGCCCACATGGCGCGGGGCCACGTGTGAGCGCGCTGCTGGTCATCGAACACCTGCGCAAGCATTTCGGCGAGCGCCAGCTGTTCGACATCGACCGCTTCGCCCTCGATGCGGCGTCGGCGTATGTGCTCACCGGCGTGAACGGCGCCGGCAAGAGCACCTTGCTGCGCATCCTCGCTGGGCTTGAACACGCCGACGCGGGGGCGCTGACCTTCGACGGCAAGGCGCTGGCGCTGGATCCCTATCCGACGGCGATGCGCGCCGCGGTCGGCTACGTGCACCAGCATCCGATCATGTTTTCCACCAGCGTCGCGCATAATATTGGCTACGGTTTGCTGGCGCGCGGCGTGTCGAAATCGCAGGTGCAGGCCGACGTCGAGCAGGCGATGGAATGGGCCGGGGTGGCGCACCTGCGCGACAGCGACCCGGTGAGCCTGTCGGGCGGCGAGAAGCAGCGCGTTGCGCTGGCGCGCGCCAAGGTGCTGAAGCCGCGCCTGCTGCTGCTGGACGAACCGACCGCGAACCTCGACGGCGCCGCCCGGGAACAGGTCATCGCGCTGATCCCGACCTTGACCGCGGCCGGCGCCAGCGTGGTGATGGCCTGCCACGACCCCGACCTGATCGGGCTGCCGGGCGTGCAGCGACTTAAACTGCGCGATGGGCGCATCGAACACAAATAACCAGGAGAAGCCATGCAACGCCGCACCCTCTTAGCATTGATGATCGCCGCATCGCTCGTCGGCGGCGCGGCCTCCGCGGCCGACGTGATCCGCATGTCGACCACCACCAGCACCGAAAACTCGGGCCTGCTCGGCTGGCTGCTGCCGGCGTTCGAAGCCAGGACCGGCACCAAGGTCAATGTGATCTCGGTCGGCACCGGCAAGGCGCTGGAGCTGGCCAAGAACGGCGACGTCGACGTGACGCTGGTGCATGCGCGTCCGATGGAAGACAAGTTCGTCGCCGACGGTTACGGCATCGACCGGCGCGACGTGATGTACAACGACTTCGTGGTGGCGGGGCCGGTGGCCGATCCGGCGCGCATTCGGGGCGGGAAGGATGTGCTGGCCGCGTTCCGCAAGATCCACGCGAGCGGCGCCAAGTTCATCTCGCGCGGCGACAACTCCGGCACCGACATCATGGAGAAGAACTACTGGAAGGCTGCCGGCATCCAGCCGTCGGGCGCCACCTACATCTCGGCGGGCCTGGGCATGGGCGAGGTGCTGAACATGGCTTCGGAGCTGCAAGCCTACACGCTGACCGACCGCGCGACCTACGGCGCCTACAAGGCCAAGACCGGGCTGGAGATCGTGGTCGAAGGCGACAAGTCGATGTTCAACCCGTACGGGATCATCGCGGTCAATCCGGCCAGGCACAAGGACATCAACTACAAGGGCGCGAAGCTGCTGATCGACTGGATCACGTCGCCGGAAGGCCAGGCGCGCATCGCCGCATTCAAGCCGGCGGGCCAGCAGCTGTTCTACCCTTCGGCGGCGCGCTGACCATGAAAGTGATCCTGTTTGGCGCCACCGGCATGGTCGGGCAGGGCGCGCTGCGCGAGTGCCTGGCCGCGTCCGACGTGGAGCAGGTGGTCGCGGTGGGCCGCACGCCGACCGGCCTGCAACATGCCAAGCTGGTCGACCTGGTGCACGCCGAAATGTGGGATTACACCAACGTCGAGGCGGAGCTGACGGGTTTCGACGCCTGCCTCTTCTGCATCGGCGTGACCTCGTCCGGCATGGCGGAGAAGCAGTACACGCACATGACGTACGATCTGACGATGGCGGCGGCGTCCACGCTGGCGAAGCTCAATCCGCAGATGGTGTTCGTGTACGTGTCGGGCGCAGGCGCCGACAGCAGCGAGACCAGCCGCATCATGTGGGAACGCGTGCGCGGCAAGACCGAAAACGCGCTCCTCAAGCTGCCGTTCCGCGGCGTGTACATTTTCAGGCCCGGCATGATCCAGCCGATGTTCGGCGTGAAGTCGAAGACCACCTCATACAGGTGGTTCTACACGCTGACCAAGCCGCTCTTGCCGCTGCTGCGGTCGATGCTGCCAGATCAGATCCTGAGCACGCCGCAGATGGGACAGGCGATGCTGGCAGCTGTGCGTCACGGCGCGCCGAAGCGCGTGCTGGAAGCGCCTGACATAAATGCGTTGAGTCGGAAATGAACCCGGGCCGGTCCGAGATGGGGTCAGGTCCGCGGGACCAGACCCCAACGATGCGCTAGCGCTTCAGGTACTTCAGCGCCGCTTCGGCCGCGGGACCGGACGATGCCGGGTTTTGGCCGGTGATGAGATTTCCATCGACGACGACGTGCGGCGCCCAGTCGGCCCCCTTGCTGTATTTGCCGCCGTTCGCCTTTAGCATGTCCTCCACCAGGAACGGCACCACGTCTGTCAGCTGCACCGCAGCCTCCTCGGTATTGGTGAAGCCCGTGACCTGCTTGCCATCGACGATCGCTTTGGTGTGCTTGAAAATGCCCGGCGCGTGACATACCGCGGTCACCAGCTTGCCCGCACCGTGCATGGACTCGACCAGCTTGATCGAGTCCTTGTCCTCGGCCAGGTCCCACAGCGGGCCGTGGCCGCCGGGGTAGAACACGGTGTCGAAATCGTCGGCCGACACAGTTGACAGCTTGACCGTGTTTGCCAGCGCCTTCTGCGCATCGGCGTCGCCCTTGAAGCGGCGCGTGTCGTCGCTCTGCGAATCCGGCTCGTCGCTTTTCGGATCGAGCGGCGGCTGGCCGCCTTTGGGCGAGGCCAGCGTGATGTTCGCGCCAGCGTCCTTGAAGACGTAGTAGGGCGCGGCGAATTCCTCCAGCCAGAAGCCGGTCTTCTTGCCCGTGTCGCCCAGTTTGTCGTGCGAAGTCAGTACCATCAGGACGTTCATTGCATCTCCGTTTCAGCTTGCGAAAAAAATAAGCTTACTCCGATTCGCCCGAACTTCGCGCACGATCGCTACATCAAAATGACGTCGTACTGCTCCTGGTGGTACGCGTTTTCCACTTGCAGCGAGATGCGCTTGCCGATGAAGTCGCCCAGCATCGCCAGGTGTTGCGACTCTTCTTCGAGGAACAGGTCCACCACTTCCTGCGATGCGAGGATGCGGAATTCGCGCGGGTTGAACTGCTTCGCCTCCCGCAGCAGCTCGCGTAGGATCTCGTAGCAGATGGTGCGGCTGGTCTTGACCTGGCCTTTGCCTGAGCACGCCGGGCACGGCTCGCACAGGATATGCGCCAGCGATTCGCGCGTGCGCTTCCTCGTCATCTCCACCAGCCCGAGCGCCGAGAAGCCGCTCACCGACACTTTGGTGCGGTCGCGCGACAGGGTCTTTTTCAGCTCGGCCAGCACCGCGTTGCGATGCTCGTTGTTGTCCATGTCGATGAAGTCGAGGATGATGATGCCCCCCAGGTTGCGCAGCCGCAGCTGGCGCGCGATTGCATGCGCCGCCTCGAGATTGGTCTTGAAGATGGTGTCGGCAAAATTGCGCCCACCGACAAAGCCGCCGGTGTTGACGTCGATCGTGGTCATCGCCTCGGTCTGGTCGACGATCAGGTAGCCGCCCGACTTGAGGTCCACGCGCCGGCCCAGCGCGCGCAGGATCTCCTCTTCGACGCCGTACAGGTCGAACAGCGGCCGCTCGCCGGCATAGTGCTGCAGGCGCGGCAGCTCGGTCGGGGTGTAGGCCTTGGCAAATTCGACCAGGTTGACGTAGTTCTCGCGCGAGTCGACCTGGATGCTGGCCGTGTCGTCGTGCACGAAGTCGCGCAGCACGCGCTGGGCCAGGTTCAGGTCCTGGTACAGCAGGCTGGTGGCGGGCCGCGTGCGCGCGCCGAGGCAGATCGCGCTCCAGGTCTTGCGCAGGTAGTCGACGTCGGCCTGCAGGTCGGCGTCAGACGCTTCCTCGGCCATCGTGCGCACGATGTAGCCGCCTTTTTCTTCCGGCGGCAACAGGCTTTGCAGGCGGCAGCGCAGCAGGTCGCGGTCGGATTCCTTCTCGATCTTCTGCGAGATGCCGATGTGATTGTCCTGCGGCAGATACACCAGCATGCGGCCGGCGATCGAGATCTGCGTCGACAGGCGCGCGCCCTTGGTGCCAATCGGATCCTTGATCACCTGGACGGTCAGCACCTGGCCGTCGAACAGGATCTTCTCGATGGCGGTGGGGGCGACCGAAGGGCCGTCGTGCGGTCGCGCTTCCCAGATGTCGGCGACGTGCAGGAAGGCCGCGCGTTCCAGGCCGATATCGATGAACGCCGACTGCATCCCCGGCAGCACGCGCACCACTTTGCCGAGGTAGACGTTGCCGGCCAGGCCGCGCGTGAGCGTGCGCTCGATGTGCAGTTCCTGCACGGCCCCCTGCAGGACCAGCGCGACGCGCGTTTCCTGGGGCGTGATGTTGATGAGGATGTCTTCGTTCATAGCGCGATGATACACGGGCGCGCACTGGAAGTGGGGACCAACGGTAGGGGTCTGACCCTGTGGGTCAGACCCTGGTGTTGACCTTGGCCTTTTAAGGCAGCGGCACGCCGGCCATGCGCAGCAGCCTGGCCGTCTCGTACAGCGGCAGCCCCATGATGCCCGAGTGGCTGCCGTCGATGTGCTCGACGAACAGCGCGGCCAAGCCCTGGATGCCGTAGCCGCCGGCCTTGTCGTACGGCTCGGCGCTGGCGCAATAGGCCTTGATCGCCGCCGGCGTGAGCGTGGCGAAGCGCACCTGCGATACCTGGGTGACTTGTTCGGCCATTTTGGTGTGGTGCACCGCGACCGACGTCAGCACCTGGTGGGTGCGGCCGGACAGGCGCTCGAGCATGCGCGCCGCTTCGTCCGGGTCCGCCGGCTTGCCGAGGATCTCGCCATCGATGGTGACGGTGGTGTCGGCCGCCAGCACGGGGCGCGGCGGCATGCGGCGCATCTGCACCACGTTGAACGCGAACGCCGCCTTTTCGCCGGCCACCCGCGCGACGTAGGCCGCCGGAGTTTCACCTGGAATCTCGATTTCGGTCACGTCGGGGCCGCGCGCCGGATCGCTACGCAGCATGAGCAGTTCGAACTCGACGCCGATCTGGCGCAGCAGTTCACGCCGACGCGGGCTCTTTGAGGCGAGGTAGATTTTGTTATCGAGCAGTTTCATCGAAAAGGCTGGTGGATTGATCAGACGCGGTGATAGGGGTGGTTCTGCGTGATCGACCACGCCCTATACAGCTGCTCCGCGAGCATAACACGCACCACGCCGTGCGGGAGCGTCATGCTGGAGATGCGGATCAGTCCTTCGGCTTTTGCCTTGAGCTCGGGATCGAGGCCGTCGGCCCCGCCGATCAGGAAGGCGGTGTCGCGCCCGTCCTGCTGCCAGGCCATCAGCTGCTGCGACAGGCCGACGCTGGTGAGGTCCTTGCCGCGCTCATCGAGGGCAATGATGCGCACGCCTTTCGGCAGGACCGCCTCGATGCGCTCGCGTTCGAGCGCCATCGCGGTGGCGGCGGTCTTGCTGCCGGAGCGCTCGACCGGCTTGATTTCCTTGAGCACGATGCGCAGCTCGGGCGGCATGCGCTTGGTGTACTCGGAAAAGCCGGTCTCGATCCAGGCCGGCATCTTGTGGCCGACCGCAGCGATAATAAGCTGCATCGGCGCTTACTCTGCCTCGACCTTTTTGGCGACGCGCTTGATGACCTTCTTTTCCGGCACGGCGTCGGCCGCGACCTTTGGCTTGGCGACGCGCTTCGGCGGCTGCTCCTTGAGCGCCTTGACGGCCGCCACTTCGGTCTTGGTCGGCGCGACCTTGACGGTCTTGCCCACTGCCTTGGTCGCTGCCTTCTTGGCTGCCGGCTTGGCCGCGGCGGTCTTCTTGGCGGCGGCTTTCTTGGCTGCCGCAGGCTTGGCTTCCTTGATCGGCTTGACTTCCGGCGCTTCCTGGGTCGAAGCGAGGTGCTTCGACTTCGGCTTGGCGGCGGCTTTCGTCACTTCGGCCGAAGCGAGCGTGCCTGTGCGCTTGGCGGCGCCCAGCTTGACCGGCTTGTCGCCCCAGATTTCTTCCAGGCGGTAGTACTGGCGGATCGCTGGCTGCATGATGTGGACGATCATGTCGCCCAGGTCGACCAGCACCCATTCGCCGGTGTCTTCGCCTTCGATGCCGATCACGTCGCCGCCGGCATCCTTGACCTTATCGCGCACCGAAGCGGCGAGCGCTTTGGTCTGGCGGTTCGAGGTGCCCGAGACAACCGCGATGCGGTCGAAAAGGCTGGTCAGGTGCACGGTGTCGAACACGGTGATTTCCTGGCCCTTGACGTCTTCGAGTGCGTCGACGACCAGGGCTTGCAGTTTTTTGATATCCATTAGATTTTGTATAAATTATGTTGTTGAATGTAGTCTAGCACTACCGGAGAGATAAGCGAGTTTGCCTGTTCTCCCCGTTGCAGTGCAGCACGAACCTGGGTGGCTGAGACGTCCACGGCCAGCGTCTCGGCCAGGAAAACCCTGCCGGACGGTGTGGTACGAAGCTGTTCCAGGCTCCCCTGGCGTACCATGAATTCTTGTGCGACGGCCGGCGGCAAGGCCGCCTGGTCCAGCGCGTAACCGGGGCGCGCGCCCACGCCGATATGGGCGTAGTCGAACAGCGTGCGCCAGTCGCGCCACGTATCCAATTGCTGCAACTGGTCGGCGCCCATCAGAAAGACGATCGACGCATCCGGCCCCAGTTCCGCGCGCACGTGACGAAGCGTGTCGATGGTGTAGGTCGGCGTGGCGCGCTCGATTTCCTGGCGGTCGATCACGACCTCGAGGCCGGCTTCGCCGAACGCCAGTTCCAGCATCGCGACGCGGTTTTCCGCGCTGGTCTTCAGGCCATTTTTCTGCCACGGGTTCCCGGCCGGGATCACGCGCAGCTGGTCGGGGTGCAGCAGCGAATCGAACAGGGCGGCAAGCGCAACGTGGCCGTGATGGACCGGGTCGAAACTGCCTCCCAGCAGTGCGACGCAGAAGGTCACGTCGCGAGCCAGTCTTTGTGGACCAGGAAGTCGGTCGCCAGCGCGGCTTCGGCGCTGCCCGGCTCCGGGCGCCAGTCGTAGCGCCACTTCACGATCGGCGGCATCGACATCAGGATTGCCTCGGTGCGGCCGCCCGACTGAAGGCCGAACAGCGTGCCGCGGTCCCACACCAGGTTGAACTCGACGTAGCGGCCGCGCCGGTACGCCTGGAAATCGCGTTCGCGCTCGCCGTACGGCGTGTCCTTGCGGCGCTCCAGGATCGGCAGGTAGGCGTCGAGGAAGCTGGCGCCGACGCTTTGCACCATCGCATAGCTCTGGTCGAAACCGGCCTCGTTGAAGTCGTCGAAGAAGATGCCGCCGACGCCGCGCGGCTCCTGGCGGTGCTTGATATAGAAGTACTCGTCGCACCACGTCTTGAAGCGCGCGTGCAGGTCGTCGCCGAACGGCGCCAGCGCGTTGCGGCACACCTGGTGGAAGTGGCGCGCGTCCTCGGCGAAGCCGTAGTAGGGAGTCAGGTCCATGCCGCCGCCGAACCACCAGACCGGGTCCTTGCCTTCGGCGGTCGCTTCGAAAAAGCGCACGTTCATGTGGACGGTCGGCGCATACGGGTTGCGCGGGTGGAGCACCAGCGACACGCCCATCGCTTCCCAGGCGCGGCCGGCCAGCTCGGGGCGCGCGTGGACGGCCGATGGTGGCAGGCTGGCGCCGGTCACGTGCGAGAAGTTGCAGCCGCCGCGCTCGAACACATTGCCTTCCTCGATCAGGCGCGAAATGCCGCCGCCGCCTTCGGGGCGCTGCCACTCGTCGCGCACGAACGGCTTGCCATCGACGCTTTCGAGGGCGGAGACAATGCGGTTCTGCAGGTCGAGCAGCCAGGCCTTGACGGCTTGAGGGGAGGGGGCGGACATTCGGGGGCGCGGTCGGGGAATAAAAAAGTGAGGACGAATTGTACACTAATGCCGAACGGCAGCCGGGGTCAGGTCCGCAGGACCAGACCCCCGCATGTTGCATGAGCCGCCGCCCAAGTGCTGGGGTCAGGTCCCCAGGACCTGACCCCGGGTTTGTCGCCGCCGCATGCCAGCGTCTTTAGTGCTTCAGCCCGCGCCAGCCGATGTCGCGGCGGAACTGCGCGCCGTTGAAGTGGATCTTGTCGACCGTCTCGTAGGCCTGCTTCTGCGCCATCTTGACGCTGTCGCCCAGTCCGACCACGCACAGCACGCGGCCGCCCGCCGTCTGCA
The DNA here is from genome assembly GCF_056406475.1 of Massilia sp. P1_C10. Classification (NCBI taxonomy): domain Bacteria; kingdom Pseudomonadati; phylum Pseudomonadota; class Betaproteobacteria; order Burkholderiales; family Oxalobacteraceae; genus Massilia; species Massilia sp. P1_C10. The sequence goes on from NZ_JBFUAC010000009.1 coordinate 186,170, forward strand.
GGTTGCCGCCGACGATCGCGGTCCCCGCATGGAAGGTCACGCATTCCGCCGTCTCGGCCGGAATTCCTTCGATGACGTCGCCCTTGCGGGGGCTGTCCGGATAGCCGGCAGCCGCCATCACCACGCCAACCGCCGTGCGGCGGTCCCAGTCCAGTTCCACCGCGTCGAGCGTGCCGTTGACCGCGTGCTCCATCACGCCCACCAGGTCGCTCTTGAGGCGCGCCATGATCGGCTGCGTCTCCGGGTCGCCCATGCGGCAGTTGAATTCCAGCGTCCTGGGATTGCCGGCCGCGTCGATCATCAGGCCCGCGTACAGGAAGCCGGTGAAGATGATGCCGTCCTTGGCCATGCCGGCGATGGTCGGGTTGATGATCTCGCGCATGACGCGCGCGTGCATCGCCGGCGTGACGATCGGCGCCGGCGAATAGGCGCCCATGCCGCCCGTGTTCGGGCCTTCGTCGTGGTCCTTCAGGCGCTTGTGATCCTGGCTGGTGGCCAGCGGCAGCACGTTCTTCCCGTCGCACATGACGATGAAGCTCGCTTCTTCGCCGGCCAAAAACTCTTCGACCACGATGCGCGCCCCGGCGTCGCCCAGCTTGTTATCGGTCAGCATGTCCGCGGCGGCGGCGTGCGCTTCTTCCAGCGTCATTGCGACGACCACGCCTTTGCCGGCAGCCAGGCCGTCGGCCTTGATGACGATCGGCGCGCCCTTCAGTTTGATGTAGGCGTGCGCTTCCTTCACGTCGGTGAAGGTCAGCGAGTCGGCGGTCGGTATGCCGTGGCGCTTCATGAAGCTCTTGGCGAAATCCTTGGAGCTTTCCAGCTGCGCCGCTTCTTTGGTCGGGCCGAAGATCTTCAGGCCGCGGCCGCGGAACAGGTTGACGATGCCGGCTGCCAGCGGCACTTCCGGTCCCACCACGGTCAGGCCGATATGCTCGGCCTGCGCGAAGTCGGCCAGCGCGGCCGGATCGGTGATGTCGACGTTGACGAGGCGGACGTCGCGCGCGGTGCCGCCGTTGCCCGGTGCGACGTACACCATCTGGATGCGCTCCGATTGGGCCAGTTTCCAGGCCAGTGCGTGTTCACGGCCGCCAGAGCCGACTACCAGGATTTTCATAAGAGCCTTACTTAATCTTCGATCAGGGCGTTGGTATAGACTTCCTGCACGTCGTCGAGGTTTTCGAGCGCGTCGAGGATCTTCTGCATCTTGATGGCGTCGTCGCCGGTGAACACGGTCTCGGTGGCCGGCTTCATGATGATCTCGGCCACTTCGGCCTTGAAGCCGGCTTTCTCCAGCGCGTCCTTCACGCCGGCGAAGGCGAACGGATCGCACAGCACTTCGAAGCCGCCTTCCTCGTCCTGGATCACATCGTCGGCGCCGGCGTCGAGCGCCGCTTCCATCAGCTTGTCCTCGTCCACGCCCGGCGCGAACATCAGCTGGCCGCAGTGCTTGAACATGAACGCGACCGAGCCTTCGTTGCCCATGTTGCCGCCGTTCTTGTTGAAGGCGTGGCGAACTTCGGCCACGGTGCGCACGCGGTTGTCGGTCATGCAGTCGACGATGATGGCGGCGCCGCCGATGCCGTAGCCCTCGTAGCGCACCTCTTCATAGTTGGCGCCTTCCAGGCTGCCCGAGCCGCGCTGGATCGCACGCGTCACGTTTTCCTTCGGCATATTGGCATCGGCTGCCTTGTCGACGGCCAGGCGCAGGCGCGGGTTGGCGTCGACGTCGGCGCCGCCCATGCGCGCGGCGACCGTGATTTCCTTGATCAGGCGCGTCCAGATCTTGCCGCGCTTGGCGTCGGTGGCGGCCTTCTTATGCTTGATGTTGGCCCATTTGCTGTGTCCAGCCATGTCGAATGTTCCTAAGATGGTGTGCTTGAGTGGCCAACATTTTAGCATGGAGGGGCTGCGAAAATGGCCCGAGCCGCCGTCAGCGGCGATTCCTGAATCGCTCTACAATTGTTGGATGACGCAAACCGCAGCACTCAATCCTCAAGCCAGATCGGCCCTCGTCGGCGGGCTGGCGATCGCCATCGGCGGCGCCGTTCTGTTCTCGACCAAGGCCGTCGTCGCCAAGCTGCTGTACCGCTATCACATCGACGCCGTCACCCTGATCGCCTTTCGCATGCTGTTCTCGCTGCCGGTGTTCGCCGCGGTGGCGGTCTGGAAGATGCGCGCCGGCCCGCCGCTGCCTGTGGCCGACCGCTGGCGCCTGGTCGGCCTGGGCCTGATCGGCTACTACCTCTCCAGCTTCCTCGACTTCCTCGGCCTGCAGTACATCTCGGTCGGCCTCGAACGCCTGATCCTGTTCCTGACGCCGACCTTCGTGCTGCTCATGACGTCCCTGGTCTTCAAGCGCCACATCGGCCGCGCCGAGTGGATCGCGCTGGCGCTTTCCTACTGCGGCATCGTGCTGGTGTTCGTGCACGACCTCACCGGCGGCGCCGGCAGCACCGTCATCGGCTCGCTGTTCGTGCTCGGCTCCGCCGCCAGCTACGCGGTCTACCTGCTGTTCACCGGCGAGATGGTGCGGCGCATCGGATCGCTGCGGCTGGTGGCGTACGCGATGTGCGTCTCCTCCGCCGCCTGCATCGCCCAGTTCTTCATCCTGCGCCCGGCCAGCCTGTTGATCCAGCCGGCGCCGGTGTACTGGCTTTCGCTGGTAAATGGGATATTCTGTACGATCTTCCCGGTGTTCATGACCATGATCGCGGTGCAGCGCATCGGCGCGGCCACCGCCTCTCAGGCGGGCATGATCGGGCCGGTCTCGACCCTGTTCCTCGGCGCGCTGATTCTCGGCGAGCCTGTCACCGCGATCCAGCTGGCCGGCACGGCGCTGGTCCTCGGCGGTATTTATATGCTGTCCCGGAAAACATAACCATGAAACCTCGCATCGCACTGATAGCCCACGACAAGAAGAAGGACGACATGATCGCGCTGGCCGACGAATACCTCGACTTCCTGCGCGGCTGCTCCCTGATGGCCACCGGCACCACCGGCGGACGCCTGGCCAACGAGCTCGGACTGACCGTGGAGCGCAAGCACTCCGGCCCCTTCGGCGGCGACTTGCAGATCGGCGCCGACCTGGTGGAAGGGCGCCTCGACGCGATCATCTTCCTGCGCGACCCGATGACGCCGCAGCCGCACGAACCGGACATCAACGCGCTGGTGCGCGCCTGCGACGTGCACAACGTCGCCTGCGCGACCAACCTGTCGACGGCGCACCTGGTACTGACCCAATTGAAGCTGGCTTCCCGCAAACACACGCACGGAGGATGAGAATGACAAAAGCAATCCGCATGAACCGCACCGGCGGCCCCGAGGTGATGGAATACGTCGACGTCGAAGTGGGCGAGCCGGGGCCGGGCGAAGCACGCGTGCGCCACGAGGCGATCGGCATCAACTTCATCGACGTGTATTTCCGTACCGGGCTGTATCCGCACCCGCTGCCATCCGGCCTGGGCATGGAAGGCGCCGGCGTGGTCGAGGCGATCGGAGAGGGCGTGACTGAAGTGAAGGTGGGCGACCGGGTGGCCTACGCCGGCCGGCCGCTGGGAAGTTATGCGGAATCTCGCATAATGCCGTCGTCGATTTTGCTGCGGCTGCCCGACAATGTCGATTTCGACACCGGCGCGGCGATGATGCTGCAGGGGCTGACGGTGCAGTACCTGTTGAACCGCACTTACAAGGTCAAGGCCGGCGACACCATCCTGTTCCACGCGGCGGCCGGCGGTGTGGGGCTGATCGCCTGCCAGTGGGCCAAGGCGATCGGCGCCAATTTGATCGGCACGGTGGGCTCGGACGAGAAGGCGGCGCTGGCCACGGCCGCCGGCGCGGCCCACGTCATCAACTACAACACCGAGAATTTCGTCGAGCGGGTCAAGGAGATCACCAATGGCGAGAAGGTGCCGGTGGTGTACGACTCGATCGGCGCCGATACCTTCATCGGATCGCTGGACTGCCTGCGCCCGTTAGGGATGATGGTCAGCTTCGGCAGCGCGTCGGGGCCGGTGCCGCCGTTTTCGCTGGCCGAGCTGGCGTCGCGCGGCTCGCTGTTCGTCACGCGGCCGACGCTGTTTTCGTATGCGGCCAAGCGCGCGGATTTGGAAGCGATGGCGGCCGACTTGTTCGAAATGGTGTCGAGCGGGAAGGTGAAGATCGATATCCGGCAGCGCTACAAGCTGGCCGATGCGGCGCGGGCGCACATCGAGCTGGAGGCGCGCAAGACGACCGGCTCGTCGATCCTGATCCCTTAAGTTCGCGGCGGCGATGCAGCTGGGGTCTGGTCCTGCGGACCTGACCCCCACCCGCCAATCAGCCGTTCTGCTTCACCAGCTCGATGCGGCGCGCGCCGCCATTCGGCCCGGGGAATCCCTCGAACGCGCTTTGCACCAGTGCCGGCATCATCGCCGGCGTCGACGCCTCGCCGCTGTTGTTATGCACCGTCACGTCGAACAGCGGCTTGCCATCCCTGGCCGAGCGGATCGCCACCTGCAAATCGCGCTGGTACACATGGCGCTCCACCATCTCGTAGCGCGGCACGCCCCAGAACGGATCGTAGAAGCCGCCGCCCCAGTAGCCGCGGTGACGGAACGGCCCATACGCATACCGCCCCGGATAAAAGAACGGGTCGATCGCCTGCACCACGCGTACCGGCACGTCGATGGTCTGGTAGCGCATCGACACCTGCAGCGCCGGCGATCCAGCCGCCTCCTGGAACCCCAGCTTCGACAGCTGCGCGCGCACCAGGTTCTGGTAGCTGCGGTATTCCAGCGTGTCGCCCTGCGGCGGCGGCGCATCGAACACATAGGTCTTTTCCTGCAGCTGCGCCGGCCACTGATGAAAAGTGGTCACGTCGCTGCGGATGGTGGTGGCGCAGCCGCCGAGCAGCAGCGCGAGCGCGGCGGTGACTGTCAATACGGTGCGTTTCATTGCGTTCTCCAAAACATCGTTTTTTCCCTATTTGAGTGTATTCCGCACACTGTTGAAAGGCAAAAGATTTACAGAATGTTACCGCACAAGACACATTGATACATCGCATCCTCAGAGCAGGCGCCGGTATTGGTAAAATAGCCTTTCGCCCACTTGTCCACCCCGGTTCCCTATGCGCACAGACAATCCCCACACCATCTATCGGAGCGACTACACGCCGCCGAGTTACCTAGTGGACACAGTGGAACTCGGCTTCGACCTCGATCCGGCCCGCACCATCGTTGCCAACCGCATGACGATGCGGCGCAATCCGGACAGCACCGACCGCAGCGGCATCGAGCTGTATGGCCAGAACATCGAGCTGGTCGCGCTGCGCATGAACGGCAAGACGCTGGGCAAGCGCGATTACCGCATCGAGGCCAACGTGCTGCGCATCGCGAACGCGCCGGACGCCGTTACGCTGGAAATCGAGACCACCTGCCAGCCTGAGAAGAACACCACGCTGAACGGCCTGTACACCTCGAACGGCAGCTTCTACACGCAATGCGAGGCCGAGGGCTTCCGCGCCATCACCTATTTCCCGGACCGCCCGGACGTGATGGCCGTCTACACCGTGATGCTGCGCGCCGATAAAAGCAAATACCCGGTGCTGCTCTCGAACGGCAACCTGGTCGAAGAGGGCGTGCTGCCCGATGGCCGTCACTACGCCAAGTGGGAAGACCCGTTCCGCAAGCCGTCCTACCTGTTCGCGCTGGTCGCCGCGCGGCTGGTCTGCCAGGAAGAGATCTTCCGCCTGAAGGACGGACGCGACGCGCTGCTGCAGGTGTGGGTCGAAGACGGCAACCTCGATAAAACCGACTACGCAATGCAGTCGCTGAAGAACAGCATCCGCTGGGACGAGGAGCGCTTCGGCCTCGAGCTGGACCTCGACCGCTTCATGATCGTCGCCGTCGGCGACTTCAACATGGGCGCGATGGAAAACAAGGGCCTGAACATCTTCAACACCAAGTACGTGCTGGCCAACCCGCGCGTGGCGACCGACGTCGACTTCGCCGGCATCGAAGCGGTGGTCGGCCACGAGTACTTCCACAACTGGACCGGCAACCGCGTGACGTGCCGCGACTGGTTCCAGCTGTCGCTCAAGGAAGGCCTCACCGTGTTCCGCGACCAGGAGTTCTCGGCCGATATGATCGGCACCGACAGCGGCCGCGCGGTCACCCGCATCGACCAGGTGCGCACTTTGCGCCAGGCGCAGTTTCCGGAAGACGCCGGCCCGATGGCGCATCCGGTCCGTCCCGACTCCTTCGTCGAGATCAACAACTTCTACACCGTCACCGTCTACGAAAAGGGCGCCGAAGTGGTGCGCATGTACCAGACCCTGATCGGCCGCGAGGCTTTTCGCAAGGGGATGGACCTGTACTTCGAGCGGCACGACGGCCAGGCCGTGACCTGCGACGACTTCCGCGCCGCGATGGCCGACGCCAGCGGACGCGACCTGTCGCTGTTCGAGCGCTGGTACAGCCAGGCCGGCACGCCGGTGGTCAAGGCCGAAACGCGCTACGACGCCGCCGCCAGGACTTACGCCATCACGCTCACGCAACGCTGCCCGACCACGCCGGGCCAGCCGAAGAAGCTGCCGTTTCATATTCCCGTCGCCGTCGGCTTGCTGGGCGCAGACGGCAAGGACATGCAGCTGGGCCAGGGCAAGCTGAATGGCGCGACCGCCGTGCTGGAACTGACCGAGGAATCGCAGACCTTCAGCTTCACCGGCGTGAACGAAGAGCCGACGCCGTCGATCCTGCGCGACTTCTCGGCGCCCGTAATCCTGGAATACGACTACACCGACGACCAGCTGCTGCACCTGTTCAGCCATGACAGCGACCCGGTCAACCGATGGGAAGCCGGCCAGCGCCTCGCGATGGAGCGCCTGCTGAAACTGGCCGACGCGGTGCTCGAAGGCGCGCCGCCGCAGCTGGACGCGACCTTCCTGGACGCGATGCGCAAGATCCTGTCCGATGAGACGCTCGACCCGGCATTCCGCGAGCAGGCCTTGCTGCTGCCGTCGGAGACCATGATCGCCGAGCAGATGCGCGAAGTGAACCCGCAGGCGATCCACACCGCGCGCCAGTTCATGCGCGCGGCGATTGGCGACGCGCTGCGCGCCGACCTGTTCCGCCAGTACCACGCCAACCTGACGCCGGGCGAGTACAGCCCGGATGCGCTGTCGGCCGGCCGCCGCGGGCTGAAGAACCTGTGCCTGGCCTACCTGGCCGCGGCGCCGGACGCCGCCAGCGTCAAACTCGCGCAGGACCAGTTCGACGACGCCGGCAACATGACCGATCGCGTCGCCGCGCTGACCGCGCTGATCCACGCGCAGGCGGCCGGCGCCACGTCGTCGCTGCACGCCTTCTACCAGGACTTCGAGCACGAGGCGCTGGTGGTCGACAAGTGGTTCTCGATGCAGGCGACCGCGCCGGACACCGACGTCGAGGCGGTGCGCGCGCTGATGAAGCACCGCGCCTTCACGCTGAAAAATCCGAACCGCGCGCGCAGCCTGATCTTCAGTTTCTGCTCGGGCAACCCGGCACAGTTCCATGCGTCCGATGGCAGCGGCTACGCATTCTGGGCCGAGCAGGTGATCGCGCTGGACGCGCTGAATCCGCAAGTGGCGAGCCGGCTGGCGCGCTCGATGGACCGCTGGCGCAGGTACACCCCGGCGCTGCAGGCGCAGATGCGCAAGGCGCTGCAGAAGGTCGCGAGCGTCAAGAAGCTGTCGAACGACGTACGCGAAGTGGTCGGCAAGGCCCTCGCACACTGAAACATTGGGGTCAGGTCGGCCGGACCTGACCCCGCCCTTGAACACACCATAACAATTCACCCACCGATAAAGGATGTCCATGAAACGCGTCAGCCTCACGCAGCACCTGGTTGAAGAACAACGCTCCAACAACACGATTCCCGCCGAACTGCGCCTGCTGATCGAAGTGGTCGCGCGCGCCTGCAAGACCATCAGCCACTCGGTGGGCAAGGGTGCCCTGGGCGACATCCTGGGCAGCGCCGACACCGAAAACATCCAGGGCGAAGTGCAGAAGAAGCTCGACGTGATCTCCAACGAAATCCTGCTGGAGGCGAACGAGTGGGGCGGCCACCTGGCGGCGATGGCGTCGGAAGAAATGGAATCGATCCACCCGATCCCGAACCGCTACCCGATGGGCGAATACATGCTGCTGTTCGATCCGCTGGACGGCTCGTCGAACATCGACGTCAACGTTTCGATCGGCACCATCTTCTCGGTGCTGAAGGCGCCCGAAGGCATGGGCCAGCCGACCGAGGCCGACTTCATGCAGGCCGGCAGCAAGCAGGTCGCCGCCGGCTACGCGGTGTACGGCCCGCAGACGATGCTGGTGCTGACCACCGGCCACGGCGTCAACTGCTTCACGCTCGACCGCGAGATGGGATCGTGGGTGCTGACCCAGCGCGACATGAAGATCCCGGCCGACACCAAGGAATTCGCGATCAACATGTCGAACCAGCGTCACTGGCACGCGCCGGTGCAGCGCTACGTGAACGAACTGCTGGACGGGAAGGCCGGCCCGCGCCAGAAGGACTTCAACATGCGCTGGATCGCCTCGATGGTGGCGGACGTGCACCGCATCCTGAACCGCGGCGGTATCTTCATGTACCCGGCCGACACGCGCGACACCTCGGTGCCGGGCAAGCTGCGCCTGATGTACGAAGCCAATCCGATGGCGATGATCGTCGAGCAGGCGGGCGGCGCGGCGACCGACGGGCGCCAGCGCATCCTCGACATCGAGCCGCACAAGCTGCACCAGCGCGTGCCGGTATTCCTTGGCTCGAAAAACGAAGTCGAGCAAGTCACCCGCTATCACGCCGAGTAAGGTGGGATTGGGGTCTGGTCCCGCGGACCTGACCCCGTCTTTGCAGTTGGCGTCAAAAGATAATTTTTTGCACGCAAACCCGACAAACATGAATTCGCACTAGCAAGTTTGTGCCAAACCTTGCTAGAATACGCGTCGTCGCCGATGTAGCTCAGTTGGTAGAGCAGTTCATTCGTAATGAAAAGGTCGCCAGTTCGATTCCGGCCATCGGCACCAAGTATCGCGAAAACCCGCATCACCTCCCGGTGGTGCGGGTTTTTTGTTGGTGCGACCGGTTGCCAGATCCGCGCGACCCGCCCTTCCACCTTGTTCAAGTAACATAAGTTACGAAAAAAGTGAGTGGTGCGTTGGAGCAACTCGCGCATTTCGTCTAAACTACGGTCTGTTTTTCCGGCGCCCGGCAAGACTCTTGTTGAACTAATCATTCAATCGCGCTTCCTCAGCCGCGCAGATCGTTCGCCCCGCAGGCGCATCGCGCCGGACCTGGTCCCCTCGGGCCGCTTCACAGAGCACGCTTTATTTCGACATCCGATGACAATTGAACAGCCTACCGTTACCCAGCCCGCGCCGAACCGCGCGATCCGCACATTCCGCCGCCGCGCGCCAGTCGTCGCGCTGTCGCTGATCTCGGTGCTGAGCGCGGGCGTGGTGCTGGCGCAGGTGCTGCACCAGCCCAAGCCGGCGCACACGGCGGCCGTGGAAGCGGCGCGCCCGCCGGCGCCCGTCAAGCTCGACACCGTGACCGTCACGCGCGGCGAGATCCAGGCCACGGTCGACGCGGCCGGCAAGCTGCAGCTGTATAAATTCGTCGACGTCAGCCCGCAGATCGCCGGCCAGGTCAAGGATGTGCTGGTGCAGGTCGGCGACACCGTCAAGGCCGGCGCGATCGTGGTGGAGATCACGCCCACCGTGCAGCCGGCCAAAGTGGAAAGCAACCGCGCGCAGATGGCGCGCCTGCAGGCCGAACTGTCCGACCAGCGCGCGCAGCTCGATTTCGCCGAGCTGCAGTTCAAGCGCCAGACCCAGTTGAAGGCGCAGAACGCGACCCGCGAAGACGCCTTCGAATCGAGCCGCATGGGCGTGTCGTCGGCCAACGCGCGCGTCGATTCGATCAACGCGCAGATCCGTCAGGTCGAAGCGAACCTGAAGATCGACGAGGACAGCCGCCAGCACGCGCAGGTGCTGGCGCCGATCGGCGGCACCATCGTCGCCATCAACGCGCATCCCGGCCAGAACGTCGGACCGGGCCAGCCCAATCCGCCGCTGCTGCGCATCGCCGACCAGACCAGGATGACCGTGCAGGCGCGCGTCGCCGAAATCGACGTGACGCGCCTGCGCCGCGGCATGCAGGCCACCTTCACGACGCCCGGCTATCCGGGCCAGCACTGGAGCGGCAAACTGCGCCAGGTGATGCCGATTCCGGCCGACGGCACCGGCGAGCAGGGCAAGGAGACCTACTACAACGTGCTGTTCGAGGTGAGCAACCCCGACCAGCAGCTGATGGCCGGGATGAGCACGCAGGTGCAGTTCATCGTCTCGCAGACCCAGGACGCGCTGCTGCTGCCGGTGCGCGCGCTCGGCACGCCCGACGCCGACGGCATGTACACCGCCAACGTGATCGACGCCGACCGCAAGGTCAGCCCGCGCAAGCTGAAGATCGGCCTGCGCAACAAGCAGAACGTGCAGGTGCTCTCCGGCCTGTCCGCCGGCGAGCAGGTCCTGGTCGGCAAACTGCCGCCGCCGCTGCCGGTCGTGCAGCCGGCAAAGGCGCCGTCCCCGTGATGGCGCGCCCGATCAAGCTGACGGCGCTGGCGCTGGTGTGCGGGACCCTGGCCGCGTGCGCCCACAAGGTCCCCGTCCCCGAAGCCCCGCCGGCAGTCGACATGCCGGCCGGCTGGTCGCAGGGCGGCAAGGCGGGCGATCCGGAGCGCCTCGACGGCGACTGGTGGAAGCGCTTCGGCAGCGACGAACTGACCGCGCTGGTGGCGGAAGGGCAGGCCGGCAACCTCGGACTGGCCGCGGCGCGCTCGCGCGTGAAGCAGGCCGAGGCCCAGGCCCGCATCGCCGGCGTTCAGCTGCTGCCGACCGTCGATTTCTCGACCGGCGCCAACCGCGACCTGCCGATCGGCTCCGGTTCCGCCAGCACCTCGGCCAACGCCTGGATGCAGACCGCGTACGAAGTGGACTTCTGGGGCCGCAACGAGGCAAGCGTGTCGTCGGCCGACGCCTCGCTCAAGGCCAATCGCTACGACCGCCAGACCGTCGCGCTGACCACCACCAGCTCGATCGTCTCGATGTACCTGCAGGTGCTGTCACTGAACGACCGCCTCGACATCGCGCGCGAACACGTGACCAACGCCGAAAAGGTGCTGGTGCTGGTCGAAGCGCAGAAGAAGGCCGGCTCGGCCTCGCCGCTGGACCTGGCGCGCCAGCGCTCCGCAGTGGCGGGCCTGAAGTCGGCGATCCCGGACCTGACACAGCAGGCGCGCGAGGCCCGTTCGGCGCTGGCGATCCTGCTTGGCAAATCGCCGCAGACTTTCAAGATCGAAAAGCACGGCCTCGATACGGTGTCGCTGCCGGACGTCGTGCCCGGCCTGCCGTCGGACCTGCTGACGCGCCGTCCCGACATCCGCCGCGCCGAAGCCGTGCTGGAAGCGGCCAACGCCGACCTGGCGGTGGCGCGCGCTTCGCTGTTCCCGCGCATCCGCCTGACCGGCGCCGCCGGCGCGCAGAGCAATGCGCTGCTGGCGCTGTTCAACGGGCCGGCGCTGCTGGCGAACGTCGGCGCATCGCTGGTCACGCCAATCTTTGACGGCGGACGACTGAAAAGCCAGCGCGACCTGGCGCTCGCCCGCAAGCAGGAGATGGTGCAGGTGTACCGCTCCACCGTGGTCGCCGCGCTGTCCGAAGTGGACATCGTGCTGGGCCAGATCCGCACGCTCGACGAGCAGCGCAAGCTGAAGCAGACCGAGATGGAGCAGGCACGCCTGGCGTACGACCTGTCGCAGATCCGCTACCGCGCCGGCGCCGAGGAACTGATGACGGTGCTCGACACGCAGCGCGCGATGTCGGACGTGCAGAACGACCTGGGGCAGTTGAAGCTGAAGCGCTTGCAGGCGACCGTGACGCTGTTCAAGGCGCTCGGCGGCGGCTGGCATGATGAAACCGCGGCGAAGGATCCCGCAGCGTGAAACCGGGGTCAGGTCCGATGGACCTGACCCCAGCCCTTTGGCCGCGGCGGTGACGAATTGAAGATGGGGGCACGTGCGCAGGGCAAGACCCCGGCGACTAGCGGCTGGCGTGGCCGATTTCGATGATGAAGCAGCTGTCGGAATGGTCGTTCGCCGGCGCTTGCTCGCCCGCGGCCGGGAAGGCCGGGCCGGCCGCGCGCACCGCGCCGGCGCCATCGGCGTTCCAGAGGTCGAGGAACCAGGAGCCGCCCGGCTCCTTGTGCAGGATGTAGGACCTGGATTTTTCCAGCGCGGGATCGGCCCCGCGCCCCGTCAAGGGCGCCGCGAATTCAAAGTCCTGCCACTCGTCGCGCTCCTGATCCACTGCGATTTCCCTTGTGTTGTCGCTCACTTGCACACGGCGCCCGCGGACACCCGCGCGCACGCCGAACCGGTCCGCCAGATCGCGCTGCAGGCCGGCGCCATGCCGTGCGTATATTAACGCCATCTGCGTGTTCCCGGTTGACAAAAAATAATCACAATTATTGCTCCGAGGCTGCGTTCACCCGTTTGCGCGAAGTCAAACTTTCCCGAATTCTCATCCATGACGATTGGACCGGCACGGCGGCCACAAGTTCATCGTCCGCGAGAAAAAGATCGGCCAGCGCAGGTATTTTAGAAAGGTTGCGCTGCTATGTCTACAAGGCAATTATTGTGACGTCCGAATAAAACAGCCTGCGGCGCGCGCGGCTCCGACGTTTCCACGAAGAATCGCGATTTTCCCCACATTTTCGCCTCTGTTAGCCACCGCACAGTGTCAAGGTTGCAATTCCATTACCGTTTGTCTTCGATGCAGAAAAACGCTTGTTGTGACTGTTTGGTACGCATTGACGCAGGGCAGTCCAGTAAGAATGAATTCGGCGGAACGCTTCACGCCACGCAGCTCTTAAATCTTTTACAAGGAATACATCATGGATAACCAAAAATCGAACGAAGGCAGCGGACGCGACCTGGGCCGCGAAGGCGCCGGCAGCAGCATGGGCAAGGATATGAGCAAGGACCTGGGCGGATCGCGCGGCGCCAGCGGCAACTCGGGCAGCTCTGGCAACTCGGGCAGCTCCGGCAGCTCTGGCAACTCGGGCGCCTCGGGGGCTGCGAGCGCAGCCAGCGGCATGATCGACAAGGCCAAGGACATGGCCAAGGACTTGTCTAAAGACGTCCAGTCGGGCGCCGCCGACGTCCACAAGTCGATCGACAAGGCTGCCGAAGCAGCGCAGCCGATCGTCGACCGCCTGGCCACCTCGGCGCATGCGGGTGTCGACAAGCTGTCTGGCGCGCTGGCCGGCGCCACCCAGGGCATGGATGCGAAATCGCGCCAGCTGGCCGACGCCGCCAAGAACTTCGCCGAGACTGGCCGCGGCTACGTGCGCAGCAGCCCGGCCACGTCGGTGCTGGTCGCGCTGGGGGCCGGTTACATCCTGTCGAAAATCCTGGGGGGCCGCCGTTAATTAGCGACCTCCGGATTACCGCGCCCCGGTCGGCCAGTGCCGCCCGGGGCGTATTCGCGTGTGCACGACTAACAAAAACAAGGACAGATCATGCAAACTCAATCATCAGCTTCGGAAGGCTACGGACGCGACCTTGATATCGACGCGGCCGAATCGGCCCGTTCTGGCGTCTCGTGGGGCGCGATTTTTGCCGGCGCGGCCGCCGCCTCGGCGCTCTCGCTCGTGTTGTTCATTCTCGGTTCGGGCCTCGGCCTGGCGGCGATCTCGCCCTGGTCGTACAACAGCGCGACGGCGATCGGCGTCTCCACCATCTTGTATATCTCGCTGACCCAACTCGCCGCGGCGGCCGTCGGCGGCTACATGGCCGGGCGCCTGCGCACCAAGTGGGCCGGCGTGCACACCGATGAAGTCTATTTCCGCGACACCGCGCACGGGCTGCTGGCCTGGTCCATCGCGACCATCCTGGCCGCTCTGCTGGCCAGCGGCGCGCTCAAGAGCGCGATGAGCGGGGCGATAGAAGCCGGCGCCGGCGTGGCCAAAGCGACTGCGGCGGTGGGCGCGGGCGCCGCGGCAGGCGCCGCCAAGGACGCGTCGAACGACGGCGCGCTCAATCCGGTCGACTACTTCTCCGACATGCTGCTGCGCAGCGACAAGCCGGCCGACGCGACCGGCGCCAATGTGCGCACCGAAGTGGTCCGCATCTTCGCCACCGGCCTGCAGGCCGGCAGCCTGGCCACCGACGACCGCACCTACCTGGCGCAGGTCGTGGCGGCGCGTACTGGCCTGTCGCAGGCGGACGCCGAGAAGCGCGTCGATGAAGTCTACGGCAAGGTCAGCACCGCCGCCGCGAACGCCAAGGCGAAAGCCAAGGAAGCGGCCGATACGGCGCGCAAGGCCACGGCCGGCGCCGCGCTGTGGATGACCGTGGCGCTGCTGCTCGGCGCTTTCGTCGCCAGCCTGGCCGCCACCTTCGGCGGCAAACTGCGCGACAACGTCATCGCGCTGTCGCCGCGCAACCGCTAACCCGTCACTGAAAAGGAGAACCCCATGCGCTCGATCCTGTTATGGATGATTGGTATCCCGATTCCGATCATCATCCTCATCGCGATGTTCACGCACTAAGCGCCATAACGGGGCCGGGCACCAGTCCCGGCCCCGTTTTTCATTGCCTTGTCGCAAAAAACACGACAGTTCAGGGTTATTTGCAATAATTGGGTGAGAATTGCTTTCGAGACATTTAAACGAAGAGTAATTGCAGGTATTCTCGATCTCAGTAGACCGCCGCATTCCAGTCCTGCCAGCCCAACCCTCGCTGCCACCAGCTTGGTCTACTCCGCGACCCGCATCGCTCGCCCGCTCCGCTTTCGCCCATTACCGAACCGTTCGTTGCTGCCCGCCTTGCGCCGGCCGGCGCGTGCGGCGCCATCCAACGAGACTTCGAACATGCTTAAGAACCTGACCATCAAATCGCGGCTGATATTCGTCATCGGTCTGCTGAGCCTCGCCGCGCTGGCGATAGGCCTGACCGGTCTGCGCAACCTGCAGAACACCAACGACGCGCTCAAGACCGTGTACAACGATCGGCTGGTCGCGCTGGGGCAGCTGAGCGAGGTGCTGTCGATGATCCAGCAAAACCAGAACGCGCTGTCGAAAGCGGCCAGCGGCCAGCCGGAGGCGCTTCCGGCGACGGTCGAGGATGTCGAGAAGCGCATCGCCGCCATCACAAGCCTGTGGGGCGAGTACATGGCGACCTACCTGACGCCGCGCGAGAAGGAGCTGGCCGCCAGCTTCGCCGACAGCCGCAAGAAATTCGTCGAGACCGGCCTGAAGCCGATCCTGGCGGCGTTCCGCGCCAGGGACCTGCCGGCCGCGGTGGCGCTGGTGCATGGCCCGCTCGGTTCGGCCTTCGCGCCGGTGCAGGACAACATGCACGCGCTGGTCAAGCTGCAGCTTGACGTGGGCAAGACGGAATACGAAGCGGCCATCGCGCGCTACGAATCGGCCAAGCTGGTGGCAATCGGCCTGATCGCCTTCAGCATCGCCATCGGCGCGGCGATCGGCGCCTGGCTGGTCGTGGGCATCTCGCGTTCGATGGCGCAGGCGCTGCGCATCGCAACCAGCGTCGCCGCCGGCAACCTGACCGAGCGCATCGACATCGCATCGAACGACGAAATCGGCCAGCTGCTGCAAGCGCTGCAAAAGATGAACGACGGCCTGGTCGACATCGTGTCCGAGGTCCGCGGCGGTACCGACATGATCGCCACCGCCTCGGGCCAGATCGCCGCCGGCAACCAGGACCTGTCGAGCCGCACCGAGCAGCAGGCCAGCTCGCTCGAGGAGACCGCGGCGTCGATGGAGGAGCTGACGTCCACCGTCAAGCAGAACGCCGACAACGCGCGCCAAGCCAACGTGCTGGCCGAATCGGCTTCCGGCGTGGCTTCCAGGGGCGGCAGCGTGATCGGCCAGGTCGTCGACACGATGGGCGAGATCAACGACTCGGCGCGCAAGATCGTCGACATCATCGGCGTCATCGACGGCATCGCGTTCCAGACCAACATCCTGGCGCTGAACGCCGCGGTGGAAGCGGCGCGCGCCGGCGAACAGGGGCGCGGCTTCGCGGTCGTGGCAAGCGAAGTGCGCAACCTGGCGCAGCGTTCGGCCGCCGCCGCGAAGGAGATCAAGACGCTGATCGGCACCTCGGTCGAGCGGGTCGACGCAGGCAGCAAGCTTGTCAACGAAGCCGGCGCGACGATGCACGAGATCGTCGAGAGCGTGCGCCGCGTGACCGACATCATGGGCGAGATTTCGGCAGCCAGCCAGGAGCAGACCGCCGGCATCGACCAGATCAACCAGGCCGTCGCGCAGATGGACCAGGTCACGCAGCAGAACGCGGCGCTGGTGGAAGAGGCGTCGGCGGCATCGGAAGCGATGCAGGACCAGGCGGCCAAGCTGGCGCTGGTGGTCAGCGTGTTCAAGCTCGATGCGGTCGGCGCGCCGCGGCCGGCGTTGCGCCAGGTGCCGGCGCTCGCGCGCAGCGTGAAACCGGCGCGGGCCCCGGTTGCATCGAAGCCGCGCGCCGCCGTCGGCGACGACTGGGAGCAGTTCTAAACGCCTAGCGCGCCGCTTGCAGAACGAAGGTCTGCTTGCGGCAGGTGTTCTCGGAACGCCGCACTTCGCTCGCGCCGCAGCTGGCCGACGCGCCGCGCTTGTCGTAGCAGACGTGGATCTCGTTGAGGAATTTGCCGCCCGCCCCGCAGAACGGCAGCACCGCGTTCTCGGCCAGGCGCGGATTGGCCGCGCGGAAGGCCTGCACGAATTCGCCGTAGCTGGTGCGCACCGGCGCCTGCGGGCGCTGGAACTGCGGCGGAATCGCCAGCTGGTCGCGCAGCCGCGCCGACATCTCGAAATAAGCGGCCGGATTCAGGCCGGAGCAAGTGCCATGCTTGCTCCATTCGTGGCCGATCATCGTCGGCGACGGGTACAGCGACGCATACCTGTCGCGCTCGCGCGGCGACAGGCGTTCGGTCGAGCACTCCTGCGGATATCCCTTTTCATACTGCGGCCACAGGCCGTGCAGCACGAAGCCGGCCTGGCGTCCCGGCGCGCACTGGTTCGGATCGTCGTGGGTGGCGCAGAAGGCCGGCGACCAGCTCATCGCAACCGCGTAGTAATCGAAGCGGCCCGGCTCCCCGGCGTCGCGTCCATGGCGGTATTGGCCGGCACCGGCGGCTGCGGCGGCGCACAGCAGCGCGCCCATCAGCATGATTTTTTTGACCTGCATGGGCCAGCTCCTTTGGGATTGTCTCGGGGGAAAGGTCTTGCGCGTTACATTTTATAACCAGATCCAGTCCGCGCATGGCCGCCAGGAGCGTTAAATGGATACGCGGGTACGGAAAGGCGAAATGGTTCGCTCACGTACAGAAAGTTCGCGGGGCACGATGCACCATAATGGTGCATTTTCCAGCGAACACCCCCATTTTGCAGCGAGGTCCTATGAACCAGCACATCCCTTTCAAGCGCATCGCGCTCGCCGGCCTCGGCGCTGTCCTGATGAGCGCCAGTGCCGGCGCGCTGGCCGATCCGCCGACGCGCGTGGCGCGTCTCGCGTATGTCAGCGGGCCGGTCAGCTTCGCCCCGGCGGGCGACAACGTGTGGGAGAACGCGGCGCTGAACCGGCCGCTGATTCCGGGCGACCGCCTGTGGGTCGAACCGGGCGCGCGCGACGAGATCCAGCTGAACGGCGCCGCGCTGCGGATGGCCGGCGGCACCCTCGTTACGCTGCTCAATAACGACGACCGCGCGACCCAGCTGCAGCTGTCGCAGGGCCGCCTTAACGTCCACGTGCGCCGCATGCGGCCGAACGACGTGTTCGAGATCGATACGCCGAACCTGGCGCTGTCGATCCGCGAGCCGGGCGATTACCGGATCGAAGTGGACCCGAGCGGCGCCGCGACGATGGTGGCGGTGCGGCGCGGCCAGGCCGAAGCCTACGGCGACGGCAACGCCTACCGGCTCGCCGCCGGGCAGGCCTACAGTTTCGGCGGCACCGACCTGCGCGAGGCGCGCTACGCCCGCCCGCTGATGGACGAATTCGACCGCTGGTCCGACGCGCGCGACCGCCGCATCGAGCAGGCGCGTTCGGTGCGCTACGTGTCGCCCGACCTGGTCGGCTACGAGGACCTCGACGACCAGGGCACCTGGCGCGTGGTGCCGGACTACGGCAACGTCTGGATGCCGGCGCATGTGGGACGCGACTGGACGCCATACCGCGACGGCCACTGGTCGTACGTGCAGCCGTGGGGCTGGACCTGGATCGACGATGCGCCGTGGGGCTACGCCGTGTCGCACTACGGCCGCTGGGCGCGCTTCGACAACGGCTGGGGATGGGTGCCTGGGCCGCGCACGGCGAGCCCGGTGTACGCGCCGGCGCTGGTGGCTTTCGTGAACATCGGATCGGGATCGTACTCGCCGCGCGAGCGTCCGGTCGGCTGGTTCCCGCTGGCTCCGCGCGAGATATATCGGCCTTCGTATCGCGCCAGCCCGAACTACATCACCAACATCAACGTCACCAACACGATGGTGGATCGGCGCCATATCGCGCGCGACGACCGCCGCGACGATTACGCCAACCGCCGCGCCGTGACCGCGGTGCCAGCCCACGCATTCGCGCAGGCGCAGCCAGTGTCGCGTTCCGCGATCAACGTGCCGGCGCTTGCGCTGGCAGCGGCGGCGATCGCGCAGAACGCGCCGGTCGCACCGGAGCGTGAACGCGGCCATCGCGGCCAGGGCAACCAGCCGCCGCAAGCCGTGATGCAACGCCAGGCGCTGGCGCGCCACGCGCCGCCCCAGGCAGCTTTCCAGGCGCCGATGCCTCAGCAGCAGGAGGCGGTGGCGCCGGCGCCGCGCATGCTGCAACAGGATCGACGCGGAGCACGCCAGTTCGGCCAGTTGCCGCCGCAAGGCGCCGCGCCGGCAATGCCGGCGCAGGTTCAGGGAAGCGAGCGCGATGCGCGGCGCGAGCACGGGCAGCGCGAAGCGGAGCAGCAGGTGCGCGCGCAACAACAGGACCAGCAGTTGCGCATGCAGCAGCAAGCCCGCGAGCAGGAACAGCGCGGCCGCGCGCAGCAGCAGGAGCAGCAGGCGCGCATGCAGCAGCAGGCAATCGAGCAGGAACAGCGCGGCCGCGCGCAGCAGCAACAGCTGCAGCAGCAGCAACAGCAGCAGGAGCTGCAGGGTCGCGAACGGCGGCAGCGCGACCGCGCGCAGGAGCAGGATCAGCAGGGGCGCATGCAGCAGCAGGCGCGCGAGCAGGAGCAGCGCGGCCGGGCGCAGCAACAACAGCAGCAGCAACAGCAGCAGCAACAACAGGCTCGCGAACAGGAACAGCGCGGCCGCATTCAGCAGCAGGCTCGCGAGCAGGAACAGCAGGCACGCGCGCAGCAGCAACAGCAGCAGGCGCGCGAGCAGGAACAGCGCGGCCGGGCGCAGCAGCTGGAACAGCAGGCGCGCATGCAGCAACAGGCTCGCGAGCAGGAGCAGCGTGGTCACGCGCAGCAGCAGCAAGCGCGCGAACAGGAGCGAATCCAGCAGCAGGCGGCGCGCGAACAGGAACAGGCGAAGGCGCGCCAGGCACGCGAGCAGGAACAGCAGGCGCGCGCGCAGCAGCAGGCCCAGGCCCAGGAACAGGCGCGCGCGCAGCAGCAGGCGCACGCCCAGGAACAGGCCAAGGCGCAGGAGCAGGGGCGGATTCAGGCGATGGCGGCGCAGGCGGCCGCACGGGCGCAGGCGGAACAGGCGAGGGCGCAAGCCCAGGCGCAGGCCGCGCAGGCGAGGGCCCAGGCGCAGCCGGCTCCGGCGCAACCCGCGGCATCGGCGCCGCCGGAGAAGGAGCGTGGCCGAGGGCGTGGCCGCGACAAGCAGGATGACAAGGAACAGCAGAACCGATAAGCGGTTCGGCGGTGGTCGTGAAAAGGGGATCAGGCCTTACGAACCTGATCCCCTTTTTTATCGTCCTTGCTTCATCAAATCCGGCACCGGTTGCGGCGCCGGCGCCACCGGCTTCTGGCGCCGCATCCGATGCATGCCGCGCCTGATCAGGTGCTCCAGGTCGTCGATGTAAGTGAACACCGCCGGCACCACCAGAAGGCTCAGCAGGGTCGACGTGATCAGCCCGCCGATCACGGCAATCGCCA
Organism: Massilia sp. P1_C10; assembly: GCF_056406475.1. NCBI lineage: Bacteria > Pseudomonadati > Pseudomonadota > Betaproteobacteria > Burkholderiales > Oxalobacteraceae > Massilia > Massilia sp. P1_C10. The sequence goes on from NZ_JBFUAC010000009.1 coordinate 206,374, forward strand.
TCGGCGAACGGAAGCTCGGGTCGGCGCCCCAGCCCAGTGCCAGCGGCATCATGCCGGCGCCCATCGCGATGGTGGTCATGATGATCGGCCGGCTGCGCTTGTGGCAGGCGTCGACAAGCGCGTCGAAGCGGTTCATTCCGGCCTCGCGCGCGAGAATCGCGTAATCGACCAGCAGGATCGAGTTCTTGGTCACGATCCCCATCAGCATGATCAGGCCGATCATCGACGGCATCGACAGCGCCCGTCCGGTGATCAGCAGCGCCACGAAGGCGCCGCCGATCGACAGCGGCAGCGCCGCCAGGATGGTAATTGGCTGCATGAAGTCATGGAACAGCAGCACCAGCACGCCGTAGATGCACAGCACGCCAATCGCCATCGCGATGCCGAAGCTCGCGAACAGCGCCGCCATTTCCTGCGCATCGCCCAGTTCGGCGATCTTGACCGACGCCGGCAGCGCCTTCACCGCGGGAAGCTGGCGCGATTCTTCATTGACTTCGCCCAGCGAACGGTTCGACAGCTCGACGTCGAGCCTGACGTTGCGGCTGCGGTTCAAGCGGTCGATCTGCGCCGGGCCGCTTTCCATCGTGATTTCGGCGACGTTCGCCAGCATCACGGGGCCGTTCTTGCCCGGCACGGTCAGGCGGCCGATTGCATCCAGGTCGGCGCGCACCGCGTTCGGCAGCTTGACCCGGATCGGCACCTGGCGTTCGGACAGGTTCATCTTGGTCAGCGCCACGTCGTAGTCGCCGGCGGTGGCCACGCGCACCGTCTCGCCGATCGAGGCCGCGGTCACGCCCAGGTCCGCCGCCTTGGCGAAGTCTGGGCGCACGATGATTTCGGGCCGCACCAGCGACGCGGTCGAGCTGACGTTGCCGATGCCCTTCAAGGTGCGCAGGTCGCGTTCCACGGCACGCGCGGCGGCGTTGAGTGCGACGGGGTCCTCGCTTTGCAGCACCATTTGCATCTTCACGCCCGTGTCGGGCGGACCGACGTTGAACTTCGCCCCGGGCACCTGGTCGAGCTTCGCGCGGACCTGGCGCTCGATGTCGTTGAGCGACTCGCTGCGGTCGGTCCGATGGACGGTGGTCAAGGTCAGCACCGCGCGCCGCGCTTCGGCAGCCGCGCCAGGAGCGAATGCGTCGCCGCTGGATCCTCCTCCGATCGAGCTGAATACGCCCTTGATTCCTTTGACCTGCATCGCCGCCACGCGAGCCTGTTCGGACACCGCGCGCGTTTCGGCAAGCGTGGATCCCGGCGGCAGCTCGATATTGATCTGCGTCTGGGACCGGTCGGCCGGCGGCACGAAGCCGGTCGGCAGCAGTCCCACCAGCGCGATCGACGTGGCAAAGAAGACAATCGAGGCGATCGCCGTGATCAGTCGATGGGTCAGGCACCAGCGCATCGCGCGCATGTAGCGCGTCATCACCCAGCCGTCATGCTCGTCGCGGTGTGCGACCGGTTTCAGGATGTAAGCCGCCATCATCGGCGTGAGAAGGCGCGCCACCAACAGCGACGCCAGGATCGCCAGCACCGCGGTCCAGCCGAACTGCTTGAAGAATTTCCCCGGGATGCCGCCCATGAACGCGGTCGGCAGGAATACCGCCACCAGCGCAAAGGTGGTGGCGATTACCGCCATGCCGATTTCGTCGGCCGCTTCGAGCGCGGCCTGCATCGGGGTTTTCCCCATGCGCAGGTGGCGTGAAATATTTTCGATTTCGACGATCGCGTCGTCCACCAGCACCCCGACCACCAGCGCAAGCGACAGCAGCGTCACGGTGTTGAGCGTGTAGCCGAACAGGTATTGACCGAGGAAAGCAGGAATTACCGACAGCGGGAGCGCGGACGCGGCCACCAGCGTGGCGCGCCAGTCGCGCAGGAACCACCACACCACCAGCACCGCCAGCAGCGCGCCTTCGTACAGCAGCTCCATCGATCCGGTGAAGTTCTCCTGCACCGGGCGCGCGTTGTCGATCACTTCCTTCAGCACGATGTTCGAATGCGCCTTGCTCAGCTCGGCTACCGCTGCGCGTGCGCCCGCGGCGACGTCGATCTCGCTGGCGCCCTTGGTGCGGAACACCTCGAATCCAACTACCCGCTTGCCATCCTGCTCGGCCAGCGAACGCGGCTCGGCGACGGTGTCGGTCACGTTGGCGATCTGGTCGAGTCGCACGCGCCGACCGTCGGTCAGCGGAATGTCCAGCGCCGCCAGTTCGGCCGCGGTCTTGACGGTGGCGATTGTGCGCACCGATTGTTCGGCGCCGCTGATGTCGCCCCGGCCGCCTGGCGACTCGCGCTGCACGCTGCGCAGCTGGCGCGACACGTCGATGGCCGACACCTTCAGCGCCGCCATGCGCGCGTCGTCGAGTTCCACGCGCACCTCGCGAGTGACGCCGCCGACGCGCTTGACCGCCCCCAGGCCAGGCACGCTGAGCAGGCGCTTGGTCGCCACATTGTCGACGAACCAGCTCACTTCCTGGTCATCGAGCGGCGTGCCGCCGCTGGCCGGCGCCGGTGCGGCGATGAAGGTCATCACCACGCGGCCGGCGGTGGACGCCTTGGTGACGGTCGGGTCGCGCATCTCGGCCGGCATGTCGGCCTTGACGCGCGCCACCGCGTCGCGCACGTCGTTGACCGCCTCGGCGATGTCCTTCTCGAGGATGAATTCGACCGTGACCGTGGCCACGCCATCGAGTACGCTGGTGTAGATGTTCTTGACGCCCTGCAGGCTGGCGACCGAATCCTCGATCTTGCGCGCGACCTCGGTTTCCAGCTGCGCCGGCGCGGCGCCGTCGAGCGTGGCGGCGACGGTGACGATCGGCAGTTCGATGTCGGGGAAGTCCTGCACCTTGTTGGCCTTGTAGGCCAGGATGCCCGCCAGCGACAGCAGGATGAACAACATGATCGCCGGGACCGGGCTCTTGATCGATAGTGCGGAAAAATTCATGGCGCTTCCTTATTTCGCGGCGATGGCGGCCGGCGCAGCCGCGGGCACGTTGCGAACCAGGTCGCCGTCGTTGAGGAAGCCGGCGCCGCCGACTACCACCAGTTCTTCCGGCTTCAGGCCGCCGATCACTTCGATGCGGTCGGCCAGTCGCCTTCCGGTCTGCACCTTGAGCTGGCTGACGCGCTGGTCGGCGTTCAGCCGGAACACGTAGCTGAAGCCGTCGCGCACCACGACCGCCTGCTGCGGCACCGTCATCGCATTCGACGTGCCCAGCTCGAACTGGCCGCTGGCGAACATGCCGGCCTTGAACGGCGAGTTGGCCGACAGCGACGGCGGCAGGTCGACGTACACCAGCGCCGAACGGGTCTGCGGATCGATGGTCGGCGCGATCATGCGCACGCGGCCGGTCAGCTCGGCGCCGCTGGCCGCCTTCACCACCGCCCTGGCGCCCGGCTTGATGCGCGCCAGGTCGGCCGCGATCACTTCCGCGCGCCACTCGAGCCGGCCCTGGCGAATCATGCGGAACAGTTCCGTGCCGACGCCCACCACCGAGCCGACAGTGGCGCTGCGCGCCGAAATCACGCCGCTGTCAGGCGCCACCACCTGCGTGTACTTCAGGCGCAGCTGCTGCGCCGACAGCGTCGCCTGCGAGGCGGCGATGCGCGCGTTCGCGGTCTGTTCGGCCGTCATGTACTGGCTGATCTGCTGCGCCGACAGCGCGCCGGAACTCTGCAGCGTGCGGGCGCGTGCCGCATTCGCGGTCGCTTCCGCGGCGTTGGCGCGAGTCTCCTGCAATGCCGCGCGCGCTTGCGCCACGTCGGCGTTCACGCTGTCGGCCGAAAACACCGCCAGGACCTGGCCCTTCCTGACGATGTCGCCAACGTTCACGCGCACTTCGTTGAGCCTGAAGCCGCCGGTCTCGCTGCCGATGATCGCTTCCTGCCAGGCCGCCACGTTACCGTTGGCGGACAGCTTGATCGGCAGGTTGGCCGCCGATGGACGCACGGTAGTGACGGTCAGCGACGGCTTCGCCGGCGCCGGCTTCTTGTCGTCGGCAGAGGCGGGTGCGGCCAGCATGGTCGCGGCGGCGCAGGCGGCCAGGACGCCGAGGACGAGGGCGGAAGCGGGGGTGAGCAGCAGGTTTTTCATGTTCTTGGATTCCGTGGTCGGGCGATTCATTGGATGGCGGCGATGTTGGCGGCGGGCGTCCAGCCGCCGCCGGCCGCGCGGTACAGCGCGATCCATGCGGCGTTGCGCTCGCGTTGCAGCGTCACGACGGCGTTTTCGGCGGCCAGCCGGGTGCGCCGCGCGTCTTCCAGCTGCAGCAGGCTGGCCAGGCCGTTTTTGTACAGGTCTTCGGTGGCGCGGAACGAATAGCGGTAGCCGTCCATCGCCACTTGCGCGTCGGCGCTGCGCTGCGCGGTGCTGCGAAGGTTGACCAGCGCGTCCTCGACTTCGCGCACGGCCTGGCGCACCGTTGCGCGGTAAGCGATGACGGCGTTGTCGTAGCGCGCGCGGGCGGCGTCGACGTTGGCCGCGCGGCGGCCGGCGTCAAATACGGGCACGCTCAACGCCAGCGGCCCGATGGTCCAGGTATCGAGCCTGGTATTCTCGCCGCCGGTGCGAAAGTTGGCGAGGCCGACGGCGCCCTGCAGCGACAGGCGCGGATAGCGGTCGGCCTGCGCGCTGCCGACTTCCGCGCTCGCCGCCGCGACTTCGCGCTCGGCGTTGAACACGTCGGGACGCTGCGCCAGCGTCTGGGCCGGCAGTGCGCTGATTTCGATCGGCGTCGCCGCAACGGCCGCGGCGCCGGCGATTTTCCGGCGCAGGTCGGGCTCGGGCAGGGCGGTCAGCACCACCAGCGCCTTGACGTCCAGGTCGCACTGGGCGCGCTGGGCGGTGGCGCGGCTGCGTCCTTCTGCGGCGCTGGCGCGCGCCAGCGCCGCGGTGGCCGGCGACTGGAAGCCGGCGTCGGCGGTCAGCTGGGTCAGGCGCGAGGTGTCGTCGCGCGAGGCGGCGTCCTGCTCGGCCACTGCCAGCAACTGCTCGCAGGCCCGCAGCGCATAATACTGGTTGGCGGTTTCGGCGGCGACCGATACGCGCGCCTCATGCCAGCCGGCGTTCGCGCCGGCCAGCCGCTCCTCGGCGGCGCGGCGTTCGGCGCGGCGCGCGCCGAACAGGTCGATTTCCCACGCGGCCTGGAATCCGGCCTGCGAAGTGGTATTGGTCGGCAGTTCGCTTTGCTGGCTCGAGCGGACGATGGTGGCCGCCGCATCGACCGACGGCAGCAGCGCCGCGCCGGCCGCCACGCGCTGGGCGCGCGACTGCGCGATGCGCGATCGCGCCGCCGACACGGTAGGACTGGCCGCCTGGGCCGAATCGACCAACTGCGCGAGCAGCGGATCGCCTTGCCGGCGCCACCAGCCGGCCAGGTCGGTCAGGCTGCCGTTGTGCGCCGGCGCCGCTTCCCACCTGGCCGGCGCCAGCGCATCGACTTTCGGCGCGGGAGGGGACAGGGCGCAGGCGCACAGCGCGAGCGGCGCGGCGGCGGTCATCATGATGCGGGCTATCTTCATGCTTTCTTCTTTCGTGGCTGTGTTTTTCGTTCAGCGGATTCCATGCGCGCCTTTTCTGCGTTGACCATCGCTTCGGCGTAGTCCACCAGGCGCTCGGTCCAGGTGTCGATCGCGGACTCGTTGGCCAGCAATTGCGGCGTGAGCTGCTCGACCACGTCGCGCGAGATCATCAGGTGAATCGCCATGCCGACCGCCGCGAACGCGAGGCGCGCGACGTCGTCGGCCGGCGCGGCGGCGCCGAGATGGCGGCCCAGCACCTGCACCAGGCCGGCGTGCGCGGGCCGGATGCCGTTGTCGATTTCGTCGAGCCACAGGCCGGTCGGCTCCAGCATTTCGCGGAACCAAAGGCGCATCGACAGGCGCTGCTGGTCGCCCTGCTTGAGCTGCCCGAGCAGCATCGCGTAGAACGCCGCCAGCGCTTCGCGCAGCGGCAACTGCGGATCGGTGAACGCCGCAACGTCCTTGCGCGGACAGGGCGCCAGGTCGCGGAACGCCGCGCGGTACAGCCCTGCCTTGTCACCGAAGTAGTAGCTGATCGACGCGACGTTGGTGCCGGCGGCGAGCGCGATTTCGCGGGTCGAGGTCAGGGTAAAACCCTGTTCGGCGAACAGGCGCTGCGCCGTCAGCAGCAGGCGTTCGCGCGACTGTGCGCCATCCGAGCGGGGCTTGCGGGTTTCGTCGTGAATGCTGTGGTTCGATTCTTCCATTTGTGAAATTACACCACAATTCTCAATCGCACGATATAAGTAAATCATTTGTTTGAATTAGCCGTTACATTTGCTTACAATTGAAACAAAGTAAGCTTCATCGGCTGAGCAAGTTGGGATATAAATATGCATGGGCACACATCGAATGCCACTTAGAGACCAATAATGAAAGCACAACAATTCTCCCTCATCATCTTCAGCGCCCTGTTATGGGCCGCGGCTCCCGCCGGCGCCCAGGCGCTCACCCCCGACCAGCAGGCTGTCCATGTCCTGAACCGGCTTGCATTCGGTCCGAAACCGGGCGACATCGAGCGCGTCAAGCAGATGGGCGTCGAGCGCTACATCGACGAGCAGCTGCACCCTGAAACCATCCCGATGCCGGCCGCGCTCACCGAGCGGATCGCCACGCTGGCCACCGTCCACCGAAAGGCTGGCGACGTGGTGGATCAATTCGTCGACTTGCGCAAGCAGGTGCGCAACGAGGACGAGGGCGCGAAGCAGAAGCGCCGCATCGCGCTCACCGCGATCGCGATGGAGACGGCCGAAGCGCGCCTGTTGCGCGCGATCGACAGCCCGCGCCAGCTCGAAGAGGTGATGGTCGATTTCTGGTACAACCACTTCAACGTCTTCTCCGGCAAAGGCATCGACCGCGCCTTGGTCGCCAGCTACGAGCGCGACGCGATCCGGCCTTACGTGCTCGGCTCCTTCCGCGAGATGCTGGGCGCCACCGCCAAGCATCCGGCGATGCTGTACTACCTCGACAACCACCTGTCCACCGTGGCCGGCTACACGCCGGGCAGGGTGCGCGCCTCGCTGGCGCTGACGCCCAAGGGCAAGGCCAGCGGCCTGAATGAAAACTTCGCGCGCGAGGTCATGGAGCTGCACACGCTCGGCGTGGACGGCGGCTACACGCAGAAGGACGTGACCGAATTGGCGCGCATGCTGACCGGCTGGACCTACGACCAGCGCACCCTGATGCTGAGCAACCAGACCTTCGTGTTCGACCGCGCGCGCCACGACAAGGGCGTCAAGCACTGGATGGGCATGGAGGTCAAGGACAACGGCCTGGCCGAAGGCGAGATGGCGCTCGACGTGCTGGCGATGCATCCATCGACCGCGCGCCACCTCAGCTACAAGCTGGCGCAGTACTTCGTGCAGGACGTGCCGCCGCCCGCGCTGGTGGACCGCATGGCGCGCATGTACCTGGCGTCGAAAGGCGACATTCGCTCGGTCCTGACCACGCTGTTCTCGAGCCAGCAGTTCATGGCGCCGGAAGCGGTCGGCGCCAAGTTCAAGACGCCTTACCAGTTCGTGGTGTCGGCGGCCCGCGCCAGCGGTGCGCCGGTGACCAACATCCAGCCGCTGCTCGGCACGATGGCCCAGCTGGGCATGCCGCTGTACGGCTGCCAGACGCCGGATGGCTGGAAGAACACCCAGGACGCCTGGCTCAATCCGGACGCGCTGACACGCCGGATTACCTACGCCACCGCGCTCGCCGCCGGCAAGCTGCCGCTGGCGAAGAAGCCCGCGATGACGGCGCCGGAACTCGACGCCACGCAATTGCAGGCAACGCTGGGCGGCGCGATTTCGAGCCGCACCCTGACGACGGTGGCCGGCACCGCGGAGCCTCTGCGCGCCGCCATGCTGCTCGGCAGCCCGGATTTCATGCAACACTAAAGCGGAGAATAACAAGATGAAACGCAGAGACTTCCTCAATTCGATGGCGCTTGGCGCCAGCCTGGTGCTGCCGGTCGGCCGCAGCGCATGGGCCGCCACCAGCGAGAATCCAACCAAGAAAAAACTGATCGTCGTGATGTTGCGCGGCGCGGTCGACGGACTGAACGTGGTGGCGCCGGTCGCTGACGAGAACTACCTGCGCCTGCGTCCGACCATCGGCCTGTCGGCTCCCGGCATGGAAGGCGGCGCGCTGGACCTGGACGGCTACTTCGGCTTGCATCCGGCGCTCGCCACGCTGCAGCCCCTGTGGCAGGAGAAGAAGCTGGCCTTCGTGCATGCCAGCGGTTCGCCCGACAGCACCCGCTCGCACTTCGACGCTCAGGACTACATGGAGTCGGCCACGCCGGGCCGCAAGAACACGCCGGACGGCTGGATGAACCGCCTGGTCACGGCGCTGCCCGGCACTCCTACGGCGAGCCGCGCGTTGTCGATCGGCCCTGTCATGCCGCGCATCCTGGCGGGGGCGTCGGGCGCGATGAACCTGCCGAACGTGGTTTCCGCGACCAAGGCCAACATCCTCGACCGTCCGGCGATCGGCGCCGCGTTCGACCAGCTGTACGGTGGCCACGAGCGCTTCGGCCGCGCCTACGCCGACGGCAAGAGCGCGCACAAGGAAGTGATGGAGGCGGCGGCGGCCGGCGAGATGATGAATCCGGCGGACGGCGGCGCGCCACTGCCGAACGGCTTCCCGGACGACGCCGCGCGCCTGGCCGCGCTGATGCGCAACGATCCGAAGATCCAGGTGGCCTTCATCGCATTGGGCGGCTGGGACACCCATGCCAACCAAGGCGCCGGCAAGGGCCAGCTGGCCAACCGACTGGCGCCGCTGGGCCATGGCCTGGCCGTGCTGGCGCAGCGCCTGGGGCCGATGTTCGACGACACCACGGTGATCGTGATGTCCGAATTCGGCCGCACCGCGCGCGAAAACGGCAACGGCGGCACCGATCACGGTCACGGCAACGTGATGTGGGTGATGGGCGGCGGCGTCAATGGCGGCAACGTGTACGGCGACTGGCAGGGCGTCGGCGACGCTGCCCTCAACGAGGGACGCGACCTGCCGGTGACGACCGACTTCCGCTCGGTGCTGGCGCAGGTGGCCGAACGCCACATGCGCATGTCCGACCGCCAGCTGGCGCAGATCTTCCCCATCATGCCGCAGCGTTCAGCGGGATTCCAGCTGATGAAAGCATAGTAGTTTTACGGTATTGCAGCGCAACATAAAGCGGACTATATTGGAACTGTCTCCTCCAATTTCCCGCAAATTGGATTACCGCCCGCCCCGCAAGGTCGCGGGCGTTTTTTTTCGGACGTCGTCAGCGCAGCGGCTTATCCCGCAATGTGAGGGTGAAGGTGCTGCCCACGCCGAACTCGCTCGACAACGACAGGCTTCCGCCCAGCAGGTTGGCCAGGTTCTGGCATAAATACAGCCCGAGCCCCGCGCCTTCGGCATGCCGGGTGGACGTGGAATCGAGTTGCGAAAACGCCTGGAACAGCTTGGCCTGGTCCTCCGCCCTGATGCCGGTCCCGCTGTCGGTAACGCTCAATTCCGTCACGACGTCGTCCGCGATGCTGCGCTGCGTCAGCGCGACCCGTATCGAACCCTGCTCGGTGAACTTGATCGCGTTGTTGACCAGGTTGATCACGATCTGCGTGAGCGCGCGCCGGTCGCTGGTGACGATGACGGGATCGGGCGGCAGGTCGACGGTCAGCGCCAGGCCCTTTTGCGCCGCCAGCGGCCGCAGCGAATCCGCCGTTTCCGTGATCAGCGCCTGGCAATGCACCGGCGCCAGCGCCAGCGTGACCTTGCCGGCCTCGATCTTGGCCACGTCGAGGATGTCGTTGATCAGCGAGAGCAGGTGGCGCGCGCTGGTGCGGATCGTGTTCAGCTGGCGGTCCTGGTCGTCGTTGAGCGGTCCGGGAAGCTTCATCAGCAGGGTCCCGGTGAAGCCGATGATCGCGTTGAGCGGTGTGCGCAATTCGTGCGACATATTCGCGATGAACGCCGACTTCATGCGGCTCGCCTCCGCCAGTTCGATGTTCTTGCGCGCGATCTCCTGGTTGTGCGCCTCCAGTTCGGCCGCATGCTGCGACAGCCGCATGTTCAGTTCGATGACCTGGCGTTCGCGCGCCTGCAGCTCGACGTTCACCTGCACCGCCTGTTCGTAGGTCGAGATCAGCAGGTCGAGCATCTGCTGGCGGCTGGCGTTGATGAAGTGCTTCTGCTCGCCCAGGTACACGCCGATGCCCGCTTCCGGCCCCGCATCCTGGCGCAGGCGTTGGTTCAGCAGCACCTGGCTGATGCGGTTCAGTAGGTAATCCTCGGAATAGGGCTTGCGGATGAAGTTGTCGGCGCCCGACTCGATGCCGCGGATGATGTCCTTGGCGTCGTTGAGCGCGGTGACGAGGATG